>NZ_MUBA01000535.1 GCF_002154575.1 Streptomyces bobili
GGGGCCCGGTCGTACGGCGTCACGGACTTCGGCCCTGGACGCCGTACGACCGGGCCCCGCGAAGGTGCGGGATAGGGGCGGTTCGTCGCGGACGCGGTTGGCCATCGCGGCGAGGTGGATGCCCTGCCGGATGATTTCCGCCTCGCTCACGCCTCGCCGCCTGGCCGCTTCCTTGATGATCGCCAGGTCGTCGGCGTCGGCGTAGACGTTGATGCGCTTCAGGGACATGTACCCAGCGTAGTCAGCTCCGCCGCCCTGCCCTCCTCGTCCCAGCGGACCTCCAGGACGCGGGTGACCGCGCCGCGGTCGAGGGGGCCGAAGACGTGCGGGAACAGGGCGGAGTCGGGGACACCCGGAGGCGGGGCCGGGGCCGCCGGCTCCCATGCGCAGCGGGCGGTCAGGCGGTCCTCGTCGAGGAGCACCGCCAGGAGGGGTCTCGGGGCCGTGCGGTAGAAGGCGTCGGCGATGGCCAACGTCGTCGCCTCGTCGGGCGAACAGTGCACGAAGCCGTCCTCGCCGAGGGAGGCGGGCGCGTAGGGGCGGTCGGGGCGGGCGTCCCATTCCGCCTTCGGTACGAGGTGGTAGATCACCGTTCGGTTATATCCCGTGCCGTGCCGTATATCGTCCGCCGCCTCCGCCCCTGGAACCCTCCGGCTGTCTGTCGCCGTGCTCCGGCGAACGGACAGCGGTTTTCGCCGCTGAGGGGCTACGCGGCGGTCATGAGGAACGCGTACGGCAGCAGGGCGGCGGGAAGGGTCAGCAGGCGGTGGGCGATCGGGTGGCCCGCCCTCAGAGGCTTCACCACGTCGAACAGGACTACCAGGCTCACCACCACCAGCGCCGAGGCGATCAGCCCGAAGAGCGCGAAGCCGCTGCTCTCGATCTGGTCGTACGTGCACTGGTCCAGGTCGGGGCGGCCCAGGTCCTCGTACGAGCAGTGACCGTACTTGGCGTACCAGCGGGCGCACGCCACGAGGGCCGCCGTCGGTATGCCGATCAGCAGGTTCACCAACAGGGAGGTGAGGACAGGGCGAACCGGGTTCACCATGCGGCCACGTTTCCCCCAGCTGTTGTTCGGCGAAGGCCAACGACTCACGCGACGTGAGCGTCTGATCCCGGATGAGCCATGTCGCCGTCCAGGATACGGAGGTGCTTCGGCTCGGACACCGGACGCCGGACACTCGACGCCGTACCTCCGGAACCGGCGCGGTCAGGTCGCGGCCAGGAGGATGGCCGTGTAGTGCGCGGTGAACGCGGCGATGGTCAGGGCGTGGAAGACCTCGTGGAAGCCGAACCAGGCTGGTGACGGGTCGGGCCGCTTGAGTCCGTAGACGACGGCGCCCGCGGTGTAGAGCAGACCGCCCGTGATGACGAGTACGACGACGGCGGTGCCGCCGGCACGTGCGAAGTCGGGCAGGTTGAAGACGGCCACCCAGCCCAGCGCGATGTAGCACGGGGTGTAGAGCCATCGGGGAGCCCCGATCCACAGGACGCGGAAGGCCATGCCGGCCAGGGCGCCCGCCCACACCGCGGTCAGCAGCACCAGTTGTTTGTGCGTGGGCAGCAGCAGGACCGCCAGCGGGGTGTAGGTGCCGGCGATGATCAGGAAGATGTTCGCGTGGTCCATCCGCCGCAGGACCGCCTCCCCGCGCGAGCCCCACGTTCCGCGGTGGTAGACCGCGCTGGTACCGAACAGGAGACAGGCCGACACGGCGTACACCGCGCAGGCCGCCACTGCCGCGGCGGAGCGGGAGAGGGCGATGAGGACGATGCCTCCGGCCAGCGCGAGCGGGAACACGCCGGCGTGCAGCCAGCCGCGCATTCTCGGTTTCAGCACCGCCGCCGCGCGCTCCACCCCGCTCTCCTGGCCGGTGGGTACATCGGCCGCCGGGACACGGAGGGGGTCGCGTGCGGTGCCGAGGCGGGTGGGGGACTCCCGTTCGGGTGACGGCTGTGGAGAATCTTCGGCGATCATGCGCTCATATTCTGGTACCGGATTCGGCGGACGGGTCCACCTCGGCGTTGCCGCGCTTCCTCGTCCGACTCTGGGCACATGTGGAGGGCCCTGGCGCCGTACGGCGCCAGGGCCCGAAGGAACTGCTACACCATCTGCCGGCCTTCGTGCTGCGCCGGCCCTCTGTTTCCGCACACCCGACCGAAAAGCCGTCGGGGATACCGGGATCGCGGTTGCTTGACCGGAGACCACCTCACTATCGATGTCCTGCGGTACCCGGGTTCAACACATCGGCCCGGGCGATCCTGATGGCGCTCGGCTCCTCCGTTCATCCCTCAGTGATCAATTGCTTGCCCGGCACTGATTGCCGGACGTTTTTCTTGCCAAACAGGGGACTGCGTTCTGCTGGTACCGCGTACTGCTCGAGCGGCCTGTGTCAGCACCGCTGTCACTCTCCGGCAGCCAGCCCCGTCGCCCGTCCTGCGTCTGCTCTGGCTTGGAACCCCACTGCCGGACCTCCCGGTGCGCGCGCCCGCAGCCGACGCCTTCACCGAGGTACCGCTCACTCACTTCACTGCTGGTCCTGCTCATGGCGGCCCCTGATCACTGCGGGCCACCCGGTCCGGTCGTCAGTCCCGTCGCCGTCCTGCAACTGCTCTGGCTTCGAGACTCCACCACCGAACCGCCCTGCGTACTGCAACTGCGTAATGCGACCAACTACTGCAACTACATACTTCTGCCTGGCAGTTCGTGTCTGCCGGGCCCTGCGGTCCTTCTGGCTACGAGAGAAACCATAATCACGTCGCCCACCAATGTCTACTCCAGACATCACAGATTTTCGTGAGTTCGACGGCGAGGAAATCGGCATCGAACAGCGGCGGAAGGTGGACGGGCGTCGCTCGGGTCAGCCGCGGCGGACTCTGCCGTTCGTCGGGAGCGATGCCCGTACCCGCCAGCCGGGGGACTCACGGCAGGCGGACGATCTGCCCCGCGGATCGGCCGAACGGTCGAGGCGCGCTGGGTCGTCGCGGGTGACCGAGGGGGTCGGCGGGGCAGCGGAGGTGGCCGTCCCACCTGGGCGTTCGGGGCCGCGAGCGCGGCTCCGGCGACCTTTCGGCGTACGGGAGTTGAACAATCGCCGCGCGCGCCGCTCCGGTCGCCGCCCCGTCCCTACGCTGACGCGCGTGCATGGACAGCGACAGACGGCGGACGACCACCGGCGGGGCGGCTCCCCCGAGCGGGCGCCCGAGCCGTCGCGGGTGGCACCCGAGCCTTCACGCGCGGCGCCCGCGGCGAATCCGCTGCTCGGGCTCCAGCAGACGGCGGGCAACGCGGCGACCGCCCGCGCGCTGACCTCCGGCGGTCGCTCCGAGGGCCGTGGGCCGCATGGAGCGTGGGGAACTCGGGGAGCGCAGGGACTTCGGGGAGCGCGGGGAGCCGGTGGCTCGCTGGGGACTGGTGGGGCGCGCGGCCGGTCGGCCGCCACGCCCGCCCCGATCGCCGAGGTCGCCGAGGACTCCCTCGAACTTCCGCCCTACCTTCAGGACTTCGAAGCACCAGGGCTGTCGTCGGCGTACCGGCTCACCGGGCACGAGTTCGTCTCCACCACCCTCGTCACCGTCATCGGCCACCGCGACGAGACGATCACCGATATCGTCGCCGAGCTGGCCGGACGCCCCGAGACCTTCTACGGGCAGGGCCGCGCGTTCGCCGTCACCGGGCCGCGTGGCCAGGACCGCTACGACGTCACCGTCACCCTGTCCACCGCCGACGACGACCGCCCCGGCACCTTCGCCCCCGGCGGCGGCAACGCCCTCGACGCGGCCACCAAGATCGACATGCACCACAACACGTCCGCCACCGTCGGCCGCTCCGCCGGCTCCTCCGCCTCCTCGGGCGCGGCCATGACCGCGTTCGGGCTGGCGCCCGTCGCCCCCGGCGTCTGGGTCGGCGGCGCCATGACCGCGTCCGCGCAGCCCTTCCAGTCCTCGCGGGACACCCGCAGCCAGCGTGGCACCGCCGAGCCGCGCGTCCTGCGCAGCGACAAGGGGTCCGTCGAGGTGCCCCGCCGGGTCCGCTACGGCGTCCGCATCGCCAAGGACGGCACCCCCGGCGCCCAGACCTTTTCGGCAACCGGTTCCCTCACCATGCGGGTGCCCACCGAACACCTCGTGCCGGTGACCGCGGGGGCGCCGCGCCGCCCGCGCCGGCTGCGCGCCGAGACCGCTCGCGGGATCTCCCTGGCCGACTCCATGGCCCCCCTCGCCCTCGCCGACCGCGCCGCCCCCCACGGAGGGGGCGGCGGCCTGTTCGACGCGGTCGCCTCCGTGCTGCACCCGTCCCTGACCTGGCCCGGAGCACCCGGCCGGGCCCGGCTGTACGAGGCCACGGCGACCTCGACCGTTCTGGAGGACCTGCCCCGGCTGCTGCGCGACGGAGTCGTCGGCGAGGACCTGACCAGCCGGGACGGGTCCACCACCGGGACGTACCGGATGCGCGCCGCGATCACCGAGCTGGCGCCCGGCTGGGCCACCGGCAGGACGCAGCTGCGCACCCACCAGCAGGCCCAGCACTCGGTGACCGACGCGGCGGGCAAAGGCCGGGGCGGCACTTTCGGCATCGGGCCCGCGCTCGGTGTCGGCGTCCTCGGCAACGCCGCCGCCGTCCGCGGTACGGCCATGCCGCTCGTGGGCGCCCGCACGGCACGGTTCACCGTCGCCGAGCAGACCGTGTCCAGCCGGCAGGGTGCGGAGGTGCGCGGCGACAAGGTCCTCTACCTGGGCACCGTCCGGTTCACCGCCGAGGGCACGGGACCCGAGTCGCCCCTCGTCCGGGCGGGGCGCGGCGACCGTACGGCCCGGCACGCGATGAAGGTGTGGATCAGCCTGCGCGCCGACGAGGCACGGGAGTTGGGGCTGCCGCTGCCGGAGGGGGTGACCGCGGGCGACTTCCTCACACGGCCGAAGCGGGACGGGGTGGAGGGGCCGAAGACTGCGCGAACGGACAGGTCCGACGGAACGGACAGGTCCGACGGACCCGAGGCGCCCGCGCACGTCGTGCGGCATCTTCCCTTCGGGGCCATGGGCTCCAGCGTGGCCATCAGCCGGCTCGACACCGCGCCGATGACGAAGGCCGTCCTCGACCTGTTCGGCACCGATCCGCGGCTGGCCGGCTATCTGCCCGCCTTCGGCGCCGACCGGCAGCCCGGGAACGTCAGTGCGGAGGAGGCGGAGGTCCAACGGCAGAACTACCGCGAGCTGGTGGCCGTCCTGTCGGAGACCAACCTGCGTGTCAACAAGGACCAGTTGCTGTCCACGGGCGTACGGGTGCGGCTGCGCCGCAAGAGCCGGTTCCACGCCCACGACGTACAGCTCCGGGTCACCGGATCACTCCGCGAAACCGGCTACCTCGGTGACGCCAAGGACTGGCTGGTGCGCAGCCACACCGGCGTCGCCTCCAGCACGCAGAGCGGGCGGGCGAGTTCGCGCACCATCGGCGGGATGGCCCTCGGCCAGTTCCGGCTGATCCCCGGCGCCCTCACCGCCTCGGTCCGCGCCGACCGCACCCGTACGACGACCCGGCGCGGGCAGGGCGGGCCGACCGTACGCACCGACGTCCTCACCAACGGCTCCGAGGTCGCGAGCGCGTTCGGCGCCGCCCTCGGTCTGAGCGTCGACGTCACCATGACCAGCCGGCAGCGCAAGGCGGCCCGCGCCCTCACCCCCGGCGCGCCCGGCCAGGACACGCCCGAGGCGAAGCTCCTCGGCGGACTGCGGCTGGACGAGCAGGACGTCCGGCTGCTCACGCCGACCGCGTTCACGATGGACGGCGCGGGCAAGGAACGGCTCGACGCGGCCACCGGGGCGCGTGCCGCCGCCCACCGGGACGTG
>NZ_MUBA01000536.1 GCF_002154575.1 Streptomyces bobili
GGGTGGGCGCGACCCGCGACACCTAGGGGACCATTCAGGGACGATCTCCACCCGAGGGCCCTGTCGGCACGGCGCCCCGAACGCTACCTTCACAGCGTGGCGATGTTTCGACTCCAAGGCAGCAAGGTGCTCGCCGTCGACATGACCGGGGACGCCGTGAAGGCGAAGAACGGCTCGATGGTCGCGTACGACGGGCAGATGGCCTTCAAGAAGATGAGCGGCGGCGGTGAGGGACTGCGGGGCATGGTGACCCGGCGGCTCACCGGCGAGCAGATGACCGTGATGGAGGTGAGGGGGCAGGGCACCTGCTGGTTCGCGGACCGCGCCTCCGAGATCAACCTCGTGAACCTCCAGGGGGACACGCTGTACGTGGAGTCGAGCAACCTGCTCGCGGCGGACTCCGGGCTGCGGACGGGGACGTCCTTCACCGGCATGCGCGGCGCCTCGCAGGGCAACGGGCTCTTCACGACGACCATCGAGGGGCACGGCCAGGCGGCGATCACCTCGGACGGTCCCGCGGTGGTGCTCCGGGTCAGCCCGCAGTTCCCGCTGACCGTGGACCCGGGGGCGTACGTCGCCCACCAGGGGAACGTACGGCAGTCCTTCCAGTCCGGTGTGACGTTCCGCACACTGATGGGGGAAGGCGGCGGCGAGGCCTTCCAGATCCGCTTCGAGGGGGACGGCCTGGTGTACGTCCAGCCCAGCGAGCGGAACACGATCGCGGGGGATGTCTGACATGGCCCTCCGCGAGATCAACTCCAAGATCGTCGAGGCGACCGTGCTGCCGGGTCAGCGGCTGTTCAGCCAGCGCGGCGCGATGCTCGCCTACCGGGGCGAGGTGTCCTTCACCCCGAACATTCAGGGTGGCCAGGGCGGTGTGATGTCGATGATCGGCCGCCGCATGGCGAACGAGGACACCCCCCTGATGTCCGTCGAGGGCAGCGGCACCGTCCTGTTCGGGCACGGCGGCCACCACGTCCAGGTCATCAACCTCACCGGCGAGACGCTCTACGTCGAGGCCGACCGGCTGCTCGCCTTCGAGGGCACCCTCCAGCAGGGGACCATGTTCATGGGCTCGCAGGGCGGCGTGATGGGCATGGTCCGCGGCCAGGTCAGCGGCCAGGGCCTGTTCACCACGACCCTGAAGGGCCACGGCTCGGTCGCCGTGATGGCCCACGGCGGCGTCTTCGAGGTCCCGATCACCCCCCAGCGCCCGATCCACGTCGACCCGCAGGCCTACGTCGCCCACCACGGCGACGTCCGCAACAAGCTGTCGACCGCCCTGGGCTGGCGGGACATGGTGGGCCGCGGCTCCGGCGAGGCGTTCCAGCTGGAGCTGAGCGGCAGCGGCACGGTGTACGTCCAGGCGTCGGAGGAGAAGCTGTGACCACCTACCCGGGCACCGGCGGCCCCACCGTCCTCGACCCGACGACCCTGCCGGTCGACGACAACGTGAACGCGTACACCTTCTGCGTGGAGCTGAAGGGGAGCCAGTGGTTCCTCCAGAAGGGGAAGATGATCGCCTACTACGGGTCGATCGACTTCAACGGCATCGGGCACGGCCGGCTGGACCGCCTGGTGCGCACGTCGTTCCATTCACCTCTGCACGCGAGCGACTGGGTCGTGGCGGAGGGCTCGGGCAAGATGCTGCTCGCCGACCGGGCCTTCGACGTGAACTCGTACGACCTGGAAGACGGCAACCTGACCATTCGCTCGGGCAATCTGCTCGCTTTTCAGCCAACTCTCGCGCTGAAGCAGTCGATCGTTCCAGGTTTTCTGACGCTGATCGGAACCGGAAAGTTCGTGGCCGCATCTAACGGGCCGGTGGTGTTCATGGAACCCCCGATCCGGGTGGACCCGCAGGCGCTCGTCGGCTGGGCCGACTGCCCGTCCCCGTGCCATCACTACGACCACGGGTACATGACGGGCTTGATGGGCGGTCTACGTGCACTGACGGGCCTGGGCGGGGCTTCCGGGGAGGAGCATCAGTTCGAGTTCGTGGGCGCCGGCACGGTGCTGCTCCAGTCCACCGAGACGCTCATGGCGGAGCAGGCCACGGGAGCGGTTCCGCACGAGCCGGGGGTGCCCGGCGGAGGTGGGCCGGGCGGGGCCGGAGGGCAAGGCGGCGCACCGCGTCTTCCCGGACAGCTGGGGGACCTCCAGCGTCGCTTCGGGCTGTGAGCGGTAGTCTGCTGAGAGTGACATCGAACGCGTGCGCACTGTCACACCACCCTCAGTAGTTCGCCTTTCAACATTTTAGGTAGACTTCACTTATGGAGACCGAAACGGCCACGCGCTGGCTGACCGAAGCGGAGCAGTGCGCCTGGCGCACCCACCTGGAGGTCAACAGGCTGTTGACGTACCAGCTTGAAAAGGATCTTCAGCCGTTCGGGCTGACCATGAACGACTACGAAATCCTGGTGAACCTCTCCGAGTCGGAGGGCGTCCGGATGCGGATGAGCGACCTCGCGTCCGCCACCCTCCAGTCGAAGAGCCGGCTCTCGCACCAGATCACCCGCATGGAGAACGCCGACCTGGTGCGCCGTGAGAACTGCGAGTCCGACCGCCGCGGTCTGTACGCGGTCCTCACCGAGCACGGCATGGAGACGATGCGCAAGGTCGCGCCCCATCATGTGTCGTCGGTACGACGGCACTTCATCGACCTTCTCTCCACCGAGGCCCTCGCGGAACTCGACAAGGCCCTGACCCCCATCGCGGACCACCTCCGCGAGCAGCGGGGACGCCCGTAGGCGGCTGGACCGAAGCGGCCGGCCGGACCAGAGCGGACGGCCGGACGACCGAAGCGGCTAGACCGCCGGAAGGCGGAGCTCGAAAAGGGCTCCGCCTTCCGGCGTCCCACGGACCGTGAGGGTGCCGCCGTGGCGTTCCGCCACGTCGCGGGCGATGGCCAGGCCGAGGCCCGCCCCGCCGTCGTCCCGGCTGCGGGCGGCGTCGAGCCGGACGAACCGCTCGAAGACCCGCTCCCGGTCCGCCTCCGGCACGCCGTCCCCGTCGTCGGCGACAGCGACCACGGCCCGCCCGCAGCCGGGACGACGGCGGGGC
>NZ_MUBA01000537.1:0-299 GCF_002154575.1 Streptomyces bobili
CCGCGGGCAGCCCGTCCGGACCGAGGGGGGCCAGCTCCGCGCCACCGCCCTCGGCCGGAGCGAGTGCCCAGCGTTCGGCCATGCTGCGAGTGTCGCAGGGGGGTCTGACATCGGGCCGGAGCGACGGCTGGGCCGGCCGGGCTCAGGCGTCCTTCTCCTCCTCCCGCGCCGCCACGATCCGGGCGAGAGCCTCCTCCACGTACCGCTCGACGCCCGCCTTGTCGACGCCGAGCCCGCTGAGGACGCCCTCGCCGTTCTCGAACTCCAGGAGGGCCAGAAGGATGTGCTCGGTGCCGATG
>NZ_MUBA01000537.1:353-621 GCF_002154575.1 Streptomyces bobili
GACGGTGTTGCGCGCGCGGGGGGTGTACCGGTTGAAGCCCTGGCTGAGATCGAGGTCGGCCGACTCCTTGGGCACGAACCGTTTCTGCGCGGCCTGCCGTGTCACGCCCATGCTCCGGCCGATGTCGGTCCAGGAGGCTCCCGAACGCCGGGCCTGGTCGACGAAGTGACCGATCAGGTGGTCGGCCACGTCACCGAGGTGCTCGCCGGCGATGACGGCGTCCTGGAGCTGTTCCAGGGGTTCGGGGTGGACCTTCTTGATGGCGTCG
>NZ_MUBA01000538.1:0-145 GCF_002154575.1 Streptomyces bobili
TGGACCTTCTTGATGGCGTCGATGAGGTCGTCGAGACGGATGGCGGACGTGGGATCCTGTCGCGAAGTCATGTGTCAACCGTAAGTTGACACCCCTGCACTGTCAACCATCGGTTGACAGTGCCGTACGGCCACGCGCGCGTGGC
>NZ_MUBA01000538.1:264-802 GCF_002154575.1 Streptomyces bobili
GCTGCTGCTGCGGCTGCCCACCCTCGAACCACTCCAGGAGGCGGCGGGCGGACGGCCGCGCTCCGACTCGCGCATGCTCACCCGCATCCGCGCGCTGCTCGCCAAGGCGGAGGCGACCGGGTTTCCCGAGGAGGCCGAAGCGCTCACCGAGAAGGCGCAGGAGCTGATGGCCCGGCACAGCGTCGACGAGGCGCTGCTCGACGCGGCGGCCCCGGCGCCGGACGCGCCGGGCGCCCGCCGCATCGGTGTCGAGCCGCCGTACGAGCAGGCCAAGGCGGTGCTGCTGGACGCGGTCGCCGGCGCGAACCACTGCCGGGCCGTGTGGAACGAACCTTTCTGCTTCTCCACGGTCGTCGGCTTCGAGGCCGACCTGGAGGTGGTGGAGCTGCTCTACACCTCGCTCCTGGTGCAGGCGAGGACCGCGATGACGAAGGCCGAGGCGGCGCAGCGGGCGGGCGGACGCAAACGCACGAAGAGCTTCCGCCAGTCCTTCCTGGCCGCCTACGCCCACCGCGTGGGCACCCGCCTGGCCGCCGTG
>NZ_MUBA01000539.1 GCF_002154575.1 Streptomyces bobili
CGCGGGCAAGGGCGTGGCCCACCCGCCGCTCCCCCTCAGCCGCTGAACGCCGGCTGGGCCACGCCCTTGCCCGCGTCGGGGACGACCAGTAGGGAGCCCGACAGTGGATGGGGGGCCTCCAGGCCCACCCGAGCCGTGGTGACGTACAGGTCCGTCAGGTCGGCGCCGCCGAACGCGCAGGCCGTCACCAGCGGAGTCGGCAGCTCGATCACGCGGTCCAGCACACCCTCAGGGGTGTACCGGCGCACCGCTCCACCCGCCCACAGCGCCACCCACACGCATCCGGCCGCGTCGACGGTCAGTCCGTCGGGGAAGCCCGCGCCGTCCTCGATCTCGGCGAAGGGGCGCCGGTTCGTCACCCGCCCGTCGGCGTGGTCGAAGACGTCGACGCGGCGGGTCGGGGAGTCGATGTAGTACATCAGCGTGCCGGAAGGGCTCCAGCCCGTCCCGTTGCTCACCGCGACGTCGTCGAGGACGACCGAGACCGAACCGTCCCCGGTGACACGGGACAGCGTTCCTCCGCCCGGCGCCTCGTCGTACCGCATCGTGCCGACCCAGAGCGAGCCGTCGGGCGCGACCGCCGCGTCGTTGGCCCGGCGGCCCGGAACTGGCTCGTGGTGGAACCAGCGGAAGCTCCCGTCCTCGTCCAGGAGGCCCACGCCGTCCCGGAGGTTCAGGACGAGGCCGCCGCCCGCACGCGGCTTGGCCGCGCCCACGTGCTGCTCGGTGACGCGAACCCCGCGACGGCCCGTCGAGGGGTCGTAGCTGTGCAGGCGCGAGCCGAGGATGTCGAGCCAGAGGAGGCGGCCGGTGGCCGGGTCCCAGGTGGGGCCCTCGCCGAGCGATGCCTCCGCGCGGACGGCGACGTCGAACACGGGTCTCATGCCACGCTCCGGTAGCCAAGCTGTTCCGACAGTTCCGCCGCGCCCTTGGCGGCGAGCTGCTCCAGCTCGATGCGACGGTCGTCGCTCCAGCGGATCATCGGCACGGAGATCGACAGCGCGGCCACGACCCGGCCGGTGCGGTCGCGCACCGGGGCCGCCACGCAGCTGACGTCCGGGTTCGACTCCCGGTTCTCGACCGCGATGCCCCGCTCCCGGATCTCCGCCAGGGCCTCGCGCAGCGCGTCCGGCTCGGTGATGCTGTTGGGCGTCATCGCGATCAGGTCGGCATCGTCGGGGACCCGCGCGGTCAGCTCGGCGTCAGGGAGGGAGGCGAGCAGCATCTTGCCCACGGAGGTGCAGTGCGCGGGGAGGCGACGGCCCGCCGCCGACACCATGCGGACGGCGTGCGTGGAGTCGACCTTGGCGATGTAGATGACGTCCGTGCCCTCCAGGATCGCCACATGGACCGTCTCGTCACAGGTCTCGGCCACGGTCCGGGCCACCTGCTGGCCCTCGGCGGCCAGGTCGAGCTGCTCGGCGTACCGGCTGCCGAGCTGGTACGGCCGCACACCGAGGCGGTAGCGTCCGGGCTGTCCGGGCACGGTGACGATGTACGACCGGGCGGCGAGCGTGGTGACCAGCTCGTGCACGGTGGTGCGCGGCAGCTGGAGCCGGCGCACTATGTCAGGTGCGGAGAGCGTCCCGTCCCCGTCGAGGAAGAGCTCGAGAATGTCGAGAGCCCGGGTAACGGCAGGTACGAGTCGTCCCACGGCCGGCTCCCTCCCTTGTTTCGTTTGAGGCCTGCGTTCGAAATTTCAACAGACGATCGGCATGACGAACACAGGCTAGCCATAGAGCGCGGCGCCGGGCAATGGCCGCGGCGGGGATGCGTGCAGGGCGCGAACCGATCGAGGGCTCATCGAGGGCTCACCGACGGCCCGTCCACGGCTCAATCGACGGCTCATCCACCGGTTCGCCGTGAGGCCGTCCGCCCGGTGGGCCACGATGGTTCGCATGCCGTCCGACACGCCCCCCGCCGTCCGCCGCCCCTTCACGCCCGCCGACTTCCAGCTCGTGCTGCTGCGCCGCATGGCCGACCACAATCCGGACCTGGTGGACGACGCCCGCCATGAGCTGGGTGCCTCGCTCCAGGACATGCGGGAGGCCAACAAACGCTGGCAGGCGATGATCCGCTCGCCGCGCGGCCGGGGCGCCGCCGCCCGGTACCGCTCCGTCCTCGGCGCCCCCGAGTCGCAGGGGTCGCGCCGCATCGGCGACCTGGACTGCGAGGCCCTGCTGTGGCCGCTCCCGCTCTGGCCCGACCTGCGCTTCGAGGTGCTCATCGCCCCGAACGGCGCCGTCTGGAACGAATGGCTCGTCCGCGCGCCGGGCGCCCCCGCTCCCGCCCTGCGCACGCTCGACGACCTCACCCCCTGGTCCTGCACGGTCGACGAGGTCGCCCTCGCCTTCGCCCCCGCCCAGCCCCTGGAGGGCTCGGCGCCCACCCGCTGGGGCTTGGCCTTCGCGGCACCGGACAGGACGGGGGTGCGGCGCGAGGTGGCCGCCGAGTTCACCTGGGGGCTGTTGCAGCGGACGGCGTTGCGGGGGTAGCCCCCGGCAGCGCCCCAAAGGGGCGCGGGGAACTGCGCGACCAGCCACGACGGCGCCGCGGACGACCGACGGCCCGTCACCGCATCCCCCGCTGAGCACTCCCAGCGGAGCGCTCAGCGGGCGGCAGCCGCCGCGAGGATCACCTCGACCACCCGCGGCACCGACTCCGGGTGCAGGAAGAGGAAGAGGTTCGGTTCCACGAGTTCCAGCTCCATCACCCGCGGCCGGCCGTCGTCGCCGTCCACCAGGTCGACGCGTGCGTACAGCAGCTCGGGCGCGTCCGGAACCGCGGCCAACGCCCGCTCCGCCACGTCGAGTTCGGCTGCCGTGGGGGTCCAGGGCTCCAGCCCCGGATGGGCGACCTTGTCCGCGTCGAAAGCGGTTCCTGAGGCAAGCACGGCCCGCTTGCGGCTGGCGTGCAGCAGGCTGCCCCCGAAGAACTGGAGGGCCCGCTCCCCTCCGGTGTCGATGCCGCGCACATACGGCTGGACCATCGCCGTCAACCCCTCCTCGTGCATGCGCGCGAGATGGCGTACGGCGGTGTCGTGCTGGTCGGGGGTGTAGCGCGCGGCGTAACGGGCGCCGGCGCCCGAGGTGGGCTTGACGACGTACTCGTGGTCGTCGGGGAGGTCGGCCGGCTCGCCGGGGCCGAGGTAGCGGGTGGGGACGACGGGTATGCCGGCCGCGGCGAGTTCACCGATATAGCGCTTGTCCGTGTTCCAGCGCACGACGGCCGCCGGGTTCGCGAGGCGCGTCGCCCTGGCGCAGCGCTCCGCCCACGCCGTGAACTCGGCCGCGCGCCAGCTGTAGTCCCAGGTGGAGCGGATCAGGGCGAGGTCGTAGGAGGCCCAGTCGACGTCGGCGTCGTCCCAGCACACGGCCTCCGCGCCGGCTCCGGCCTCCTCCAGCGCCCGCACCAGGACCGGCAGGTCACGGTCCTTGCTGGGCTCCGGACCGGGGTCATAGGTGACGAGGGCGACTCTGGGCACGGGGAACTCCAAGCTGGTGATCGACGTCCGTGACGACTTGTGACGGCTTGCGGCGCGCACGAACCCGCAGGTTAACCGCCGCCCCCGCAACCGCGGCAACCCGTTTGACCTTCCCCTTCGGGGAAGCCCCAGCATCGGTGGCGGAACGACGTGACGGACCGACGGACACGAGAACCGGGGTGCCCATGCACATGCTGACGATCGGCGCCTTCGCGAAGGCCTCCCGGCTGTCGCCGAAGGCACTGCGGCTCTACGACGAGCTGGAGCTGCTGCGGCCCGCGCGAGTCGACCCGGACACCGGTTACCGCTATTACACGACCGGCCAGCTGGAGCAGGCACGGCTGGTGGCGTGGCTGCGGCGGCTCGGCATGCCCCTCGCCCGGATCCGCGAGGTGTGCGCGCTCGATCCCGCGGCCGCCGCCACCGAGATCCGCGCCTACTGGGCGCGGGTCGAGGCGGAGACGGCCGTACGGCGGGACCTCGCGGCGTTCCTCGTGGACCAGTTGTCGCAGACACCCGAGATGTCGAGGAAGGACACCACCATGCTGGAACTTCGTTACGCCGCCCACTCGGACCGGGGCCGGGTCCGCCCGGAGAACCAGGACACGGCGTACGCCGGCGGCAGGCTGCTCGCGGTCGCGGACGGCTTCGGACCGGCGGGCGCCCCCGCCAGCGGCGCGGCCGTGGAAGCCCTGCGCTTCCTGGACACCGAGGAGGTGCCGGCGGGAGACGTCCTCAACCTCCTGGACGAGGCCGTGCGCGGCGCGAACGACGCGGTGCGCGACGCCGCGGGCGGCGCGGGCGACGCGGGCGACGCGGGCGGCGCGGGCGACGCCGGTACCACCCTGACGGCACTGGTGTGGACTGGCTCCCGCCTCGCGCTGGTCCACATCGGGGACTCCCGCGCCTACCTCCTGCGCGACGGCGCCCTGTTCCTCATCACCCACGACCACACCGTCGTCCAGTCGATGATCGACGAGGGCCGGCTGACCGCGGAGGAGGCCGTTGCCCACCCGCAGCGCGCCCTCCTCCTCAAGGCCCTGCCCGGCGCCACTGCCCCGGACGCGGAGCTGCGCCTGCACGACGCCCACCCCGGCGACCGCTATCTCCTGTGCTCCGACGGGCTGTCGACGGTCGTCCCCGAGCCCCGTATCCGCGCCCTCCTCACGGAGACCCCCTCCCCCGCCGACACGGTCCTCGCCCTGGTCGCCGAGGCGAACGGCGCGGGCGGCCCGGACAACGTGAGCTGTGTGGTGGCCGACGTGGTGGAGAGGTGACGGGCGTCGGAACGTGACGGGCGTCAACCTCCGGAACCGGCGGGCCGGGCCGGTCATGGGGTAGGAACGAGCTTGTCGTCGCCGTCCCCTGCCCGAGGAGTGTTCCGGTGTCCTCTCTCTTCCCGGCCCTGACAGACCCGCCACCGTCGGGCCCGCCGTCCGACCGTGTGGCGCTGCGGTTCGGTGACCGGTCCCTGACGTACGCGGAACTCGCGGGTGCGGCGGGTTCCCTGGCGGGCCGGCTGCCGGGGGACGGCGGGCGGGTCGCCGTCTGGGCGACGCCCGCGCTGGAGACGGCCGTGGCCGTCGTGGCGGCGCTGGAGGCCGGGGTCGTCGTGGTGCCCCTCAACCCGAAGTCCGGGGAGAAGGAACTCGGGCACATCCTGTCGGACAGCGCGCCCGCACTCCTCCTGGCCGCGCCGGGAGACGAACTCCCGTCCGCCGTACGTGACGTGCCCCGCGTCGACGTGGACGTGCGGGCCACCGGCGGACGGCTCCCCGACCGAGTTCCCGTGGGCGACGAGGACCCCGCCCTCGTCGTCTACACCTCGGGCACCACCGGCCCGCCGAAGGGCGCGGTCATCCCCCGGCGGGCGGTCGCGGCGACGCTCGACGCGCTCGCCGACGCCTGGGGATGGACCGGCGAGGACGTCCTCGTCCACGGGCTGCCGCTGTTCCATGTGCACGGGCTGGTGCTGGGCGTCCTGGGGCCGCTGCGGCGCGGCGGATCCGTGCGGCATCTGGGGCGGTTCTCCGCCGAGGGGGTGGCCCGAGAGCTGAACAGCGGCGCGACCATGCTGTTCGGGGTGCCGACCATGTACCACCGGCTCGCCGAGACCCTCCCCGGTGATCCCGGTCTCGCCGAGGCGCTCGGCCGGGCCCGGCTGCTCGTCTCCGGCTCCGCCGCGCTGCCCGTGCACGACCACGAGCGGATCACCGCCGCGACCGGGCAGCGGGTGATCGAGCGGTACGGCATGACGGAGACGCTGATGAACACCTCCGTGCGCGCCGACGGGGTACCCCGCGCGGGCACGGTCGGGCTGCCGCTGCCGGGCGTGGAGCTGCGGCTCGTGGAGGAGGACGGAACGCCCTTGACGTCGTACGACGGGGAGAGCGTCGGGGAGATCCAGGTGCGCGGGCCGAACCTGTTCACCGGGTACCTCAACCGGCCGGACGCCACGGCGGGGGCGTTCACCGCCGACGGGTGGTTCCGGACCGGGGACATGGCGGTCCGCGACGGTGACGGTTACGTGCGGATCGTGGGGCGCAAGGCCACCGATCTGATCAAGAGCGGCGGTTACAAGATCGGCGCCGGTGAGATCGAGAACGCGCTGCTGGAGCATCCGGGGGTGCGGGAGGCCGCCGTCACCGGGGAGCCGGACGCCGACCTCGGGGAGCGGATCGTGGCGTGGATCGTGCCACAGGATGAACAATCGCCGCCGTCAGAGGGTGAGTTGGCCGACCATGTGGCGAAGCGGCTCGCCCCGCACAAGCGGCCCCGCGTGGTGCGCTATCTCGACGTGCTGCCCCGCAACGACATGGGGAAGATCATGAAGCGGGCGCTGCCCTCATGAGCGGCGGCCCCCTTCCGAGCGGCCCCGTTCCGAACAGCCCCCTGCGGCTCTCCGCGCGCGAGATCCTCGCCCTCGTCTGCGACTCCTTCGACGAACTCGCTTACCCGGCAAGGGAGTCCGCACCGGACGGCCCCCTGTCCTGGCCCGGCTACGGCGCCTCCCGCGCCCGTGCCGCCGAGCGGACCGGGGAGACGGAGTCCGTGGTCTGCGGCACCGCCCGCGTCGGGGGTACCCGGGCCGTGCTGATCGCGTTCGAGTTCGGATTCCTGGGCGGCTCGCTGGGCGAACGCACCGGCGACCGGCTGGAGGCGGCGTACTCCTATGCCCGCGAACACCGGCTGCCTGTCGTCGCGTTGGTCGCGACGGGCGGGTCCCGGATGCAGGAGGGCATGCCGGCCCTCACCCAGCTCCAGCGGGTGGCCCGGCAGTCGGCGCTGACCCGGCAGGCCGGACTGGCGCAGGTCGCCGTGCTGCGCGATCCGACGACGGGCGGCGGCTGGGCGACCCTGGGCGCGGGCGCCGACGTGGTGCTCGCGATGGCGGGCGCACAGGTCGGCTTCGCCGGGTCGCGGGTACGGCCGCCCGACGCGGACCCGGCCGCGTACACGGCCGAGGCGCAGGTCGCGGCGGGGTCGGCGGACGCGGTCGTGGAGCCGCAGTCGCTGCGGGAGACGCTGGGGAGGTGGCTGCGGCTGCTGACCCGCCCGTCGCAGGAGCCCGCGCCGGTTCCGCGTGCCCTCGGGGCGGAGGATCTCCCGGCCACCGGCTGGGACGCCGTCCGGCGTGCCAGGTCGCCCGAACGTCCGCGCGCCGAGGCCTACTTGAACGCCTACTTCACGCTGCGGGCCGCGATCGGCGGCGACCGCTGCGGCGGCACCGATCCGGACGGCATGCTGTGCGGCTTCGGCGAACACCAGGGCCGTACCGTCGCGTACGCCGCGCAGACGGGGGCGGCGACCAGGCCCGCCGGATACCGCACCGCCACCCGGCTGATCCGGCTCGCGGACCGGCTCGGCATCCCGGTGCTGACCCTGGTGGACACCCCGGGCGCGGCCAACGACGCCGAGGCGGAGCGGCAGGGCGCGGGCGCGGCGATCGCCGAACTGTTCGGCGCGGTGGCCACCGCGCGGACGCCCGTCACCACCCTGGTGATCGGCGAGGGCGGTTCCGGGGGCGCGCTGGCGCTGGCCGCGCCCGGCCGCACCTGGGCCGCCCCGGACAGCTACTTCTCGGTGATCGCCCCGGAGCTGGCCGCCGCGATCCTGAAACGGCCGCCGGAGGAGGTCGAGGCGACCGCCGGTCAACTCCGCATTCGGCCGCAGGACTTGGCGGAGCTGGGGGTGGTCCGTACGGACCTGCCGTGACGCGTGCCGACGCCCCGGAGGACGGTGCGGGGATGTCGTGGCCGGTTTCCGACAACGCCGGCGGGCGGCGGAGGCGGCAACAGGACAATCTCGCGTACCGTCCGTAACAATGGCGGTGCACAGAGCCGCGGTTCGAGGAGTACGACGGGGGCGTCATGGCAGCAGTGGTGGAGTTCACGACGGACGACGGTGGCGTGGTCGCCGTCGAGGCCGTCGAGGAACAGCGGCCCGGTTCCCGGCTCGTGGCCCGCGGTGACGGAACCGTACAGGCGGCCCGTACCTTCGAGGGCGCCCTGGAGGGCGTGCGTTCGGCCGCGGAGTCGGCACTGCGGGTGTTCCGCGACGGCGCGTTGCGGCCCGACGGCGTGGAGATCGAGTTCGGGGTGAAGCTGGCGGCCGAGACGGGCGCGATCATCGCGAAGGGCACGGCGGAGGGCCACCTGATCGTCAGGCTGACCTGGTCCGCGTCGGCGGACCGGGCGCGGGACACCGGGCCGGCGCCGCAGGGGGACTCCGCTTCGGCCTCCCCCCGCCCGGAGCCCTCCGGGGCCTCATGAGAAGCGCCGAGTGGCAGGCCCGGATCGAGTGCGCCGGACAGGTTGTCGGAGCCGGCTTCCTGATCACCCCGCGCACGGTCCTGACCTGCGCCCATGTCGTGCACGAGGGGGCGGCCGAGGCGCTGGCGGTGACCTTCACGGAGCGGCCCGGCTCGGCGCCCGTCCCGGCCCGGATCGTGGCCGAGGGCGGCTGGGCGGGCGGTGCCACCGACCTCGGCGACCTCGCCGTACTGGAACTCGCCCACGAGGTGGAGATCGCCCCGGCGGCGCTCGCACCCGTCGGCACCGCGTACGGCAGGCAGCCGCGCAAACTCGTCGTGTACGGCTTCCCGGTCGGCTTCGACGAGGGCACGCTCGCCGAATACCGCGTCACCGCACCGCAGTTGATCAACCAGGAGTGGATGCAGCTGGAGGCCTGGCAGCCGGACGGGCAGCCTCTCGAACCGGGGTTCAGCGGCGCCGCCGTCACCATGCCGACCACCTCACCGGTGTCGACGAGGGTGACGGCGGCGACCG
>NZ_MUBA01000054.1 GCF_002154575.1 Streptomyces bobili
CTACGCCACCGAACTCACCCACACCCACGACACCGCCGAGGAACGCCACCACGCCACCCTGCGGGTCCTCGACCACTACATGTTCACCGCCCATGCAGCCAACCGCCTGCTCAAACAGGACACACTGCCCGAACTCGACCTCGGTTCACCGAGTGCCGGCGTCGCCCCGGAAGACTTCACCACCGTGGAACAGGCGGACCGCTGGCTCACCGCCGAACACCGGGTGCTCAGCGGCCTGCTGCACACCTCTGTCGGCCAAGGACTGGACCACCACACCACCGGACTGGCCTGGGCGTTGAAGGAGCACCTGAACCGCCGGGAGTTCTGGCCCGAGGCGATCACCGCGCTGACCCCGGCCCTGGACGTGGCCCGGCGCCGGGGCGACCGCCTGGAGGAAGGCCGCTGCCACCGCAGCCTCGGCAGCATCCACGGCTACCTCGGCCACCAGGAACAGGCCCTGGACCACATGCGGCGCGCCACCACGCTCTTCGAGGAGATCGACGCGGTGGGTGAGCAGGCCCGCGCCCACTACGGCACGGCGTGCGCGCTGTATCGGTTCGGCCGGCTCCCGGAAGCCGTGGCGTCCTTCGAGCGAGGGCTCGCGCTGGCCCGGGCTGCGGGGGACGACGTATGGACGGCCGAGTGCCTCAACGGGCTCGCCTGGCTGCACTCCAACCTGGGCCGACCCGAGGAGGGCCTTGTGTACTGCCAGGAGGCCCTCGCCCTGTTCCAGGCCCTCAATGCGCCCTGGCGGGAGGCGATCTGCGCGGACAGCCTGGGCTACACCCTCCACCTGCTCGGCCGGTACGAGGAGGGAGTGGCCGCCTACAAGGGGGCGCTGGAGGTGTTCGAGGAGGCGGGGGACCACAGGAACCTTGTGGGCTCGCTGATGCGCCTGGGCGACACCCGCCTGGCCGTGGGCGATCCGGAAGCCGCCCGGGCCGACTGGATCCGTGCGCTCGCCTACGCCGAACAGCAGGCGCTGTCCCGCAGCTCCGAGCAGGTACGGGACCGGCTCGCCGCCCTGGACGCCGGAGCGGACCCCTCGCCCGCCGCGCCGGAGAGGGCTACCGCCGGGGGAGCAGATTCCAGCTCCGAGGGCTGATGTCGTCGCCGGGTTCTCGAACCGCCGCCGGGCCCCCGCATCGGACCGCCCACATGCGTGCCGGGCACCGGTGCCGCCCCGCACGGGAGACGGCATCGAGCGGGACCGCGAGAGACGGCAGGAACACCGCTCGCCCGAGCCGTCAGCGCGCCCTCGCTGAGGGATGGAGCGGGCGCGTTGAACAAGGCGGGTGACAGCAGGGAGGAACAGTCCTGCCGCCGGTGGCGGCCGGCAGGACGACGGCACTTCCCGGTAGCGGCACCGGGAAGTGCTGTCCACATGCAGAAACGTACCGCCCGGTAAGCGGCACCACGGCGGTCGTCCGAGCTACGGTACGCGCCGTCCGGCGGTTGACGCGGGCGTGACAATCTGGGGGAAAGGAACGCAGGCAGGCATGGCAGGGATGGACGGCACCTGGGGCGAACGGTCTGCCGACCCGATCGCGGCCGGGGAGCACGGTGTGCAGGTCTCGGTATTGGGTCCGCTGGTCGTACAGCGCGACGGTGCGACGTTGGATCCGGGGCGGCGCAGGCAGCGGCTGCTGCTGATCCGGCTGCTGCTCGCCGACGGTCACGCGGTGGCCCCGGAGACCCTGTGCGAGGACCTGTGGCAGGGGCGGCTTCCGGCCTCGGCGATGCCGTCGCTGCACGCACACGTCAGCAAACTGCGCGCGGTGCTGGAACCACGGCGCGGCCCCGGGCGGTTCGAGACGCTGGTGAGCGAGCCAGCCGGGTACGCCCTGCGGATACCGCCCGAGGGCCGGGACACGGTACGTTTCACCGAGACGCTCGCACAGGCCCGACAGGAACTCGCCGACTCCCGGCCCGCGGACGCGCTGCGCAGCGTCGAGCGGGCGCTGGGGATGTGGCGGGGTGCCGCCCTGGCCGACGTCGCCGACCACCCGTTCGCCCGGCCGGAGGCCACCCGTCTGGAGGAGATGCGGCAGGGCGCCGCCGAACTGCACGCCATGGCCCTACTGCTGGACGGGCAGGTCCCACAAGCGGTGGCCGCGGCCGAGCGGCTGACCGCCAGTGATCCGTTGCGCGAGACCGGCTGGGCCCTGTTGCTGCGCGCCCTGTACCTGGCGGGCCGCCACCCCGAAGCACTGCGGCGTTACGAGGAGGTGCGCCGACACCTCGCCGACGAACTCGGCCTCGACCCCGGGCCCGAACTGCACGCCCTGCACCACGGCATCCTCCACCACGACCTGCCGTCCTTCACCCTGCCGCAGCCGGTACGGAACGCACCCACCACACCGCCGCCGGCGCACCGGCCAGCGCCTTCGGCCGGTGACGGCGCCCCAGCACCGGCCGCGCCGCTCACCGCAGGGAGTACAGACCGGACCGTACCCGCCGGCGCACCGGAACCGCGGAACGGTCCGGCACCGCTGCCGACTCCGACGCAACTGCCCAACGACCTGGCGGTCTTTACCGGCCGGAAGACCGAGTCCGCCTGGCTCCCCGCCGCGGGTCACGTGCCGGACCGTCCCGGGTCGGGCGCCGCGCGCGTCGTGGTCATCGGCGGTGCTGCCGGGGTAGGTAAGACGACCTTCGCGGTTCACCACGCCCACCAGGTCGCCCACCTCTTCCCCCACGGTCAGCTCTTCGTCAACCTGTGCGGTTTCCATCCCCGCACGCCCCCGCTGGATCCCGCCCTCGTCCTGCACGGCTTCCTCACCGCACTGGGCGTCCCCGCTCAGCGCATCCCGGAGGACACCGCCGCCCGCACCGCCCTGTTTCGCACCATGCTGGCCGGGCGACGCGTCCTCGTCGTGCTGGACAACGCCCGCGACGAGGAGCAGGTACGGCCCCTGCTGCCGAACGGGTCCGGCTGCCTGACGCTGGTCACCAGCCGCAGCCGGCTCGCCGGACTCGTCGCCGGTGACGGTGCGCACCCCGTGTCCCTGGCGCTGCCTTCACCAACGGAGGCCTACGAGATGCTCGCCCGCCGCCTCGGACACGAACGTCTCGACGCCGAACCGGATGCCACCGCCGACATCGTCCGGCTGTGCGGACGTCTGCCTCTGGCCCTGGCCGTCATCGCCGCCCGTGCCGCCCTCGACCCGGTCTTCCCCCTGAGCGCCGTCGCCGATGACCTGAGGGGAAGCGACGGACGCCTCGACGCACTCACCACCTTCGACGCCGACACCGACCTGCGCGCCGTCTTCTCGTGGTCCTACCGGGCTCTGGACCAGCCCTCCGCCCGGCTCTTCCGTCTCCTCGCCCTCCATCCCGGTCCCGACATCACCGCTCCCGCCGTCACCAGTCTGGCCGCGCTCCCCCTTTCCCGAGTCCGCCGCCTGCTGGCCGAACTCACCCGGGTCCGCCTCGTCGAACAGCCCGTCCCGGGCCGCTATACCGTGCACGATCTGCTCCGTGAGTACGCCACCGAACGCACCCACGACGAGGACACCCACGCCGAACGCCATGACGCCACCGCACGCGTCCTGGACCACTACCTCTTCACCGGCCACGCCGGCAACCGGCTGCTGAACCACGAGCCGAAGCCCGTGGCCCCCGGTCCGCTCAGCCCCGGCACCGTCCCCGAACTGCTCGGGGACTGCGAACAGGTGGCGCGCTGGTTCACCGCCGAACAGCAGGTGCTGGACCGCCTGTTCCGGACCGCCGTCGCCCAGCGTCTCGACCGCCACGTCATCGCCCTGGCCCGGATCCTCAAGGAGTACCTGAACCGTCACGAACGCTGGCCCGAGGCCGTCGCGGTGCTCACCGCCGCGCTGGAAGCGGCCCGCCGCCGGGGCGACCGCCACGAGCAGGGTCGTTGTCTGCGCATGCTCGGCGTGATGCACGGTCAGATGGGCCACCAGGACGAGGCCGTGACCCATCTGGACCGCGCTGCCGCCTTCTTCGATTCGTCCGGTGACATGGAGACCCTCGTCGAGCAGGTCCGCACCCAGTACACCGCCTCGTACGTGCTCGGCCTGTTCGGCCACAACGAGGAGGCCCTGGCGCGGGCGGAGCGGGCGCTGGAGCTGGCCCGGGAGACGGGGGACCCCTTGTGGATGTCCGACCCCCTGAACGCTGTGGCGAAGTACCACACGCTCCTGGGCCTGCCCGAACAGGGCATCGCCTACAGCTTGGAGGCCATCTCCGTGTTCCAGGGGCTGAATGCGCCCTGGCGGGAGGCGATGTGTTGGGACAGTCTGGGCTGCGCCTACCACGCCATCGGCCGGCATCGGGACGCGCTGGCCTCCCACCGCCGGGCTCTGGCGGTGTTCGAGGACGGCCGCGACCGCAAACACGCCATCAGGTCGCTGACGTACATCGGCGACACCCATCTGGCCATGGGCGATCGGGCGGCCGCACAAGCGGCCTGGACCCGGGCCCTGGAGGACACCGACGGGCCGGAGGATAACGCGTTCGAGGGCCTGAGGGGCATACGGGTCCGACTCGCCGCCCTGGACGCGAAAACAGCTGACGTGGCCAGGAGCGAGGACCCCTCCCCGGATCTCCTGGACAGCGGCGTGGGCGACGAGCGAACACCGACTCCCAGTCACCGGCCCCGGTAGGCGGCTTCCGTCATCCCCTCCCCATCAGGACGATGACCATCACCGACTCGGCGTACGTACCGCCGCCGGAACGCCCACGCGCAGGAAAGTGGGCGGCGGGCCGGGCGAACCGAACCTCCGGGCCCCTCGTGGTGCGTGAGTGAAGCCGGCCCGCGACTGGCATACGACGGCGCGGACGTGGAGTGAACGTTGGCTCCATTCCTGCGGCGTGGCCCGGACCACGCCTGCCGGCGCCTACGGTGCCAGGCTGGCACGTGGTAACGCGGCAACACGGCACTACGGCGCCGCGGTGCCCGGCACCGTAGTGCTCACCGGCATAGTCGAGGCGAGGGCAGCCAGGCCGGCCTGGGTCAGCCGGCCGTCGCGCCCAGTGCGTTCGACCGGAAAGTCCCTATCCGAACTGATCAGCGGCCCGTAGAAATGCCTTCCCGGCCTACCGGCCGCCACGATCAGAAGGAGCCACCACAGATGCGTCGCCTTCCTTCCGCCTGCTTAGCCCTCACCGGCACGGCAGCGATGTTCACGCTGACCGCCGCGCCCGCCCCGGCCGCCCCCGGTGACGTCTCCACCTCCTGCGCGAGCGTCCTCACACCGGCCGGTCACATCGACGTCAGCTGGGGCTACAGCAGCAGCTGCGGCACCCAGAGCTTCAGCCCCAACATCAAGCAGATAAAGCAGCTCACCGGTCTGCCGGTCGGCACCGTGGTCAATGCCTGCGCCTCCACCTACCAGCCCACCGGCTGGATCCAGACCAGCTCGTACTACACCAGCAGCTGCGTCTACTCGTCGGTCCCCAGCTTCAGTCACAACGCCTGGCAGCTGAAGCGCGTCTACTGACCCGACAGAGTCGTGGGAGGCCCATCGTCGAGCCGGGTGAGCGCGGCGAGGGTGCCGTCGGCCGACGCCCCCGGGCGCTCCTCACCGCCGGAGAGCCGTCGACAGCCACGCGATCCGGTGCCGGAGCGCCAGATGCCATCTCATGATCACGAACGGACGATGGAAGAGGCCGATCCGTCAACTGTGAGACGCCGGTGCAGGTCGCCGACGCGTACCGCACGGCGTTGCCGGTCGGATCACCGGACGGCGCCTTGCCCATCGGTGCCGCCGACGGCTGTCTCCGCCTTCCCCGTCCCCGATCCGCATGCCGGGCAGCGGTACGGGACCCCGGCATGGTGCGGGTCCCGTACCGGCCGTGCGCCCGTCCGCCGGGGGTCGCGGCGGGCGGGCGCACGGGGCGGTCACTTGATGAGGAAGGCGAGCAGGGCGTCGGTGACCTCCTGGGCGTGGGTCCACAGCAGGCCGTGCGGGGCGCCCTCGATGACGACGTACTCGGCCTGAGGGAGCGCCTGGTGGAAGGGCTCGGCGGTGGCTTCGATGGGCAGGATCCGGTCGGCGGTGCCGTGCAGAATCAGCGCGGGAACGTCTATCTTGGCGATGTCGGCGCGGAAGTCAGTGGTCCAGGTCGACACGCAGGCCAGTGAGGCGTACCAGGAAGCGCCGGCGGCGACGTTCCAGCTGTTGCGGACGGCCTCCTCGCTGATCCGGCTGCCGAGGTTGTCGTCCAGGTTGTAGAAGTCCTGGTAGAACGCGGTGAAGTAGGCGTACCGGTCGGCGGTGACGGCCTGCTTGATGCCCTCGAAGAGGCTTCCGTCGACGCCGCCGGGGTTGTCCTCGGTCTTGAGCAGGAACGGCTCCAGGGACGCGAGGAAGGCGGCCTTGGCGATGCGGGCGGAGCCGTACGTGCCCAGGTAGCGGCCGACCTCGCCGGTGCCCATGGAGAAGCCGACCAGGACGGCGTCGTTGAGGTCGAGAGTCTCCAGGACGGTGTGCAGGTCGGCGGCGAAGGTGTCGTAGTCGTAGCCGGTCGTGGGCTGGCTGGAGCGGCCGAAGCCGCGCCGGTCGTAGGTGATGACGCGGTAGCCGGCCGCCAGCAGGGCCGCGGCCTGCTTCTCCCAGGAGTGGCCGTCGAGCGGGTAGCCGTGGATCAGCACGACCGGCTGCCCGCTGCCGTGGTCCTCGTAGTACAGCTCGACGGGGGTGGAGTTCTCCTGGCCGACGGTGATGAACGCCATGGTGGTGGCTGCCTTTCGTATGTTCGGGATGTTGGGGATGTTGGGGATGCTCGAAGCGGTGGTGCGGAATGGATGCGCCCGCGCTACTGCGGGGGCGCTGGTCAGCGGACCGTGCGGGCGGCCTTCTCCACGACGCGTGCGACAGCGTCGGGGCGCGAGACGGACACCGCGTGCGACGCGTCGATCTCGGTCGTGTGCGCGTGGGCGCGCTCCGACATGAAGCGCTGGGCTGCCACGGGGATGTTGAGGTCCTCGGTGGTGACCAGGGACCAGGAGGGGATCGTCTTCCAGGCGGCCTGGGTGGACTTCTCCTCCAGCGCGGCGGCGGAAACCGGACGCTGCCCGACGGCCATGAGACGTGCCCTGTCCGCCGGCACGTCCGCGGCGAACTGCCGGTGGAACTTGTCCGGCTTGATGTATACGTCGGCGCCCTGACTGCCGTCCGGCAGAGTGTAGTTCACCGGTTCGATCACCTGGCCGAGGGTGCTGCCGGGGAACTTGTTCGTCAGCCCGAGCGAGCTCTCGCCGGCGTCGGGCAGGAACGCGGCGATGTAGACGAGCGCCTTGACCTTGTCCTCCAGTCCCGCTGCGGCCTGGCTGATGACGGTGCCGCCGTAGGAGTGGCCGACCAGGACCACGGGTCCGTCGATGTGGTCGACGACGCTGCGCAGGTAGGCGGCGTCGTTCGCCGGGCCACGCAGCGGGTTGGCAGCGGCCACCACGGGATAGCCGGCGCGCTGCAGACGCTTCACTACGCCGTCCCAGCTCGCGGCGTCGGCGAACGCCCCGTGTTCCAGCACGATCGTGGGGCGCTCCTGGTGAGGGGCCGCGGCTCCCGCCACACCGGGGAGGGCGAGGGCCGTGACGGACAGGCCTGCGGCCACGGTGACACCGAGCGGGGCGAGCCAGCGGCTCGGGCGAGACGGGCGGGTGGTGCGCATCGTGAACGTCCTATTTCTTGGGATGTTGATACTGGTGGGGAACTGACGAGGCGAGTGGGGCACCGTCGAGATAAACGTGCACAATTCCATTGCACACACCTAATATCCGGTCGTCATGCCGCTGCGTCAGGGTGGGAGGAAGTTGGGCCGCGCGTCGCAGTTGACGCCGAGCCAGCAGAACACCGGTCCGGCCGCGGTGACGGGGCCTTCTTCATGTCCTACGCTCGGAAGCCGGGTCCGGTTCACCCGTGTCATCCGGATAGCATTCCGCGACCGGCGAAGTGCCGGGGCGTAGTGCGCTCCGGATGGGCGTCTCTGGTGCTGTGGACTGCCGACGAGCTTTCGGACAGCGGGCCAGCCTTCCCGCTTCGTCCCGACCTGTGGTCAGCGTGCCAGGGCCACGGTCGCGTGTCCCTGGGGTGCCGAACGAAGTCAGCGTCATAAGCCGTGGCTTCACGGGACGGACCGCCCCTGAGCATGCGGATGACGCCCGCACCAGCGGCCGCCCGCAGCACTTGCGCCACGGGCCGGAAGGGGGCGCCGCCCGCGGACGCGGCGGTCAGCGGATCTGCAGGATGTGCAGCGTCCAGCTGAGCCCCTCGACGTCGACGATGCTCGACCACTTGGACATGGTCTTCACATGGTCGCCCAGCAGGACCTCGATGTTGTTGTTGCCCGAGGTGATTCTGTAGACGTTCGGAAGCTGAGGGGCGATGACACCCGCGTTGGCATAGCACACGGTCTTGCCACCGTCGTACCAAACCTTGACGAAGTCGGTCCGGTCGCCACAGCCGGTCTGGTTGGCCGCGGCGGCCGGGAGGGCAGGCACAAGAGCCGTCATGGCTCCCGCCGCCACAACGAGCCCAATACGCGAGATGAAGCGCTTCATCGGTGGAACTGTCCTTCCGTGGTGGGGCGGTGCTGCCGAGCAGCACCGTGGGGGCCGGCTGTCCCCCTGCGCGGTGCGTGCGAGGGGACGGCCGGTGGTGCGGGAGGTGAGCTGGGGCGCCGACCCGTGGCCGACCCTCGCGCGCCGAGGCGGCGGGACAAAGAGTCGTCGTCTGGTCCCATCGCCGGATGCCTGTGCGTCCGGTCGGTTCAACGTGGCGCGATGGTCTCCGGTTCACCGTGCGATCGTCTTTCTTCCGGCCGCGGGCGCCGCCCGCGCCTTCCCGCGAGGGCACCTGGTACGCGGGAGGTGGACGAGCGTGTCCCCACCCTCGGGTCAGCCCCGTCGGTGACGGCACCGAGCGGGATGCCGGGGAAACGGTGACGGCTGCGAGGTCGGCCGCGGCGACGGCCTTGTCGTACTCCGCCTTCGCCTTCTCCGGATCCTCACCCTGTGCGATGACGTTGTCGTACTCGGCCTGGGCGTTGGCCCGTGCCCTGGTCGGGCCTGCTGCTTGGCCTGCTCGCAGCTGTCCTGAGCCTCAGCCTTGGCCTGCTCGTAGCCCGCCTTGGCGTCCTGCACCAGCTGGTCGATGTCGTGCTCGGCGCCGTCGTGGGCGAGCTGCGCCTGAAAGGTCTCGCGGCGTGATCGGCCTGGCGGTCAGCGCTGCTCAGGGTGGGCAGATCGGAACCGTCGAGGAGGGCACTGGCCGCCGCGGGTCCCGTCGTTCGCCGTCCGCAGCCGCTCCCAGTACTTCCCGCCTCGGCCGGCGCCTGGCCGTTCGGCCAGCCGACGAGGCGGCGAGTGACTGGACCTCATGCGCCGGGCTCTCGGGGGAGGTCGGGCCGACCGCGGCCAGCCCGCCCCGTGTACGAAGCGGAGCACCACCACCGACAGCGACACCGGACGCCCGGCCAACTCCTTCCGGCTCTGTCCAGGAAACGGCTCGGAGCACCGGACACGTCAGCACCACGAGCACCACAACAACGCGACAGGGACGACGACAAGAGCGCCGGCCCGAGACGGCAAGAAGACGACAAGGTTTGGCCAAGGCATTCCGGACAGTGTTGGCGCCACGCTCCCGTCCGTGCGGGAGACACGCCACAGAACACTTGAACAGGATCGAGCACCACCTATGAACCGGACCTTGGTCGCGAGGATCGCCACCCCCGCTCCAACCCGCGTGCATGCCCGGCACACCGCGTCGAACGCCGACTGTGACGCCTTCGTCAAAGACATCTACGACCAGTACGGGACCTTGCTCGTCCGGTACGCCGCCCGACTGCTGGACGGCGACTGGCACAAGGCAGAGGACATCCTCCAGGAGACGGCGGCACGCGCCTGGAAACACGCCCAGTTCTTGGGCACCCGCGGCGAACATCTGCGGCCATGGCTGTTCACCGTGGCCAGGAACCTGGTCATCGACCACCACCGGGCCCGCCAGATCCGCCCCCTGGAAATGATGCCTGCCGAGGACCTGGACGCCGCATGGGACAACACGGACTCCACCCTCACCGCCCACGTGGTACTCGAGGCACTGCGGGATCTCAACGAGCAGCAGCGGACCGTCATCCGGCTCATGTACTACCTGGAATGCAGTGTGGCCCAGGCCGCCGCACATCTGAGCATCCCGCCCGGGACCGTGAAGAGCCGCGCCTTCTACGCGATACGGGCCCTGCGTAAGGCGCTTGAGCAGCGGGGGGTGCTCGGCGAATAACCACCACCCACCGGCTCGTGACCTCGACCGTCCGCGGCCGTCACCCGACGGGCCCGTGTCGTCGCCCCGTGCCGTCCGGTCGAGCAGGGCGCCGGCGGCTGCATCGAGCTGCGCCACGGTCGGGTCCGGGCCGGGCTCCGCCGACGGTCCCTGCTCTCCGGCCCTCCGTCGGCCCCACCCGCTCGACTGCCGCGTGTCGCATGCCGAGGGCTCTCCCCGGGTTGCCCCCGGCCGGGGGTGCTGTTCTTCGCCCGGCACGTCATGGGGTGAACCACTCCGGAAATGAGGTCGTTCCAGTTGTGACAGCCGGAACCGAGGTCGAAGGAGACATGGTGAACTGCGAGCAGACCAGAGAAGAGCTGGCCGTCCAAGCCCTGACCGGAGACCGCCACGGTGGGATGTGCTCCGAGAGCGCCGCGCATCTCGGCCGCTGCGCGGAGTGCTCGGCCGAACGGCAGCGGCTCGCCGAAGTGACCCTGGCCCTTTCGATGGTTGGTCTACTCGCGGTCGAAGGGCTCAGGCCGGCCGACGCCCGGACCGCGCCGCGGAGAACACCGGAGTCGCGCGAGACTGCCTTCCATGCCTGGGCTGTGCGTGTCCGCGAACGTGACACACACAGCCCAGCGCGGCCGGCCGCAGCCGAAGGCCACGCGGACTGACGCCAGAACTCTCCCTACGGTTCGGACCCGGCGCGGTCGCGCCCATACGGCATCGGCCGGCGGCCGCACCGCTCACACGGCGCATGGCGGGCACCGACCCGCCCGGACGAGCAGCTGCCGGACCAGCCCCGCCCGGGGAGAGCCGCGCACGCGCACACCGAGTCCCCCGACCGAGGCCGGCCGGGGTGACCGGCAGGGCCGGTCAGGTGCCCTGCCGGTCACCCCGGGCCGGCGGAAGAAGGGAGAGTGCTCGCCGGACGGAGTGAACCGGTCGCCGCGCGCCACCGATGTCGGGCATGCGAACAGCGGGATCGGCCCGGCCCATCCGGCGTCACCGCCGAATGACGCCTCGTCTCACCTCGGGCCGCCGCGGTGCACCCTCATGCGCGGGCGCTCCCTACCGTGCGTGTGAAGCCTGGACGGGCCTCCTCGCCTGGAGGACCTGTCTCAAAGTCCGGCCCAATTGATCTTGTGGAAAGATCGCGGGATGCTACGACTAACCGACTTCATCATCGACTGCCCCGACACGATGAAGCTGGCAGCCTTCTACTCCGAAGTGATGGGGCTCCCGGTCAAGGAGGGCAGTAACGAGAACTGGGCCGGTATCCAGTTCGGCGAGATCGAACTGGCCTTCATGCAGGTGGAGGACTACCGCGCCCCGCAGTGGCCCGACAGCGAGCACCCCAAGCAGTTCCACCTCGACTTCGAAGTCGACGACATCGAGGCCGAACAGCGCCGCGTCCTGGCCCTCGGCGCGACCCTGCAGCGGGACTGCACCGGCCCCGACGGCTACGGCTTCCGCGTCTACGCCGACCCCATCGGCCACCCCTTCTGCCTCTGCCGCAACAAGGGGGTCATCTGGACCGATCAGGGCCTCACCTGGCCCGAGCGCGACTAGCTCGTGCGCTGATGGCTGGGCGCCGCATCCGGTCAATGAGCTGGTGTGCTGCGTTGTGATGCAGTCGCCGATGTCAGAACGAGGCATCATCTGCGCCAGTGACTCGGTACCAGACGGCCTCTGTACTCGTGGCCTTCGCGAGCTGACGCGCGATCGGGGTGGCTGAGCCTGGGAAGTCAGTCAGCGTCTGCTCCTCGCAGCCGTCGACCTGTCCGCCGACGGCGACATCCTCGCCCACCACAGCGCTGGCGAAGGACAGTACTGCCGCCCCTGAGACGACCAGACGGCTCCAGGCTGCGGAAGGGGCCTACGATTCCACGGACCGACCGGCCATCCGGTCAGGAACACGGTCTCTCAGCGACAGAACCATGAGCCATCGTGCGACAACGCCTGGAAGGGTTCGGCCATGCCCGATAGACGTCCGCGCAAAGCGACACTGGCCGAGATGGTGGCCTCGTTGCCACCGGCCCCGGACCCGCCCGGCGAAGGAGTGCCGTCGCCCGCCGGCCGTGAGGAGTTCATCGACGACGAGGGCCAACTCTGGCGGAAAGTCCGAGGCCCGCTTCACCGACGGCTCACCCAGCGTCTGGCGACCCAAGCGGATGCGCTGATCATAGGAGAAGCCGGCGGAGGCCAATTCCGCCACGTACCTGCGACCGACCGGCTCGCGACCTGGAACCAGATCAAGGACCGGCTCATGGCCGAATGCACACCGAGTTACGCGCCCTATGAGTTCGTCTCCACAGACGGCCTCACGCTCCTCTATATCGAGGAAAACTGCTGAACACAGTGTCAGCCAACGGGCCGCACAGCAGATCTCAGAGGGCGCTATGAGATTTTATGCCCGATTCTTCGTTTCGTGCGGGACGAGCGGGCAGGTCGTGGTGACGTCGGTCGGCTACGGCCGAGGCTGGGTGAACAAGCCTGGCTCGGTCTCGGTCAGGATCCTGCGGCCGGCCAGCCGCTTGAGCTTGAGGCGGACGTTGTTGATGTTGTTGGGCGCGACCGCCAGGTCCATGGCCTCGCACACCTGCCGGGCCCGCAGCGGGTGGGCGGCCGCGGTGAACACCGCCATGATCTGCTGGTAAGCCGGGTGATCCGGCAGCTTCGGTGCCGGCGGCGCGGGCGGCCCGGGGTCGGACAGCCCCAGCAGTGTCTTGCGGGTGATCCGGACTTCCTCGGCGGCCCGGCCGGGTTCGTCGAGCTGTGCGGTCAGCTGCGCGACCTGTTCCCGCATCGTCTCGGCCTGTGCGGTGATCTCGCGTTTCCGCTCCTCCAGCCGCGCCGGCACCGCGCCGAGCGTCAGCTCCCCGCCGGTCATGCGGTGCGCCAGGCCGATGTGGTCGCCCCGGTCAGCCGACGCGGTATCACCGCGGTCATCGCCCAGTACACCCGCGACTCCGAACTGAGGGGCAGATGCTCGTAGTAGGTTCCATTTCTTGGATCCGTAAGAGAGCGCGGTCCCCAGCGACGCTCTAATCCTGGCCTCAGGTTGATCGGGGACAATGAGCGGCAAAAACATCGACTGGAAGGGGGCGGGCCGGCGTGCGGATCATGATCGCGGATGATGAAGCGGCCATCCGTGAGTCGCTGGAGCGGGTGCTCCAGGTCGAGGGTTACGACACCAGCACCGTCGCCAACGGTTTCGCCGTGCTCGACGGGGTCGTTGGGGCCGACGGCGACACGCTGGATCTGCTGATCCTCGACGTGATGATGCCCCGCCTCGGCGGGTTGGAGACCTGCCGGCGGTTGCGGGCCGCGGGGCGGGATCTGCCGGTGCTGATGCTGACCGCCCGTGACCAGGTCTCCGACCGGGTCACGGGGCTGGACGCGGGCGCCGACGACTACCTGCCCAAGCCGTTCGCCACCGAGGAGTTGCTGGCCCGGGTGCGGGCCCTGCTGCGCCGGCGCACGCCGACCGACGGGGAGTCGCAGATCCTGTCGTTCGCCGACGTCCGGCTCGATCCTGACAGGTTCGAGGCGTGGCGGGGCGGGCGGCCGCTGCGCCTGACCCGGACCGAGTTCTCCCTCCTCCAGGTCCTCATGAGCAACGCGACCCGGGTCGTGACCCGCGACGCGCTGTTCGAGGCGATCTGGGGCTTCGACATGAGCGCCACAGCCAACAACCTCCAGGTATACGTGAGTTACCTGCGCCGGAAGATGGAGGCCGAGGGTGAGCCGCGATTGATCTACACGCTGCGCGGCCTGGGATACACGTTGCGGGAGACTCCTCCGTGAGCAGGCCCGCCGGCCGGGAACCGCGCCGGCTGACCCGATGGTGGCGCCGGCGGTCCCTGCGGGCCAGGCTGACGGTGATCGCGGCGACGGCCATCGCGGTCAGCGTGTTCGTGGCCTTCCAGGTGGCCAGCGAACTACTGGGCTGGGAGCTGCAGGACAGCGCCAAGAATCAGCTACGCGCCGACTCCCGCGTCCTGGCGACGGACGCGCAGCGCGCCGGTCTGGCGCAGGTCCAGCTACCGCCGTATCCCGGATCCGGTCGGCTGGTGCGGGTCATCCTGCCCGACGGCTCGACCCGGACGCCGGCCGGCCAACCCGCGCTGCCCCCCGTCAGCGAGCACGCCGGGCGCGTGGCGCAGGGCGCGTCGGCCGACCTGATGGAGTCGAACGACAGCGACGAGGACGGCTACCTCATCTACACGCTGCGGGCGGGCGACGGCGCGGTCCAGGTGGCCCGCGTCGTCGACGACAGCCCGATCAACCGGTTCGGGTTCGGCATGCTGCTGATCGGGCTGCTCTGCGTGGTCGGCGGCGCCCTTGTCGGGCGGACCGTGGCGCGGACCGGGCTGGCACCGATCGACCGGCTGACCGCCGCTGCGGTACGTGTCGCGCACACCCGGGATCTTGACGCCGACATCCCGGATGAGGGCGGTGGGGAGATCCGGCGGCTGATCCAGTCGATCAACGACATGCTCGCCGCGCTCCGGGACTCCCGGCGGGCCCAGCGGCTGCTCGCCGAGGACGCCGCCCACGAGCTCAAGACCCCGCTCACCAGCCTGCGCCTCAACGTCGAGCTGCTGATCCGGCTCGATCGGCGCGGCACCCTGGACAGCGCACTGCCGGCGGAGAGCCGGACCCGGCTGCTCAACGATCTCGGCGCCCAGGTAGCCGAGTTGAGCACCCTTGCCGCCGAGCTGACCGACCTGGCGCGCGGTGACGTCAGCGACGAGAGCACCGAGGTGCTCGACCTCGCCGACGTGGTGGTGGCCGCTGCGACCCGGGCGGGTTCCCGCGTGCCCGACATCGAGGTCGCGCTCGACGTGACCTCTGTGTGGGTGAGCGGGCGTCCCGCTGCGCTCGAGCGAGCGGTGCTCAACCTCATCGACAACGCCGGCAAATGGTCCCCCGCGGACCAGCCGATCCAGGTCCGGCTCCGTGCCGAGGGCGCGTCGGCGGTGCTCGAGGTCGACGACGCCGGGCCGGGCATCGACACCGCCGACGTACCGCGGGTGTTCGACCGGTTCTACCGTGCCGACAGCGCCCGGGCGTTGCCGGGATCCGGTCTGGGGCTGTCGATCGTGCAGCGAGTCGTCGACGCCCACGGCGGCCGGGCCAGCGTCGCCCGCTCCGCACGCGGTGGCGCGCTGCTTCGGGTCGACCTTCCGGCCGCGGCCCCGCCCGCCCCGATCGCGCGGCTCACCGCCGGGGAGGACACCGCGGCGTGCTGACCCGCCCCGGCGGCGCGGCGCAGGACAAGGGACGGCGGCCCTCAGGCATGGCCCCGCGCGACTCACCGTCGGGGCAGGACACCGCGATGCGCCGACCCCAGCCCCGGCGTGTGGCGCAGGACCAAGGGCGGCGACGGTCGGGCCCATGAAAAAGATCCGGGACGGGCCTGGGTCCCCGTCCCGGATCTCGTCCGTGCCGCCGCGCTCACCGCTGCAGCGCGGGCTCCTCGTCGTCGGCGAGCGACTGTTGACCCTCCGGCAGCTCCGCCGCTGGACGGGACAGCCGGCTCGGCCACCACATCCGCCGGCCGATCAGCAAGGTGAGGGCGGGCACCAGGACCGACCGCACCAGCAGGGCGTCGAGCAGCACGCCGAAGGCGACCAGGAGCCCGACCTCGATCAGCATCACCAGCGGAAGTGTGGCGAGGACCGCGAACGTGGCCGCCAGGACCAGGCCTGCCGAGGTGATGACGCCACCAGTGGCGGAGAGGGCTTTGAGCATGCCCTCTCTGGTGCCGATACGCACGGTCTCCTCCCGGGCCCGGCTGGCCAGGAAGATGTTGTAGTCGACGCCGAGCGCCACCAGGAACAGGAATGCCAGCAGCGGCACCGAATAGTCGATCCCCTTGAACCCGAGGATCGTGTCGAAGACGAACACACTGCCGCCGAAGGCTGCGGCGAATGAGACGATCACGGTGGCCATCAGGACCAGCGGGGCCAGGACCGCGCGCAGCAGCAGCCCGAGGACGATCAGGACGACGGCGAGCACCAGCGGGATCACCAGCTTCTCGTCGCGCCTGGTGGTCACCTCGGTGTCGAGGTTCTCCGCACTCGGCCCGCCGACGATCGCCTCCGCCCCGCTCACCGCGTGCACGGCGGTGCGCACCCGCTTGATCGTGTCGTACTCTGCGACGGTGTCCGGCGCGTCCTTCGGGAACACGGAGATGTTGGCCCAGCCACCGCTGGTCTGCTCCGGGATGGCCAGGGCCACACCGCGAGTGTCCTTGACGATGTCGAGCACCCGCTCCTGGTGCGCCGGCCGCGTGAAGACCGTCATCGGCTGGCCGCCGAGCTCCGGGAAGTGCTGGCGGAGAACGGTGAAGCCGGTGACCGACTCCGGCGCGGACAGGAACTGGTCCTGCTCCCGCAGGGCGCCGGTGTTGCCCGCCAGCCCGAGGGCAAGCACGCCGAGGACTCCGAGCGAGCCGAGCGTCGCCACCCACCGGCGGCGGCTGATGGCGGTGCCGAGCCGTCCCCACAGCCCAGGCTTCTCCTCCACGGCCGTGCTGAACCGCGGGATGGCCGGCCAGAAGATCTGCCTGCCGAGCACCACGAGCACCGCCGGGAACAGCGTCAGCATGGCCACCAGCGCGCACAGGATGCCGGCCGCACCGATCGGGCCCAACCCGCTGGTGCTGTTCAGGTCCGCGACGAGCAGGCAGAGCAAGCCGGCGACCACGGTGGCCGCGGACGCGACGATGGCCGGCGCCGCGCCACGTAGCGCGTGGACCATCGCGACCCGGACGTTCTCATGGTGGTGCAGTGCCTCCCGATATCGAGCGATGAGCAACAGCGCGTAGTCCGTGCCGACGCCGAATACCAGGATCGTCAACAGCGCCGAGTTCTGGTCGTTGACCACGATGCCGAAGCCCTTGACGAGCAGGTAGACGGTCCCCATCGAGGTCAGTGCGGCCGCGCCAACGGCCACCAGCGGGATGATCCACAACACCGGGCTGCGGTAGGTGAGGATGAGCAGGAGCGTGACGACGACGATGGTGGTGAGGAGGACCTGCACGTCGATGCCGTCGAAGACGGCATCCATGTCGCCGTCGATCGCACCCGGGCCGGTCACGTCGAGTTCCAGGCCGGAGGGGCGGTCCTTCGCGGCGTCACGCAACGGGCCGACGATGTCCTCCGGTGCGCCGTAGACCGTGCTCACCTCGAGGGTGAACAACATCGCCTTGCGGTCGGTGGAGGGGCTCGTCGGTGAGCCCTCGTCGTCCTCGCCGGCCGCCGCCGTCGCCTTCGGCGGGTACCGCTTGGCAAGGGTGTTGTAGTGGCGCTCGACCGTCGCGCGGTCGGCGTCGGTCATGCCGCCGGCGCGGTGGTACACGAAGACGAACGTGTTGTTGTCACCGCCGGGGAGACTGTCGTCCAGCACCGCCACCTTGGTGGACTCGGCACTGGCCGGCAGGGTGTCTACGGCGCTGTCGGTGGTGACCGAGCTCAACTTTCCGCTCAGCGGCACCATGCCCGCCGCAAGCACCAGCCACAAGCCAATCACCAACCATGGCACCCACCGGCCTGCCAACCGGCCTGCCGGCGCTTCCCCGGACGGCGCTGCGTTGACTGCCATCACTAGCCTCCTACATACGGGTTGCATCGCTTATCTGGATGCCTACTTCCTAGCGAGCGAACCTGAGGCGACCGTTAATGTGGTGCTCAGGCCGGTTGGCCGGACCATGTGCCCGGCGCACGCACCGGCGTGGTGGCGTCGAGGTCCTGCCCCGGTGGGCAAGGCCCGGGCGAGACAGCCGTGGGGCCGGATGAGCAGCGCGTCGGCGTCCACCCGGTCCGTGCGGGGGTGACGATGTTGACCCTTCCGGTCCACGAGGCCACCGCGTCGCGGGCCTTCGCGCGGTCGACGAGGTCGAGCAGGAGCTCACGTCCATGTCGTTGATCTCGACGCTGCGCCCCTGGTGGGGACAACACCATGAACGTCGGGCTCGGCACCGAACCTGCCAAGCTCGGCCCGGCCTGGTTCCGGCCCTTGCGCGGAAGAGGGCGCCCGGCCTCCTCGTCGCAGACGGCCGACCGGCCGGGGTGAAGACGCCGGACCATTCGACCCGGGACGTCTCCCGCTCGCGGGGCACCTCGTGGACGGTGAGGGTGGAGCGGTAGCCGGTGACGGGGAACCCGGCGTCGAGGCGTTGAGGCGTCGAGGCGAACCGGACCAGGTGTCGGCAGTGACCCACACCAGAATTTCGACCCGTACCTGCCCCGGTCGACGGTGGTGAACGCGTGACGCTCCCCCCCTCCTCGACACACTCGCCCCCACCACGACCACGAGGTCCATGCTGGCCGCGCGGGTGCCGTCCAGCTTCGGCTCCACGACCCCCGGGTGCCTCACGCGGCGGTGCCTCGGCAGCTCGGCCTCAGCCCGCTGTCAGCGCCTCGTCCAGCAGTCCCAGACGCAGACGAAGCGCTTCGCGGCCGCTCTCGGTCAGCCTCACGACACGCGTATCGTCCACGCGGACGAGCCACGACGCCTCGACCGCGTGGCGGAAGACGGACGCGCCCACGCCGCCCGCCAGGTGGAGACCTTGCTCGGTCCAGTCGAGGCAGGTACGCACGTGCGGGCGGTACACCGACGGTTCGGAGGGTTCGTCGGCGATGCCCAACTCCCTCAGCCAGCCGGCTCCCGCGGCGGTGAGCGTCGGCCCGTAGTCCCAGGCCAGGTATCCCTCCGTGGTCATCGCATCGGTGATCGCGACGGCCAGGGAACCTGCCAGGTGGTCGTAACAGATACGGGCGAAGGCGAGATCCCGGTGACGGCGGACAGCGGTGAGGGAACGCACCGGCACCGCACGCTGAGGTGCCCGTGCGGCAAGCCCTTCGATCATCTCGGCGATGTCCGGGTCGGCGAGCCGGACGTAGCGGTGCCGGCCCTTTCGTTCCTCGGCCAGCAGGCCCCCGGCCACCAACTTGTGCAGATGGCTCGTCGCGGTGGACGGGGCGACGCCGGCAAGCCGGGCCAGTTCCGTCGCCGTCCAGGCCCGGCCGTCCAGGAGCGCAAGACAGAAGGCAGCACGCGTACGGTCGGCCAGGAGGGTCGCCAGAGCAGCCAGATCCGGCTCTTCGGCGTACACGTCGGGGCTGGTCACAGGTCCATTGTCCGCGGCCGTCGCTTCGACCGCCGCCGAAGAGTCCCGCCCTTAGCGTTCTCGGCATGACGACTGAGATGACCGACAGGCATCGAGTGATTCGGCCGAGCATCCTCTACTTCGGCACGCCGGTGGTCCTGCTCACCACGGAGAACGCGGACGGGACCTTCAACGTCGCTCCCATCTCGTCCGCCTGGGCACTGGGACAGCATGTCGTCCTGGGCCTGGGCAGCGAGAGCCAGACGGTGCGCAACCTGGCCGAGCGACCGGATGTGGTGATCAACCTCGCCTCGCCCGATCTCTGGGAGCAGGTGGAGAGCCTGGCGCCGCTCACCGGCGCCGATCCGGTGCCGGAGAGCAAGCGGGCGGTGTACCGGCACGAGCCCGACAAGTTCGCCGCCGCCGGGCTGACCCCGCGCGCCTCTGACCTCGTACGGCCGCCTCGGATCGCCCAGTGCCCCCTCCAACTCGAGGCGAGGTCCATCGCCTTGACCCCGGGCGGGGAGGGCCACTTCCAGTCCGCCGAGTGCGAGGTGGTCCGGGTCCACGCCGACGAGCGCATCGTCGTACCCGGCACGCACCACATCGACCCCGGTGTTTGGAGCCCGCTCATCTACAACTTCCGCCACTACCACGGGCTCGCGCCCCAGCTCGGCCACGGTTTCCGGTCGGAGACAGCCAAAGCCGCGTCGCGCGTCGCGTGACTCGCTCGGCGGGCGCCCGAGCGGTGCCCGCCATGCTCGGTCACGGTGAATGCCCAGGACACCACCTGACTCCAGAAGGTGGCGCCCAAGGGCGATGAGCCAGGCCAGGCAGCGCGGAACACTTCCCACTACCTCCCGTCGGCGGTGTTCTGCGGCCGGACGTTCTTCTCGCGCTGTGCACTGCACGCTTCAGCTTCTGGAGCTTGGCGAGCACGGCGAGGTTGAACGCCGCGGCGTTCTTCGCCTCAGCGCCTGCCCGTTCCAGGGTTGTACGGACAGTGGCCCCACAGCCTGTAGGGCAGGTCCGCGCGGCCGTCAACGAGCCGCCCGTCATGTGGCCTGGCGCCTGACCACATCAGCTCTGTCGGGCGGTTCGTCACGTCGGCCAGCCTGGCTTGCCCGTCTGCTCGCCGGCCGCTGCGAAACCCGCATCCGGGTCGCACAGATCAATTCCGTCGGCGTGCAGCCGCCGACCGGACCGATGACCGGGATCCCTCCTGGCTGGATCCGCTTCACCATTGCGGGCGGCCCCGACCCTGCCCGTGAGAGGTTCGGCAACCGTGGCTACAACGACCGCAACGCGAGAACACCGTGATCACCCCAGGCAAGAAGGCACTGCGACGCGGTTGAGCGACCCACGCCGTGCGGGGCTGTATGCCCCGACGTGGCCGGGCGGCGCATAGGCCCCTCGTGGTCTGCTCGGTGTGCAGGTCAGGACCGAGGGTGCAGCATTCGGCCGGCGAGTCGCGGTCACCTGCCCGAGGTGGACGAGTGCGCGGGTCTGGAACACCGCTGCAAAGGTGCTGTCCCGGCAGGCCCGTCACCAGGGACGGAATGGCTGGCAGCTGTGACGCCTACTTGGTAGCCGCGCCCTTGGTCGGGGAAGGCAGTCTGCCCGCTCACCTGCCCGTGCATGGCCGCTTGCTTCTAAGCTGGAAGGAGCCCGCGAGCCGCACCACCGCAGATGGGTCCTCGGCCCGCGATCCGATGCGGAGGCAGGCGATGGCCGGGACAGCGGATTTCTCAGGCGCTCAGGCAGGTCCTCGCTACCTGCCGATCGCCGATCATGGCCTGATCGGCGACCTACGTACGGTGGCCCTGGTCGGGACCGACGGCACGATCGACTGGTACTGCTGCCCGTCCTTCGACGCCCCCAGTGTCTTCGCCTCGCTCCTCGACGCCGATCGCGGCGGATCCTTCGCCCTGGCCGCTGCTGTGACGGCGCGGACCAAACAGTTCTACTTCCCCGACACCAATGTGTTGATCACCCGCTTCTACACCGAGGACGGCGTCGGGGAGGTACAGGACTTCATGCCGGTGACGGACAACGCGCTCGAGATCGAGCGCCACCGACTCATCCGCCGCGTCGTGTGCGTACGGGGCACCGTCCCCTTCCGAGTGCGCGTCGCCCCGCGCTTCCACTACGGCACCGCCTCGCACACCCTGCGGATGTCCCCCGACGCCGCCGTCTTCACCTGTGCGGACACTCGCCTCGCCCTGACGGCGACGGTGGCGCTGGAGGGCGACGGCACCGACGTGCGCGCTGAATTCAAGCTGAGCGAGGGCGAGTCGGCGGTGTTCGCGCTCGACCAGATCGGCGACGACATCACCCAACGCGGCTGCGCTCACGCGGAAGCGGAACAGCAGTTCACCGCCACGGTCGCCTACTGGCGGGGCTGGCTGCGCCAGTCCCGATACCGCGGACGCTGGCGGGAAATGGTGCACCGCTCCGCCCTCACCCTCAAGCTCCTCACCTATGCCCCGACCGGTGCCATCGTCGCCGCCCCGACCACGTCTCTGCCCGAGCAACTCGGCGGAGAACGCAACTGGGATTACCGTTACGCGTGGATCCGCGATGCCGCGTTTTGCGTCTACGCCCTGCTCAGGCTGGGCTTTGCCGGGGAGGCCGAGGCATTTATTACCTTCCTCACCGCCCACATCCGTCCTGGCCAGACCAACAGCTCGGGGCCGTTGCAGATCATGTACGGCATCGACGGTCGCACTGACCTGACCGAGAGCGAACTCACTCACCTCGAGGGCCATCAGGGATCCGCCCCCGTACGGATCGGGAACGCCGCCGCCGACCAGCTCCAGCTCGACATCTACGGAGCCCTCATCGATTCCGTCTACCTCTACGACAAGTGGGCACAGCCCATCTCCAGTGATCAATGGGACGACGTGTGTGCCATCGTGGACTGGGTGTGCGCCCATTGGGACCAGCCGGACGAAGGCGTATGGGAAACGCGGGGCGGGCGTAAGAACTTCATCTACTCGCGCCTGATGTGCTGGGTCGCTATCGAACGGGCGATCCGCATCGCCAACCGACGCGGCCTGCCCGCCGACCTGCCACGGTGGCAACAGTGCCGCAACACCGTCTACCGGCGCATCATGGAACGCGGCTGGTCGGAGCGACGCCAGGCCTTCGTCCAGCATGAAGGCACGGACGTGCTCGACGCAGCCATATTGATGATGCCTCTGACGAAGTTCATCGCGCCCACGGACCCGAAATGGCTGTCCACCCTGGATGCCATCACGCGGGACCTGGTCTCCGACTCACTCGTCTACCGCTACGACCCCCGATCCAGCCCTGACGGGCTGCGCGGCGACGAAGGCACGTTCTCCATCTGTTCCTTCTGGTATGTCGAGGCACTCGTGCGTGCAGGCCGCCTCGACGAAGCGCAGCTGGCTTTCGAGAAGATGCTCACCTACGCCAACCATCTCGGCCTGTATGCCGAGGAGATCGGGCGGACCGGAGAGCAACAGGGCAACTTCCCCCAGGCATTCACGCACCTATCGCTCATCAGCGCGGCCTTCAATCTCGACCTCGCCTTGGGTTAGGTCGTTGCCCAATGCGGTCACAGCATCCAGCCCACCGTGCAATTGGCTATGCCGGCCACAGTATCGGCTCACCCACGGGGGCGGCGAGCGAGATCATGCTCAAGGTGTCCTGGCACCGGTGGTCCCTCGCCGCCGAGATGCCCTTAGGTCGGCGCGGTCCCACGGCGCTATCTCATTCGGTCTGGTCTTTTCTGAACTGGCAGATGAGCCATACGTCTGAGCACTCACCGGAGGTCTTCATGGCTATCACAGCAGGAGACTCGTTGTGGGACCTGGCGGTGGGGACGCCGGCCGCCGGGCCGCTCAGCGGCCACGAGGGTCCCGTGCGCGTGATCGCGTTCTCGCCGGACGGGCGCCGCATCGCGAGCGGCGGCGCGGACGCGACCGTACGGCTCTGGGATCCGGTTGCCGCCTCCCGGACTGGGCGACCGCTGACCGGTCGCACGGGGCCCGTCAGATGCGTGGCTTCCTCACCGGACGGACAACTGGTGGCGAGCGCAGGTGACGACGCGACCGTGCGGTTCTGGTCGCCGGCGGCCGGCCGGCCGCTGGGCGAGCCGCTCACCGGCCACGACGGACCCGTCACTGGCGTGAGCTTCGCACCGAAGGGAGGCTTGCTCAGCACGGCGGGAACGGACAGGACGGTACGACTGTGGCCGACGCCGTCAGTTTGACGTTGCATCGCGTGCGTGGTCCGCGCTGTACCGCCTTCAGACAACGCAGCCTCCCCGGCTCCCGGTTCGCGGTGTCGGCGCGCGCACTTTCCAGCAGACGGCGCCAGGAGGTCACCGTCGGCCGGCGCTTGAGCAGGGCCCGGCGTTCCCGTTCGGTCATGCCGCCCCAGACGCCGTGCTCGATGCGGTGATCAAGGGCGTGGGCGAGACACTCGGTGCGCACCGGGCAACCCGTACACAGGGCCTTGGCCCGGTTCTGGGCCGCACCCTCGGCGAACAGCTCCTCCGGATCAGCACTGCGGCACACCGCCCGCGCACTCCAGTCATCCTGATCCCCGGCCATCACGGCCCCCGTCCTCCGCACGCTGCGATCCCGCCGTCATCCCCCGGGCAGGCGCAGTGCGCAGATGATACGGCACACGCACCAGGCACCGGATACCCGTCAGCCACGGCCAACCCCTTCGGATGGAAAGGGGACTTGACGCGCACCCCGCACATCGTGCCCACGCAGCCGGACGAGTCGATCGCGTTCACCGCCCGTGCGTGGTCGCTCGAGGGCCGACGGCCTGTCCGCGCGCAGGTGGAGTGGGCGCCGAGCTGAGCACGGCTGCGGAACTGCCGAGCAGAGGTGGGGATCTTCACCCCATCACCTGCGCAGCGACGAACGCCTGACCGCAGGAAGCGCCCCGCCTTCCCTACGCGCGGGCGGCCGGACGACGGGCGTTGCAGACCGGGCAGAGTTCCATCCAGACGCCCATCATCAGCGGGCCGTGCCAGTGCCGTAGGAGGTCGGTGCCGCAGCGGGAGCACGGGCTGACCGGCTGTTCGTCCTGGGGGCTGACACCAATCGGTCCGGGGCCAAGGAGCTGTGAGGGCGCGCTCGTGCATATATCTGCCCCTGAACGCGCGCCTGCGCTCACTCCATGTGGCGAACTCCGTGTCCGGCCTATGGCCTGCCCCGTGGAGCGCGCGATGCACTGGGGCGTGAACCGAGCGGTGCTGTACCGACGCCGGAGCGCCGGGGCGTGACTGTCCCTGTCCTGCGGCGTCGGCAGGTGGCCGCGATGAGGGCTGTGCAAGGGAGGTGCGATGGCACTGATGTGGATGCAGTCCAGCGCCTCGGAGTGGCTCGCTGCCGCTTCGGAGGATCCCCGGGCGTGCAAGCGGGAGTGGCGGTTCGGCCTCATGGGTATCGCGCTGCTTCCCGCGGGGCGCCTGTGGGATGTGGTGATCGTTGCGGAAGAACTGGGGCGGGGTGTTGCCGACGTCCTGGAGGATCTGCCGTTGCTGAGGCCGGGGCCTGTTCTGTGTGACGCGCGGCGGTCTCAGGTGGGCTTCTTCGTGCCGCCGGGCACGGCTTCCCGGTGCCTTGGCCCGGGGCTGCGCTGCGCGGGCGAGGGCGCGTGGATCACAGCCCCGGCGCCGCACCACCGCTGGGGCTCGCTGCGCTGGCTGATCTCCCCGGACGGTGCCGGCACACTGAACCAGCCCGACGTCCTGGCCCTGACCTTGAAGCGTGCAGCGGGCCGGCCGGAGCGTGGGCTGAGCGGGTGATGGCGGCGGGAGTGCTGGTGCCGTGCTCCTAGATCACGCGTTGGCAGAGCATGGATCCTCACGGTGTCGACGCCGGCCCTGCTCGGGACCTCACAGCTCCCACATGGGCGGGATGACCCGGATGCCGTCCTCGCACGCGACGGCGAGCGCGGCCGGACCGTGATGGTCATCAGTCCCCGGGGATCTTAGCCAGTGTGTACTGGCTCCGGGGAGCAGTGGCCTCTGCTCTGGATCAAGATGGAGGGCGGGTGCGGCGGGAAGTTCCCACGGTGGCAATCTGGGCCGACGCATCCCCGGAGCCCGTCTGTTGAGAACAGTCTGCGACAGAGAGGGAGATCGGTGAGTTCCTGACGCCACGCAGTGCAGGAGCGAAGCAGGACGGTATCCGTACCAGGGTGATGGGGAGCAGCTCAGGCAGTACTCCAGTGGTGCGCGCGGGCGCCGCGCCACTCGATCCACGAGTTGCCGTCCAGGATGCTGTCGGGGTCATGGATGCCCACGCCCGACGAGCTCGTAACAGGATCTTGTTGAAGCGTGTTGGTGGGGCGTAACCGGTGTGACGATTCGGCCATTCGTGGAATGCGGGTACTCGACCGTGGATCGTGGACGATGAGTTGTGCGCACTGATCGAGCCATTACTGCCGCCGTGGCCGGAGCGGTCCCCGGAGCCGACCAGTGGCGGATCGGCTCTGCCTCCAGGGCATTCTGTTCGTCCTCTACAGCGACATAGCCTGGCGACTCCTACCCCTGGAACTGGGTTCGGCTCGAGACGAACCTGCTGGCGCCGCCTGGACGGTGGCAGACAGCAGGAGCCCTCGACCGGCTGAATCGGGTCCTGTTCGCGGAGCTGAACGCGGCCGCCGAACTCGACTGGTCACGTGCGTGCGTGGAGGCTCTCACATCCGCGCGCTGCGCATGCCAGTCGCCGCCCTGCTCGACCGGATCCCCCTGGGGAATGAGGGTTCGAGCCCGCGGCAGATCCAGCTCCGTCCTGGCATCGCCCTTGATCTTGACCGCCAGTTCCTCCAGGCCGTGGGAGAAGCCCCGCATGAACGGCTGGTCCGCGTCGCAGACCAGCAGCTGCCCCGGGTGCAGCAGCCGTACGCCGTCGTCGTGGTAGAAGAAGGCCTCGCCGGCGAGCGTCAGGTAGCAGGCCACTGCGTCCGAAGGCACGCGGCGGATCTCGGACTTGGCCCGCTCGACGACGTGCGGGCTGCCGACAACCCGGGCCAGGTGAGCCGTGGGGAGCTGAAGGTTGATCTCCGTGGCGTCGAGCGCGGTGTCGTGCAGCGATCGGCAACGCAGCCCGATCAGGGCTTTGGCATTGTGTTCCTCCCACCGGGCGATGCGGTCGGTCTCGGGAAGGCCGGCTGTGCTGAAGCGCACCGGAGCGTTCATCATGCCGCTCGTCATGCCTCCAGGGTAGAGGTCCGGATCTCGCGGTACTCAAGGCCGTCGACACTCCTCTCGGCCATGTGGCAACTACTCGAATCGCAAGGGGGTAGGCCGGGCGTGGCACGCGAGGACGAGGTCGACGGATTTCCGTCTGGGCGCGGGGACAGGCAGCCGTCACTGCACGGCACCACGGTCACGGTGGCCGCCCGTCCCGGCGCGTCCGACACCGAGCTCACCCGCAACACGCCCGCCGCGCCCCGCGTGCCCGTCACCTGGCACATCCTGCGCGCCACCACCGATCCGACCGTCCCCGGCGGCCAGTACTACGGCCCCGGCAACCGGGGCTGAATGCCTGAGACGGCCACATGTCCCCTCAGCCGCCTACGATGCGGGCATGCCATCGTCTGGGATCGCTCCGGAAAGCCGTCGCGGGGGAACGAGGCCGACCGGCCTGGCGCCGACACGAGCGGACCGGATCATCAGAGCACTGTCGTGGTGGTGGGCGTCTGCGCCCGTCCTCCTGTTCACCCCGGCGATCGCGTATGCGATGGGGCTGCCGGACGTGAGACGAGAGATCGGCTGGGCGTTCGGCCTGATGGCCCTGTTCACTGCCGTGATTGCGCCGGCAGCGGGACTCGTGGTGGTCCGGGTCGGGGACCGGCGAGAGGTACGCGGGCGATTCCTGATCATGGCCGCGGTGTCCAGTGTGCCGATTCTCTTCTTCTTGTTCTTCGGAGTGCTGTTCCCCGAGTGCCCGGACGGATACCACTGCTGACAACAGCCGACGAAATGAGTTGAGTTGTCGGTGGGTGATGAGGCAGCAGGCGAGTTCGAGGAACGCATCGTGGATGGCGGCTCGTCGTTCCCAGCACACGCGCCGTCGGCGCAAGCCCGTGCAGCCGGGCGAAGGTCCCCTCGACCACCCACCGGTCTTCGGCCACAAGTTCCGGGCGTTCACCGGGCTCACGCCGATGCGGTACGTCGAAGCCCGGCGGAGGTTCCTGCGCGAGCATCCCGGTCACGTCCGAGAGTGTCCCCGACGAGTGCGCGTGTACCGAAGAGATGGCCATCACCCGGCGGCGCCCCGACCAGTCCTCCTCGATCTTGTACGTGAACGGTTCCGCTTCGAAGGGAGCTGAGAAGCGGCCCACCAGTCGCCGGTGAACGCTCGATTCGATCGTTCGGCCCTGCTGCCCCAGGCGGTGCGCACGTGCTGTCGGCGTTCCTGCACAGGGCCGCCGTCGGGACGGAGTGCGGCGGAGCGGCGCGGGCGCTCGGGCCGGACTCCTCCGAGCCGGCGGTCGACGCGGAGACTCTCCAGGTGCGAGTCGCTCGGGCATCGCAGCGCCGATCCAGCGATTCTCGTCCTGCCGGCGCGACGACAGCTTGGTTGTCGTGCAACGGGTGGAGGCCGGTATTCGGCCTCCGGCGGGGGCGATGCGACGGCCCGACCGGCAGGCATGTCCGAACACGTGACAGAGCGTATCGACATAAAGAATGCTTTTCATATCTATGTGGTGATATAAGAGGCATATTCCAGCGAGTGGGGCTGTCAGCACCTGCGCTCGACAGTCGGACTGGCGTTCCATATCGGGGGATCTGAGGGAGAGGACCATGCGGCGGTTCAGAATCGCGATGCCCCGGCAGGCGCCGACGCCTGTCGCACATCGCCCAATCCACCGCGAGGAAAGTCGGGCACGCTGGTACGCCCCCTTCTCGGTGACGGTGGACCTCCTTGCTGCGGCACTACCGGTTGCTGCGGCTTTCGTAGAGGTTCGCGAACCCCACCCCCTGCGCCTGGCGGCCGCGGCCGCCCTGCTCTGGCCGCTCATCGGAGTGGTCAGCAGGCGGTACACGCCCTTGGCCTGGGGCGACGGGGGCGGCCTGAGAGCCGTGATACGGGACTGGCTGGTCCTTGTCGGCGCCCTGGCCACTCTGCGTGTGGTCTGCGGGCTGGACAGCGTGCCTGCCGAAGCGTTCACGGCACTGATCCCCGCCCTGGTTCTCACGGGCGTCTGTCAGAAGTTGATCCACCGTCACCTGCTAGCGACCCGCCGAGCAGCCCGCGCCCTGCGCCACGTGGTCATCGTCGGTGAGGCCCCGACGGTCGACGCCGTTGTCGAGCAACTCGCCCAGCGCACCGACCACGAGTATGTGGTGGTCGGAGCGTGCCCGGTGGGTGAGGGCGAGGTCCTTTCCGGAGTGCCCGTGTGTGGGCGACTGCCCCTCGAGACGCCCGAGACGCCCGAGGAGGATGCCGCGGCGGTGCTGGGGGCGGCCGAGGAGCTCCTGGCCGACACGGTATTCGTGGCACCCGGTCCGCATGTCTCCGGTGACCGGGTGCGCAGACTGTCATGGATGCTCCACGACCAAGGCCGCTCACTCGTGATGCTGCCGGGGATCGTCGACGTCGCACGACGGCGTGTACGGCCGACGTCGGCAGCCGGTCTCACCCTGCTGCACATCGCGCCGCCTCTGCAGCGCGGCATGCACACGCTGGCGAAAGCCCTCTTGGACCGAATGGCTGCCCTGATACTGATCGTGCTGCTCTCACCGTTGCTGTTCGTGCTGGCCCTTGCCGTCCGGTTCGGCTCGCCGGGGCCGATCCTGTACCGGCAGACACGCATGGGCCGCGGCATGACGCTGTTTCCCATGTGGAAGTTCCGCACCATGGTGGTCCACGCGGACCGGATGAAAAGCGGGCTGGAGGCGCAGAACGAGAACGACGGGCACATGTTCAAGATGCGTCAGGACCCCCGGGTCACCTCTGTGGGCCGTATCCTGCGCCGCTACTCTCTGGACGAGCTGCCTCAGCTGTTCAACATCCTCTTCGGTCACATGTCCCTGGTCGGTCCGCGCCCTCCGCTCCCCGAGGAGGTCGCCAACTACAACAGCGTCGAGATGCGCCGGCTCCGCATCAAACCGGGCCTGACGGGTCTGTGGCAGGTGAGCGGGCGGTCGGATCTGTCGTGGCGCGAGACGGTCGCGCTCGATCTGCGCTACGTCGACAACTGGTCGCTGGCCGGTGACATGAACGTCATGGCACGCACGGTGCGCGTGGTGCTCGAAGGACAGGGCGCCTACTGAGGCCGGATGCGGCCCTTCCGGGGCCGCATCCTCCATCCGGGCAGGCCTGCCGCCAACACGCCGAGATCGCGGACGATCCGTCCCGGGGGACGGTAAGGATCGCGGCTGGAGACGTCTCAGGCCCTCGGAAGGGACACCGCCATGGCACAGACCTCAGCCGCACACCACAGAGCCGCACCGTCCAAAATCGCCCCTCACCCAGGTGACACCCACGGCACCACCACGCATCAACCCCTCGGAGGGCGCTCCCTGCGCGGGTTCACGGGCACCGGATACGACAAGGGCCGCTCCCTGCCGGTCCAGGCCGCGTGGTACGCCGTCCTTCATCTCCTCTTCGCCACTTGGTGGTTCCCGGCGCGCTGGCGGCCGGCACTACTGCGCGCCTTCGGGGCCCAGGTCGGGCAGCGGGTGCTCATCCGGCGCGGAGTGCGGATCCACTGGCCCTGGAAACTGGACATCGGTGACGACGTCTGGATCGGTGAGGACGCCTGGATCCTCAATCTGGAACCGGTCACGATCGGCCACGACTGCTGCGTGTCCCAGGGTGCACTGCTGTGCACGGGCAGCCATCGTCGCCGTTCCGCCACCTTCGAGTTCGACAACGGCCCCATCCGGCTGGAAGCGGGCAGCTGGGTCGCGGCGCGCGCCGTCGTCCTGCGCGGGGTCACCGTCGCGGTCGGCGCGGTAGTGGGTGCCGGCGCCGTCGCCCACCGGGACCTCGCACCGGGCGAGGTCCTCACCGTGGGCGGTGCGGCGGTGACGGACGCGTCCGTTACCACCATGCCGGCGAAGGGAACCACGACATGAGACTGGTTCATGTCGTCACCCTCGTCAGCGACGGTGGCGCTTTTGGCGGGCCGACGAGCGTGGCCCTGGCCCAGCTCGAGGAGTGCGCCGCTCGCGGCCACGATGTGACGCTGGTGTCGCTGTGGCGGGGCCGATCGCCCGCCGCGCGCCGCCTCGGCGCCGTCCGTTTCCTTTCCCGTCCGGCATGGCGGGTCGTCCCGGGCCGGGGTTGTCTGGGACTCATGCACCCGCTGCTGCTGTGGGACTTGTGGCGGGCCATGGGGCACGCCGATGTCGTGCAACTGCACGCGGGACGCGACCTCGTCTCGCTCTCCGCGCTCCTTGTGGCCCGCCTGCGGCGTACCGCTTTCGTCACCCAGACCCACGGCATGGTTGAGCCCCGCGGCCACACCCTGGCGCGTGTCTTCGACCGTCTCTACGTGCCTCTGTTGCGCCGGTCGCGCTGCTGTTTCGTGCTCACCGAGCGGGAGCGCCGGGCCCTGACCGACGTACTGGGTCCGGACGCGCCACCGCTGGTTTCCCTGCCGAATGGTCTGCGCGTGGGCGATGAGGCGGGCACCCTGCCGCGCAGCGACCATGAGGTGGTCTTCCTGGCCCGGCTTCATCCGCGCAAACGCCCGGAGGCGTTCGTCGAGATGGCCGCCCTGGTGCACAAGGAGATGCCTGAGGCACGCTTCACCTTGTTCGGTGCGGACGAAGGGTCGCTTCCGGCCGTGCGTCAGGTGATCGCGGATCGCGGACTGACCGAGGTGGTCTCGTACGGCGGTGCGCTGGACCACTCCGCGGCACTGGAGGCCTACCGCAAAGCGGCCGTTTACGTCCTGCCGAGTGTGGATGAGCCCTTCCCCATGACGGTGCTGGAGGCACTGGTCGAAGGAACGCCGGTGGTGTGCACGGACAGCAGCGGCATCGCGGCCGAACTGACACGCAGGGGAGCGGCGCTGGTCACCGACGGCAGCCCGGAGACTCTGGCCGACGCGGTGTGCCTGCTGCTTGCCGACGAGACGCTACGCCGCTCTGTGGCCGAGGCCGGTCGCCGTGCGATCGAGGAGGTCTTTTCCATCCGGGCGGTCGTGGACCGACTCGAGGACGTCTACCGGGGGCGACCGGGTCACGGTTGATCTGGATGCTCCGGCCGTCTCGGGCCCGCCGCGGGCGCGGTGGTTTCGAGACGGCCGGTGCCCGCAAGGGCGTCAGCGCGCCGGGGTGCGGCTGACCGTGCGGAGAATGTCCTCGAAACGGGAGGCACAGTCCTCCAGGGCGAACTCCCGCTCGGCGAGGGCACGGCTCTCCTTGCCCAGGGACTCGGCGCGAGCCGGGTCGGACAGGATTTCCTGGGCCCATGCGGAAGCCTCGTCGAGTGCGGACTCCGCCGGAGGGAAGACCGCTGAGCCGGCCTGCCGGAGGAGGTGCGCGGCCAGGTTGTCGCCGGGCATGAGTCCGAGCACCGGACGCCCGGCGCACAGATACGACAGCGTCTTGGACGGGACGGAGAACTGACCTGCGTCCGCTGCAAGGACGACGACGAGAAGGTCGCCCGAGCCCAGCACTTCGGGCAGTCGCGCGTAGGGCTGGAAGGGCAGCAGGGTCAGGTCGACCCCGCGGGCGGCTGCGGCCCTCCTGAGGACGGGCACGGCAGGGCCGTCGTTGACGACGACGAGACGGACCGGGGTGCCCCGCTCCCCCAGCCGTTCGGCCAACTGCACCAGCAGCACCGGGTTGTGCTTGAGACCCAGGGTGCCGGAGTACAGCACCGTCCGCACCCCGTTCAGACCTTGTTCGGCGGACCAGTCGTTTTCCCTTGTCCGCGGGACGATCTCGTCCAGCGGTGCCCAGTTGGGAATGACGGTGACCTTGGCGTCGGTGCCCCACTGCTGGTGGATCCGCAGGAAGGACTGCGCAATCACCACGATGGCCGTGGCCTTGCGTGCCGCCCACTTCTCGCCTGCCCCGAAGACCCTGGCGGCGACACCCATGGACTTCGCGACACCGGCGAACGTCTTCAGTGCGACGGCCGTGACGTCCTGGTGCCACAGCACCCAGGGGATGCCGAGCCGTTTCAGCATGGCCGCTGCCGCGACCAGCATGGGGATGGGCAGGTTGGACAGCATGGCCACATCGGGCTTCTCCCGGCGCACCTGCCGGGCCAGTTCAAGGCCCAACAGGGTCTCCTGGCAGAGCCGTTGGAAGTAGTGCTCCTTGCGGAGCGCGGTGCTGTCCCCGATGGTGACGAAACGCAGGCGCGGCGCGTCTCCGGCGAGGTTGCCCTTGCCGGACACGTAGGCGGTGCAGGTTGAGTGGACGACATCGTGGCCGCGGCGTGCCAGTTCCCTGCTCAGTTGCGCCTGGAACGGGTGGCCGCTGTAGTCGTGCACGAGGATCCTCATCGGCTCTCCGTGGCGGGGTCTCGGCTCGGTCTCACTGGTGGGAGCGCTTGACCTGGTCGTAGACCCAGGCGTAGGTCTTCTCCAGGCCGTCGAGCAGGGAGATCGACGGTTCCCAGCCGTAGATCTCGCGGATCAGCTTGTTGTCGGAGTTGCGGCCGCGTACGCCTTGTGGGGCGTCCAGCTGGTAGGTGCGTTCGCAGCGGATGCCGGCGATCTGCTCGACGATGTCGACGAGCTGGTTGATCGTCACCAGTTCCGACGAGCCGAGGTTGACGGGGACACCGCTGTCCGCGTGCATGATCATCTGGGTGCCGTGGAGGCAGTCGTCGATGTACATGAACGAACGGCTCTGCTGTCCGTCGCCCCAGATGTCGATCCGGTGGTCACCGGACACGACGGCCTCGGCCACCTTGCGGCACACCGCGGCCGGCGCCTTCTCGCGACCGCCGTTCCAGGTGCCGTGGGGGCCGTACACGTTGTGGTAGCGGGCCACGCGAGTGGTGAACCCGTGGTCCTCGGCGTAGTGCCGGCACATGCGCTCGGAGAAGAGCTTCTCCCATCCGTAGCCGTCCTCCGGCTGTGCCGGGTAGGCGTCCTCCTCCTTGAGGGCGGTGACATTGGGGTCGGTCTGTTTGTCGGCGGCGTAGACGCAGGCGGAGGAGGAGTAGAAGTAGCGCTCGACACCGGCCTCGTGCGCCGCCTGGAGCATGTGGGTGCTGGTCAGCACCGACATCATGCAGGCGGCCTTGTTGTTCTCGATGAAGCCCATGCCGCCCATGTCGGCGGCCAGCATGTACACCTGCCGCGCGTTCTGGACGCCCGCCCGTGCACTGTCGAGCAGTGAAAGGTCGGCGATCACGTTCTCGGCGTCCTGGTGGAGCTGGTACCACTCGTGGGGAGGCTTGATGTCGATGGAGCGGACGGTCTTCCCCTGGGCGAGAAGTTCGCCGACGAGGTGACCGCCGATGAATCCCCCGCCTCCGGCCACGACGACATCGGTCTGCTTGCTCATGCGCGGTTCCCTTTGTGTGTTGGGGGTCTGATGGGTGATCAGTAGGTCCACCGCCGCCTGTCACGGCCGATCCAGCACCGGGCCTGCGGAGACCTGCGCGATAAGCTATGCAGATTTGTCCTGATTTGAGATCTAAGGCACGCCAGTGGTCATGGAGATCACTCGATGACCATGTTTGAGGACTAATACATCGATTCCTTCGTCTAGTGCGTGGTGAGCCCAGTTCTGCGTTCAGGACCGCTATATATCCTTTGGTGAGGTTTCAGGACGAAAAATCGCTCGACGGAGAGGTCCGGATGCGAGGCGCCCGCGTCCGCAGCGTGGCCGCGGTCTCCCTGTGGACCGTGACCCTGATCGTCCTGCTGCCGGGGCTGGTCCTCCAGTCGGACGGCATGCGGATGTCGTCGGCGCTCCTTCTCCAGGCTGTCGTCGTCGTCCACGCCGGTGGTGCGCTCGCCCGGGTGCTCACTGCTCCCACCGTGCGGTTGGTCGGCTTCGGCTTCTGGGTCTTCGCCTACATCTGGCTCGGTCTGGCGCCCCTGGCGATGCTTGCCTCCGACGCGTACCCGTGGCCCTACCGGGCCGGCGAGGCGACGGCCTGCACAGCGGTCGCTGTCATCGAGCTGGGTCTCGTGGCCTACAGCGCCGGAACGGCGCTGGCCGCGCGCCACCGGCAGGCCCGCGCGGTGACCGCCCCGCCGGGGCTGCTGGAACGGCTGCTCTCACGCCGTCTCGCGCCCTGGCGCCTGCTGGCGCTGAGCGGTGTGGCCCTCGCCTTCGCGTTGCTGCTGATCTCGCGTCAGCCCGGTCGGCTCTCCGCCTACTTCACCAGCCGTCAGGCGATCACAGAAGCCGGCGCCATCGGTGACGGGGAGGGCGCCTTCCTCCAGGTACTGCTCAGCTGGTCACTGTCCGTGCCCGCATTCTGGGCGCTGCTGGGACTGCTGCACGTGCCCCGTCTGACGGGCGGCGACCGCTGGCTTCGCGTGCTGCGCCGACTCCTGCTTCCGGTGCTCATCGTACTGAACGCAGTCGTCAACAACCCGGTCAGCAAACCCCGGTTCTGGGTCGGCACGGTCGTACTGACGCTGCTGTTCACCGTGCCCCGGCTGAGCCGGCCCCGCGCCTTCCGGATCACGGCCGCCGCAATTGTCGCGGCGCTCCTGGTCGTCTTCCCCTACAGCGACTACTTCCGCTACAGCGACCGCGAGGAGGTGGCCGTGACCTCCCTCGCCGCCCAGTTCACCGCCAACGGAGACTATGACGCCTTCCAGCAGGTACAGACAGGCATCGACTTCACACGGGACAACGGGTTCTCCCCGCAGGACGCCCTCGGCCCCCCGCTGTTCATGGTGCCGCGCTCGATGTGGCCGGAGAAGCCCGAGGACACCGGCATCAGACTGGCTCGCTACGCAGGCTATGAGTTCCGCAATCTCTCCGCGCCGCTGTGGATCGAGAGTTACCTCTGGGCCGGTCCGCTCGGCGTGGTGGGCGTCTTCTGTCTCCTCGGCTCGCTGGGACGGCGAGTGGACGACGTGCGCCACCTGCTGCGCGGCCGGTCGGGCAGTCTCGCGGCATTGCTGGTGCCTGCCTTCGCCTTCTACCAGCTGGTCTTCCTGCGCGGCAGCCTGCTCGGCATCGCAGGCCCGCTGACCCTCCTCTTGACCGTTCCGCTTCTCATCAGCACCCGCACCGGCCGGCTCCCCCCGGCAGCGAAGCCGATCGCACCAATCCGTCATACATCCATCTCCGGAACAGGAGGGCACCGGTGACCGGCCCCATCCCATTCGACGACCGGTACGACGAACCGGACCAGCTACGCGACCAACTGCGCCGAATCCTGCGCCACCGCGCTCTGATCGCGCTGGGCATCCTCCTGGGTGTCCTGGGCGGGCTGGCCCTGTCTCTGCAGCGCGCCCACACCTATCGCGCCACCAGCGAAGTACTGGTGCGCTCCACCACCGACCCCTTCGGCGCCGTGGGCGTCTCGGCCGACAACCAGGTCAGCATGAGCACCGAGCAGCGGATCGCCGCCAGTGCCACCGTCGCCGTGCGCGCGACGCGCCTCCTGGGCCGGCCCGACAGCCAGGCCGGGACGCTCGGTACTCAGGTGCGGGTCACCAACCCGCTCCAATCACAGGTCCTGCGCTTCGAGTTCACCGCCGGCAGCCCACAGCGCGCGGCGCGCGGCGCCAACGCCTTCGCCGACGCCTATCTCGGCGACCGCGAAAGCCGAAACGACGCCACAGTGGCGCGGACCACCCGCGCTCTGCAGCAACAGATCGCCGTGCTGAACCAGCGGCTGTCCCTGGGCGTCGAGACTGCCAAGTCCGCGGCCCAGAACCAGCTCTACAACCTGCAGAAGCGCGCTCTCGACATCAAGGCCCGCGACACCGACGGTGGCGACGTCGTCCGCAGGGCCACAGCGCCCGCCCTGCCCGTCGGCCCCGGGCTGCGGACCCTGATCGCCCTCGGACTGGCATCCGGACTTCTCCTGGGCATCGTGCTGGCATGGGTACGCTCCGCCCTGGACAGCCGGGTCGGCTCGGTAGGCGAGGTACAAAGCGCCCTGCGCGCTCCGGTGGTCGGCGTCCTGCCTGCCGACGGCGGTGACGGGGACGTGCTGACATTCGGCCGTGCCGCCGGTCCCCGGACGGAGGCCTACCGGGCTCTGGCATTCCGGGTGCGGCAGATCGGCGACCCGGGTGGTCCCGGCCACCTGCTCGTGGTGGCCCCCCGGCGGGCCGGCGACGCCGAGGAGGTCGCGGCCAATCTGGGCGCCGCCCTGGCAGACAACGGCAGCGACGTGCTTCTGCTCGACACCGCCGCACGCACCACCGGCCTCGCCACGCGGCTGCCCCTGATCCCCATCGAGGTTCCCGCCCCGGGAGAGTTCCCTCCGGCCGGAAGCGCCTTCGTCGACGCCGATGTCGCCGGCCGCTTCGCCTACTCCTCGGACAGTGCCACCGGTCCGTCGGACCGGACGGAAGCCGCCGATGCCGGCGCGTCGACCGTCGTCGTCACGAGGCCCTTCCTCACACACGCTGACGCGCTGTCCGTCGCGCAGCGTGCCGACGGCATCCTCGTGGTCGTCCGACCGGGCCACACCCGGCGGGAGGACCTCCGGCAGATGCAGGAGCTGATCGGCTGCTCCGGTGGACGCATCCTTGGGGCCGTGCTGGATGCCGGGCGCACGCGCCGGAAACTGCGCGCCCTACGCCGCCCGAAGCACAACTCCGCGTCGGGAACCGGCCTCCCCTCCACGGAACTCCCCGAGCGGGACGCCACGCTGAGCACCTCCCGCCGGTGACCGCCCC
>NZ_MUBA01000540.1 GCF_002154575.1 Streptomyces bobili
TAGTACCCCTCTCCCCCATCCCCCGTACGTGTAAGGGACCCCCGTGACCAGACTCAGTGTCGAGATGCTGGCGGCGGACAGTGTCGAGCCGATCACCTCGGCCGGTCATGCCCAGCTGGGCATCGCCGTGCTGGCGGGCATCGCCGTCATCGTCCTGCTCATCACCAAGTTCAAGCTTCACGCCTTCCTGGCGCTGACCATCGGCTCGCTCGCCCTGGGCGCGTTCGCCGGGGCACCGCTGGACAAGACGATCGTCAGCTTCACCACCGGTCTCGGCTCCACGGTCGCCGGTGTGGGCGTGCTGATCGCGCTCGGTGCGATCCTCGGCAGGCTGCTCGCCGACTCCGGCGGCGCCGACCAGATCGTCGACACGATCCTCGCCAGGGCGGGCGGCCGCTCGATGCCGTGGGCGATGGTGCTGATCGCCTCGGTGATCGGCCTGCCGCTGTTCTTCGAGGTCGGCGTCGTGCTGATGATCCCCGTCGTGCTGATGGTCGCCAAGCGCGGCAACTACTCGCTGATGCGCATCGGCATCCCGGCGCTGGCCGGTCTGTCCGTGATGCACGGCCTGGTCCCGCCGCACCCCGGTCCGCTGGTCGCGATCGACGCCGTGGACGCCAACCTGGGCGTGACGCTCGCGCTGGGCGTACTGGTCGCGATCCCGACGGTGATCATCGCCGGTCCGGTGTTCTCCCGGTTCGCCGCCCGCTGGGTGGACGTGCCGGCCCCCGAGCGCATGATCCCGCAGCGGCCCTCGGAGGACCTGGAACGGCGTCCCGGCTTCGGCGTCACGCTGGCGACGATCCTGCTGCCCGTCGTGATGATGCTGGCCAAGGCCCTCGTCGACATCGTCGTGGACGACCCCGAGAACACCGTGCAGCGCGTGTTCGACGTGGTCGGCTCGCCGCTGATCGCCCTGCTCACCGCCGTCATCGTCGGCATGTTCACCCTCGGCCGGGCGGCCGGCTTCACCAAGGACCGGATCTCCGCCACCGTCGAGAAGTCCCTCGCCCCCATCGCCGGCATCCTGTTGATCGTCGGCGCGGGCGGCGGCTTCAAGCAGACCCTGATCGACTCCGGCGTGGGCCGGATGGTCCTGGAGATCTCCGAGGACTGGTCGATCCCGGCCCTGCTGCTGGCCTGGCTGATCGCGGTGGCGATACGGCTGGCGACCGGTTCGGCGACCGTGGCGACGATCTCCGCGGCCGGCCTGGTCGCGCCGCTCGCCGCCGACATGTCGACCGCCCACACCGCCCTGCTGGTCCTGGCGATCGGTGCCGGCTCGCTGTTCTTCAGCCATGTCAACGACGCCGGATTCTGGCTGGTGAAGGAGTACTTCGGCCTCACCGTCGGCCAGAACATCAAGACCTGGTCGGTCATGGAGACCATCATCTCGGTGACCGCCGGCGGCCTGGTCCTGCTGCTCTCCCTGGTCATTTAGGGGTACGGGGACATGACTCACCCTCTGTTCGACATCAGCGGCCGTACGGCCCTGGTGACCGGCTCCAGCCGTGGCATCGGGCTCGCGCTCGCCCGCGGCCTCGCGGAGGCCGGCTGCACGGTGGTCCTGAACGGGCGGGACGGTGACCGCCTCGCGAAGGCGGCTGCCGGCCTGCCCGGCGGGCGGGTGCACACGGCCGTGTTCGACGTCACCGACGGCGCCTCGGTGGCCGCGGGCATCGCGGACGTGGAGGAGCGGGTCGGACCGCTCGACATCCTCGTCAACAACGCGGGCATGCAACTGCGCGCCCCGCTCCTGGAGTTCGCGGAGACGGACTGGCACCGGATCCTGGACGCCAACCTCACCAGCGCGTTCCTCGTCGGGCGCGAGGCGGCCCGGCGGATGACGGAACGCGGCCACGGCAAGATCGTCAACATCTGCTCGCTGCAGAGCGAGGTGGTCCGGCCCGGCATCGCGCCGTACGCGGCCACCAAGGGTGCCCTGAAGATGCTCACCAAGGGCATGTGCGCGGACTGGGGCCCGTCCGGCGTCCAGGTCAACGGCCTGGGCCCGGGGTACATCGAGACCGAGCTGACCCGGCCGCTCGTCGAGGACGAGGAGTTCAGCGCGTGGGTGCGGCGACGCACCCCGGCCGGCCGGTGGGGCCGTACCGAGGACCTGGTGGGCGGGCTGCTGTTCCTGGCCTCCCCGGCGGCGGACTTCGTCGGCGGCCAGATCCTGTACGTCGACGGCGGCATGACGAGCGTCTTGTGAAAGGGGCCCGCGGATGCTGGGTTGTGTGATCCACGGTCAGGACGACCTGCGGGTGGAGGAGCTGCCGTCGCCGGTCCCCGGCCCGGGTCAGGTCCTCGTCGCGGTCCGCTACGGCGGCGTCTGCGGGTCCGACCTGCACTACTGGCGGCACGGCGGGGCCGGCGACTTCCGCCTCGCGGAGCCGATGGTGCTGGGCCACGAGGTGGTGGGGACGGCCCTCACGGGCCCCCTCGCCGGCCGGGCCGTCGCCGTGCACCCCGCCACCCCGTGCGGGGTCTGCCCGGAGTGCCGCGACGGCCGGCGCAACGTCTGCCGGGACACCCGCTACCTGGGCAGCGCGGCCCGCACCCCGCACGTCCAGGGCGGCTTCGCGGCCCAGATCGCCGTCCCGGCCGAGCAGCTGCGGCTACTGCCCGAGGGACTGGAGCCGCGCCGGGCCGCGCTGGCCGAGCCGCTCGCGGTGGCGCTGCACGCGGTGCGCCGGGCCGGGCCGGTCGCCGGCAAGCACGTCCTGGTCACCGGGGCGGGGCCGATCGGCTGCCTGGTGGTCGCGGCGGCCAGGTCGGCGGGCGCGGCACACGTGACCGTGACGGACCTGCTCCCGGCGGCGCTGGAGTACGCCCGCATCGCCGGCGCCGGCACGACCGTACGGGCCGACGACCCGGCGGACCCCGGGTGGCCGTCCGAGGTGGACGTGGCCATCGAGGCGTCCGGGGTGGCCGCGGGGCTCGGCACCTGTCTGCGGCTGGTGCGGCGCGGCGGGGTCGTCGTGCAGCTCGGGATGCTGCCGCCGGGGCAGAGTCCGTTCGCGGGCAACCTGGTGGTCAGCCGGGAGATCGAGCTGCGCGGGGCGTTCCGCTTCGACACCGAGTTCGACGACGCGCTGGCGCTGCTCGCCGCCGAGGACGCGTTCGACGGGCTGATCAGCGCGGTCGTGCCGGTACGGGAGGCGGAGTCGGCGTTCGCCCTGGCGGCCGACCGCGGCCGGTCCTGCAAGGTGCTGCTGGACTTCGGCACGTCCTGAGACCCATTCGGTGGTCAGCGGCGCCACAGCGGGTGTTCCCGGTCGGCCCAGTCCGGGTCGACCGATCCGGTGCGCATGCCGCGGCGGGCCTCCGGGTCGCCCAGGGCCATGCCGATGTGGCCGGCCAGGACGATGCCGATGGTCAGGGCGAGCCAGTCGTGCACGAAGGTCGCGCTGGTCCGCCACATGATCGGGGTGAGGTGGGTGAACCACATGAGCAGCCCGGTTCCGAGCATGACCAGCGTCGCGCCGGCGATCCACGCGGCGTAGACCTTCTGGCCCGCGTTGAACTTGCCGGCCGGCCGGGACTCCGCGCGCCGGTCCCGGCGCAGGGCGGCGCGCAGCCAGCGGCGGTCGTGCGGCCCGAAGCGGTTGAGGTGACCGAGGTCGGCGCGGAACGCGCGGGAGGCGAGTCCCGCCAGGACGGGGACGGGCAGGGCGAGGCCGGCCCACTCGTGGACGCGGACGACCAGCTCGCGGCGGCCGACGAGCCGCGCGAGTTCGGGGACGTACAGGAAGGCCGCCGTCAGGACGCAGACGCCCATGAGCAGGGCGGTCGTGCGGTGGACCCACCGTTCGGCCCGGCTGAAGCGACGGATGCGGGTGGGGGCGGGCGGGGCGTCGGCGGGGTCAGCTCGTAGGGTCATCGTCCCGCCCGTTCGAACGGCCCACCCAGGCGTCGATGTCGTAGCCGCGCTTCTCCCAGTAGCCGGGTTTCACCTTCTCGGTGACGGTGATGCCCGAGAGCCACTTGGCGGACTTGTAGAAGTACATGGGGGCCACGTACAGGCGGACCGGGCCGCCGTGGTCGTGGCCGAGGTCCTCGTCCTGCATGCGCAGGGCCACCAGGACGTCGGAGCGGCGGGCCTGGGCCAGGGTGAGGCTCTCGGTGTAGGTGCCGTCGAAGCAGGTGAAGCGGACGGCGCCGGCCCGTGCCCGCACTCCGGCCGCGTCGAGCAGCGTGGACAGCCGCACGCCCTCGAAGGGGGTTCCGGGCACCCGCCAGCCGGTGACGCACTGGACGTCCTTGACGATGCGGGTCTGGGGCAGGGCCCTCAGGTCGGCCAGGGAGTAGTCGGCGGGGCGGTCGACCAGGCCGTCGACGGTGAGGCGGTAGGTCTCCGCGTTCTTGTGCGGTACGGAGGAGGTCACCGAGTAGTAGCGGAAGCCGCCCCCGTTGGGGAGCAGCCCGGTGAGGCCGGTGGGGTCCTTGTCGGCGGCGCTGCCCAGGAAGTCCTCCAGGCCGCGCTGGAGGACGGGGGCGGCGACGACGCCGAGGGCGCCCAGGCCGAGCGTGCCGAGGAAGACGCGGCGGCCGATGGGCGTGCCGCGTTCCTCGGGTGGTTCTGCTGTCACGGCCCCATTCGAGCACTCGGGGCATGGGCGGGGCCAGGGGTCCGGGCAGGCCGTCAGAATTCCGTCATCACTTCACGGAGCCGGAACCGGAGCCGGAACCGGAACCGGAGCCGGAGCCCTCCCGGCCGAGCGCCGCCGTGCGGGCCGCGTGGAAGGCGGCGTACGGGTCGCGGTCCGGGTACGACCAGGGGGCCGGGGTGACGTGGTCGCCGATGCGCCGGAACAGGGCGGCGGCCTCGGCGGGCCGGCCCTCGCAGAACTTGGCGTGCGCGAGGAAGTTCAGGTCGACCAGGAGGCGGGGGTGTCCGTCGTGCTCCCATTCGAGCCACCAGTCGAAGGCGGCCTTCATCACGTCGGCGGCCCGGTGGTCGCGCCAGTGCCGGGCCGTCGTCGGGTCGGCGGGGGCGTGGCCGCGGACGGCCAGGGCCCGGTAGCGCGCGGCGTGGGCCACGATCGGGAGGATGGCCAGCGGGGAGTCGGCGGGCGCCTGCTCGGCCGCCCAGGACGCGAAGTCGTAGACCTCGTGCAGCTGGTCCGGTCCTGCGTCGGCGCGGCGCTCGGCGAGCAGGGCGACCATCAGGTGGTGGGCGTGGTGGTGGTCGCGGTGGCGGGCCCGGACCTCCTCGAAGATCCGGACGGCGTCGGCGGTGCCCTCGCGCTCCAGCATCAGCAGGCCGAGCCAGGGGGTGGGGTCGGCGGGTGCGGCCTCGGCGGCGGTCCGGCAGGCCGCGCGGGCGGTGGCCGGGGTCTCCTTGCCGCGCAGCGCGCGCCGGACGTGGGCGAGGGCGAGCAGGACGGCGGCGTCGGCGCAGCCGGGTTCGGCGAGCAGCCACGCGTGGGCGTGGGCGGCGGCGTACGGACCGAGGGCGAGGACGGTGATCCGGTGTCCGCGCCGGTCCCAGTCGTCACCGGTGCGGACGAGCAGCGAGCGGGCGGCCTGCCGTCGGCCCTGGGCCAGCGCGGCACGGGCGCAGGCCAGCTCGGCGTCGTCGAGGGCCGGGTCGGTGGGCGGCGGCGCGGTGAGCGGGGACTCGGTGAGCAGCGGGTCGGCGAGCGCGGCCTGCACGGACATGGTCTCCGCGAACGTCGTGTCGACCGTCGCGGCCGGGCGCTCTCGGCTCCCGGACAGGGACAACGGGGGTGGTGGGGGCACCGCGGGACTTCCTCGTGCTTCTCGGTGACGGGCCGGGGCAGGGCGCCGCGTACGGCTCGTGCGGCGGGCACGTCATCGGCCCGCAATCGGCCGATCACCCTCAGCAAACCGCCAGCCGGCGCCTGCCGTCAAGCGCCGGGGCACTCGACCGCCCCCAACTGCCTTCCGGTGGCCGGTACTTGGCGGAGCCCCGTACTGGTCGCGAGACCGCGGGCGGCGCGAATGTGGCGTACGCCATGGCGCGGCCCGCTCCCGTCCCTCAGCATGGCCGCACGGTCGCGCCGCGCCGCCCCCGGCGCCGCGACCGCGTCAGGCGCCCGGAGCAAGGTACTCCCCCGAGGCACGTTCTTCCGGGCACTCGCAGGGCGCCGAGCGCGCCCGGAGGCTACAGTCGGTGGCTCCCCGCCCCGTGGCCCGACCCGATGATCGAGGTACGCAGCGTGTCGGTTCTGGTTCTGCTTCTCGCCGTGAGCGCCGCCTGCTGCCTGGGTTTCGGATTCGTCCTCCAGCAGAACGCGGCCCAGAAGGCGCCCCTCGGCGACTTCCTCTCGCCCCGGCTCCTGCTCGACCTGATGCGCGTACCGCGCTGGCTCGGCGGCATGGGGCTGATGGTGGCCGGCATGGCGCTCGGCGCGACCGCCCTCGGCCACGGCCAGGTGTCACTGGTCGAGCCGCTGCTCGCGACGAACCTGCTCTTCGCCCTCGCGCTCTCCCGCCGCCAGACCGGACAGCCGCTCGGCCGGCAGGGCTGGTCGGGCCTGCTGCTGCTCGGCGGCGGGGTGAGCGCGTTCATCGTGGCGGGCGAGCCGCGCGGCGGCACCGCGGTCTCCGATCCGCTGCGGCACTGGCTGATCATCGGCGGGATGGTCGGCCTCGCCCTGCTGCTCACCGCGTACGCCAAACGCTCACGGCTGTCCTCGGGCCCGGTGCTGCTCGCCCTCGCGGCCGGGCTCCTCTACGGCGTCCAGGACGCCCTGACCCGGGTCAGCGGCGAACGCTTCTCCGACGGCGGTCTCGCCCTGCTGCTCACCGGCTGGCAGCCGTACGCCGTGCTGGTGCTCGGGGTGACCGGCCTGGTGCTGGTGCAGAGCGCCTTCGAGACGGCGCCCCTGCGGATGTCGCTGCCTCCGCTGACCGCCGCCCAGCCGCTGGCCGGGATCATCTGCGGGGTGGGTTTCCTCGGGGACCGGCTGCGCACCGACGCGGGCGCGCTGGCCTGGGAGGCGGCGGGGCTCGCCGCGGCCGTCGTGGGCATCATGCTGCTCGGGATGCACCCGGCGATGCCGCAGGGCGCGGCGCCGCGCGAGCGGGTGCCCGACCTCCAGCCGCTCTGACCCCCGGCCGCTCTGACCCCCGGCCGCCGCCCTTCTGGCC
>NZ_MUBA01000541.1 GCF_002154575.1 Streptomyces bobili
CAGGACGGCACGCGCGCGTGCGACGCGGCCGACCTGGCGCTCACCGTGCTCGGCGGCGGCGAGTCCTCCCGCCTCTACAACCGCCTGGTCCGCCGCGACCGTACGGCTGTGGCGGCCGGCTTCGGCCTGCTGCGCCTGGCCGGCGCGCCCTCCCTGGGCTGGCTGGACGTCAAGACGTCCGGCGATGTCGAGGTGCCCGTCATCGAGACGGCCATCGACGAGGAGCTGGCCCGGTTCGCCGAGGAAGGCCCCACGGACGAGGAGATGGAGCGCGCCCAGGCCCAGTTGGAGCGTGAGTGGCTCGACCGCCTGGGCACGGTCGCCGGCCGCGCCGATGAACTGTGCCGGTACGCGGTGCTGTTCGGCGACCCGCAACTCGCCCTGACCGCCGTCCAGCGTGTGCTGGAGATCACCGCGGAGGAGGTCCGGGAGGCCGCCGAGGCACGCCTGCGCCCCGACAACCGCGCCGTACTGGTCTACGAGCCCACCGAGCCCACCGAGCCCGCCGAGAACACCGCCGACGAGGACGAGAACGAGGAGGCGGCCCAGTGACCGAGCTCGCCGCGATGGACTTCCACCCCCAGCCCCTGGCGGGCGAGGCCAGGCCTTGGGCCTTCCCGGCCCCCACCCGCGGGACGCTCGACAACGGCCTGACCGTCCTGCGCTGCCACCGCCCCGGCCAGCAGGTCGTTGCCGTCGAGGTCATCCTCGACGCACCCCTGGACGCCGAGCCGGCCGGCCTCGACGGCGTCGCCACGCTCATGGCGCGAGCCTTCTCGGAGGGCACCGACAAGCACTCCGCCGAGGATTTCGCCGCCGAGCTGGAGCGCTGCGGCGCCACCCTGGACGCGCACGCCGACCACCCCGGCGTCCGGCTCAGCCTGGAGGTTCCGGTCTCCCGCCTGGCCAAGGGCCTCGGTCTGGTCGCCGACGCGCTGCGGGCGCCCGCGTTCGCCGACAGCGAGGTCGAGCGGCTCGTCCGCAACCGCCTGGACGAGATCCCGCACGAGCTGGCCAACCCGTCGCGGCGTGCCGCCAAGGAACTCTCCAAGGAGCTGTTCCCGGCGACCGCGCGCATGTCGCGTCCGCGCCAGGGCACCGCGGACACCGTGGAGAAGATCGACTCGGCCGCCGTACGCGCCTTCTACGAGAGGCACGTCCGGCCCGCCACGGCCACCGCCGTGGTCGTCGGCGACCTCACCGGAGTCGACCTCGACGCGCTCCTCGGTGACACCCTGGGCGCCTGGACGGGCTCTGCGGGCCAGCCGCGTCCGGTACCGCCGGTGACCGCCGACGACACCGGACGGGTCGTCATCGTGGACCGCCCCGGCGCCGTCCAGACGCAGCTGCTGATCGGCCGCATCGGCGCCGACCGGCACGCACGCGTGTGGCCCGCGCAGGTCCTCGGCACCTACTGCCTCGGCGGCACGCTCACCTCCCGGCTGGACCGCGTCCTGCGCGAGGAGAAGGGCTACACCTATGGCGTGCGCGCCTTCGGGCAGGTCCTCAGGTCCGCGCCCGACGGCTCGGGCGCCGCGATGCTCGCCATCAGCGGCTCCATCGACACCCCGAACACCGGGCCCGCGCTGGAGGACCTGTGGAAGGTGTTGCGCACCCTCGCCGAGGGCGGCCTGACCGACGCCGAACGTGACGTCGCCGTGCAGAACCTCGTCGGGGTGGCGCCCCTGAAGTACGAGACGGCCGCCGCCGTGGCGGGCACACTGGCCGACCAGGTCGAGCAGCACCTGCCCGACGACTACCAGGCGACGCTGTACCAGCAGCTCGCCGCGACCGGCACCGTGGAGGCCACGGCGGCTGCCGTGAGCGCGTTCCCGGTGGATCGCCTGGTGACGATCCTCGTCGGCGACGCAGCCGCCATCAAGGCGCCGGTCGAGGCCCTCGGGATCGGTGAGGTGAAGGTCGTTTCCGCGGAGTAGGGCGGCGGAACGGACCGCGAAGCGGCGCTCGCGAGTGGCAGCGCCCAGCGGCAGTTCTCAGCGGACCGAACAGCGGACCGAACAGCGGGCCGTTCAGCGGGCCGAACAGCGGGCACGCTGAACGGGCGGCGGAGCGGGACCGCGGCGCCGCGCGCGTGAAGGGGCCCTGGTGGACGCATGTGCC
>NZ_MUBA01000542.1 GCF_002154575.1 Streptomyces bobili
CGAGTACATGGCCATGGACGGAGGCCGGTACCGCTCAGACGCCCTCGACCTGCTGGACCAGTGGGCCGTCACGGGCCTGCACGACCAGCAGCGCCGGACCTTCGGCGAGCTGGCCTGCCTCTACGCCGCGGCCGACCAGGTCGGCCGCGGCGTAGAGGAAGGCCAGCTCGCCGAAGGTCCGGCGCTGCGGGTCGTGCAGGCCGGTGACGGCCCACTGGTCGAGCAGGTCGAGGGCGTCGGAGCGGTACCGGCCGCCGTCCAGGGCCATGTACTCGGTGAGGCTGCGGCACAGGGCCTCGATCACGGCCATGTGTTCCGCCCCGGCCAACTGGTGCAGCCAGCCCCAGGCCTGTTCGTCGCCGTCGCGTTCGAAGACGACGCGCCAGGTGCGCGCGGCGGTCGCCCGCAGTTCCGGGGAGTGGTGGTCCGCGCTCCACGCCATGACCAGGTTGTACGCGGCGAGGGCGTGGCCCGATTCCCGGGCGGCGACGCCGAGCGCGATGGCCGCCGCGTCCCGCAGTTCGGCGTCCTTGTCGGCCGCCCAGGGCCGCAGGATACGGGCCCGAACGGTCTCGAAGTCGTGCCGGGCCATCGTCCCGGCGCCGACCGCCGCACGCACACCGACGGTGGAGAGCCCGCGGGCCGCGGAGTCTCGCAGCCAGCCGGGCAGAGCGTCGCGCATCACGTCGAACTCGCTCCACACGTGGTCGAGGACCCGTCGAGCGGTGCCGGGGTCCTGGAAGCGGACCACCTTGCCGCGTGCGCCGCCGTGCCGGGTGGCGACCTCGGAGTCCACCAGCGTGGCGCGGACGGCGTTCAGCCGGGCGGTGCGGGTCCCGGTGAGTTTGGTCCCCCGGGGACGTGCGGGGTTGTCGGGGCTCTCGGCGACCTGGAGCCGTTCCTCCAGGTCGCGGGAGAGCGTGGCCACCGTCTCGTACGCCTCCCCGCCGAACACGGCGATGCCGACGGCGAGGCACTGCTCGGCGAGGTCCGCCATGTCGTGCAGCCAGTGGGCGACCGCTTGTTCGTCGTGAAGGTCCTTGCGGGCCCGGACCCGGGCGACGATCTCGTCGTCGCCGACCGCCGCCGCGGCCCCGGCCAGGTCGCGGCCCAGGTCGGCCGCCGTCCCGGCGTCCACGCCGTCCCCGAGCCGCTCGCGCAGCAGTCGTACGACGTCGGGGCGGGCGAGGATGCGCCGGGCGCGGGCGGCGGCGGCCGTGCCCAGCCGCCAGCCCAGTTGGCGGGCGACGATCACGCGCAGGGGCGGGGGGTCGGGTGCGTCGGTCACGGCGGGCCGTACGCGCGGGTCGGTGAACCGCACGGCGGCCTGGGCGGTGAGGACGAGCCGGCAGTCCTTGCGCCGCAACAGGGCGTCGAGCCGCTGGAGTTCGAAGGCGCTCAGCCGGTCCGCGCCCCGTTGGGGAACGTCGGGCAGGAGGTAGCCGGCGCCGGGGGTGAGGGCCTGGTCGTCGAGGAGCGCGAGGTCGGTCGTGGGTTCCAGCAGGTGCAGGACGCGGTGTCCTGCCTGCTGGAGCACGGATCGGGCCAGGGCCTCCTTGCCGGTGCCGGCCGGTCCGCGCAGGACGGTGACGGTACGGGCCGTCACCTCGCGGACGACGGCGTCGAAGCCGCCGGGCGGTGCGAACGCCTCCCTGGTCTCGTCCAGGTTCTCAGCGGTCAGCCGGTAGAACCGGGGGCTCGCGGCGGTGCCGCTGACCTGGAAGACGTAGTTGTCGCCGCCGAAGACCTGGGCCGCCGATATTCGCAGGCCGTTGACTGCGTCGCGTTCGGCGTCGAGCCGTTCCCCGGAGGCTCCGCGGGTGCCGCGCAGCGCCGAGAGGCCTTCGCGCAGGCCCTGTTGCGGGTTCGGGACGCCGTGCGGCTCGGGTGTCGGATCAGGCTGTGGGCCGCCGGGGGGCGGGTCGTCCGCCATCAGGCACCGTTCCCGTCTCCGCCGTCGCGTGCGGCGGGCTCCTCCGGGTCGGGGCCCCACTGGAAGGTCTGTCCTCCGTGCACGATCTGGTCGCCGCCGAACACCTGGTTGACCCGGTCGAACCGGGCTCCCGCGAGCGGGCCCTGGCCGGCCGGTGCCGTGCCGTTCCCGCGCCCGCCCCCGCCGCGGGTGTTGCCGGCAGCGCCCTGCGCGGCACCGCCGTCGGCTCGAGCGGTCCCGCCGTCGCGACCGGGGGCCGCGCCCCGGCTCGTGTCTTCGGCGCGCGTTCCCGAGATGCCGGGCGGCGCGTCGTAGCCGGGGACGCTGATCCAGGCATGCGCGCCCTGGATCTCCTTGGCGTCGAAGGGGACGCACCGGAAGGTGTCGCTCGCCACCGAGGAGTCCTCGTGGCGGACGACCTGCCGGTGCCACTCCCCGGAGACGGCCAGGGCGAGACCAGCCCGCGGCCCGGACGCCAGCGCCGTACGCAGTGGTTCGATGTCCACCAGGCGGCAGGCGGTGTTCAGTTCCTCGCCGACCCAGCCGGCCCCGTCGTCCGTCACGTCGCCCTGGTGGAGTGCGACGCGCAGCCGCAGTGCGCCCTCCTCGTTGCTCGTCCGGGCGTGGGAGCGCAGCTTCTGGTCGAGCACATCGATGAACCGCCCGGTGAGTGCGGTGCGGTCCGTTCCCGAGAGCAGCCAGAAGAATCCGTCCCCCCGGTCGGACGGCTTCGGACCGTTGTCGGTGTCGATCCCGGATTCCGAGAACGCCTTTCCAACGATTTCGTACAGCCGTTCCCTGAGCCAGATTTGGACCGGATTGGCTCGTCGGCCGAATCTCTCGATGTCGACGACGAGTATGGAGTAGACCTGGGTCCTGGGTTTCATCGATCCATCCTTCTTACGAGAAGTGCGACACCGTGGACCACCGCCCCCGTGACCGGCGGTCCACAGTGCCCTCGCCATGCATATCCGGGGCCTGGGGCCGTCCACAGCGTCAGATGACGCACAGCACCGGATGACGTACCGCGTCACAGCGATCGCGTCCGTCACGCGCGAGCAGGGCGGTCACCCGCGGACACGGCTCATTCCTCGGCCCAGCGCCGGACTTCGGCCAGGTCCAGGACGCAGGTCCGGCCACGGCTGGTGGTGACCAGACCGGCCTCCTGCATGGCGCGCAGCGAGCGCACCACCGACTCACGGGAGACACCCGCGGCACCCGCGAGTTCCTGCTGGTTCATGCGGACAGCGAGCGCGCCCCGCGGGTCGTCGACCGGTTCTCCGTGCCGTACGGCGGTGTCCAGCAGCACCCGGGCGAGCATCGACCGGGACGACCGCGCGCCGCGCTCGGTGCGCATGGTGTCGGAATCCCGCAGCCGTGCCACGACGCTGCGCAGCACGGCCAGAGTCAGTGAGGCATGGGTGTTGAGCAGTCGGAGGAACGCCTCACTGCTGACACTCACGCCTTCGAGCCGTTCGAGCGCCGTGACGGTCGCGGAACGTCGGGTGCCGTCGAGGCAGGAGAGTTCGCCGACGAGTTCGCCGGGGCCGCGCAGGGCGAGCACGCTCGTGTAGCCGTTGCCGGAGTCGGCGGTGACCTTGGCGAGCCCGCTCAGCACGAGCACCACGTAGTCGGGCGGGCCCCCCTCCCGCATCAGTGACACGCCACGTTCCCAGCTACGGACCCGGCCCGCCGCGCGAAAATAGAGCAATTCATCTGGGGTGAAGTGTTCATGGCCCATATGCCGGCCCGAAAAAGATCTTTCCTCTGACACGAAAAGGCCTCCCCCACCCTGTCCGCGTGGAAGTGAGCTTACAGAAAAGGGAAGTTGGCGTGCGCCGAATGACGCAGACCGATGAGCACGGTCGCGATACAAGTGGAATCGACCGTTCTCGCCACAAGGAGACACGCATGTCTGAACCATCGGGAAACCCGCCGTCCGCCGCCGCCCCGGTTCTCGCGCAGGCGACCGCGGGCGAAACCGCCTGGCGCATTCACGCGGCGCTCGCCGACTGGACGGGGAAGGTGGACGCCAAGGCGGTATTCGCACTCACCGTCGAATCGGCGGCTCTCGCCCTCACCGCCGTTCTGCGTTCCTCGTCCCGGTCCGCCGCCGGCGGAGCTGTGCCGGGCCTGTCCGTCCCGGCACTGGCGACCGTGGGTATGGGCCTGCTGACGGTCGCGGTCCTGCTGGCCGTCCTGGCGGTCGCGCCCCGCATGAGGGACACGCAGGTTCCCCGGTCGGGCCAGGGCTTCATCTACTTCGGCGACCTGCGCGGTCTGGCGCCCGACGACCTCGCGCAGACCCTGCGTACGACGGACCCGCTGCCCGCGCTGAGCCGTCAACTGGTGGTGATGTCGAAGATCGCCTGGCGTAAGCACCGCTACACCCAGGCCTCCCTGGTCCTGGCCGCCTCCGGCCTGGTGACGGCCGCGCTGGCCGCGGCCGTCGCGGGCTGACGGATTCGCGGCCCGCGCCGGCGCCGGGTGCCGGCGCCGGGCGTGCCTCACACCGTCGGCGAGGCCCCGGCGCCCAAGGCGCGGATGCTCCCAGGCCTAGCGGTCGACGGCCCATGTCCGCCGTCGGTGTCCGCCGCGAGGATCGGCCAGGAGCACCCCCGGGCGGAAGGCCGCCCGCCAAGCCCTCACGGGCAGCCCGCCTACGGAAGTCGCCAGTCCACCGGCTGAGCGCCCTGCCGCAGCAGCAGGTCGTTGGCCCGGCTGAACGGCCGCGAACCGAAGAAGCCCCGGTCCGCCGACATCGGGGACGGGTGCGCGGACTCGATCGCCGGAAGCTCCCCCAGCAACGGCCGCAGATTACGCGCGTCACGCCCCCACAGGATCGACACCAGCGGCTTGCCCCGTGCGGCCAACGCCCTGATCGCCTGCTCGGTGACCTCCTCCCAGCCCTTGCCGCGGTGCGCCGCGGGTTTGCGCGGGGCCGTCGTCAGCGCCCTGTTGAGCAAGAGCACACCCTGCTGCGTCCACGGGGTCAGATCGCCGTTCGACGGCCTGGCCAGCCCGAGGTCGGTGTGCATCTCCCGGAAGATGTTCTCCAGACTTCCCGGCAGCGAACGCACCTCCGGCGAGACCGCGAAACTCAGTCCGATCGCCATACCGGGTGTGGGATACGGGTCCTGACCGACGATCAGGACGCGAACGTCGTCGAAGGGCTGCTGGAAGGCCCGCAGGACGTTCGCCCCGGACGGCAGGTAGGTCCGGCCGGCCGCTATCTCGGCCCGGAGGAAGTCCCCCATTCCGGCGATACGTTCAGCCGCGGGCTCCAGAGCCTTCGCCCAGCCCGCTTCAACAAGTTCATGCAAGGGTCGTGGTGCCACAACACGTCACCCTACTGGCTCACACCCGGGCCCCGCGCCCACACGAAAGCCCCTCACCTGCGCACCCCGCCCTCGGCGCTACTCTTCCTCCTCATCAAGGTCATCGAGCCCGCTCCGGCAGATCGCGCAGACGGTCACCGGGAGGGAAGGGAGCCGGCCGTAGCCAATGATCAAGCCACTCCGCCATGCTCCTCACGTCTCGCCGGCCTCTCACCCCGCAGACCCCGGTCTCGAATCGCCCGCACCCGCGGTGGGCCCGTCCGTCCCGGTCGCACCCGGCGTACGGCCCCTGCCCGGCTGGCTGATCCGGTTCGCGGCGGTTCAGCCGGGACGGGGGCCCGTGGACCGGTGCCTGCCGTGACCTCGACCGCGGGCAGGGAGCCCTCCCCCGGCGTCCTCGCCGTGGACTCGGGCGGCTCCGGACTGCGGGTGGCTCTCGGCAGAGCCGACGGCGGCGAACCGGCCTCGCGGTCGTCGCGGGTCCCCGTACGCACCGGCGCGCGGGGCATCGACCCCGAGCACCTCATGGAACAACTGGTGCCCATGGTGCGGGCGTTGGAGGCGGAGACCGGTGTGTCCCGGCCGGCTGCGGCGGTGCTCGGCGCCGCCGGGCTCGCCACCCTCGGCGAGGCACTGCGGGCCGAGCTGCCGGGCGCGCTGGCGCGGGCGTTCGGGGTCGGCACGACCGCCCTGGCCGCCGACGCCGTCACCGCCTACGCCGGCGCCCTCGGCACCGGTCCTGGTGCCGTCGTGGCCGCCGGAACCGGGCTGATCGCGGTCGGCACCGATCTGACGGCCTGGCACCGGGCGGACGGCTGGGGCCATCTGCTGGGCGACTGCGGCGGCGGCGCGTGGATCGGGCGGGCGGGTCTGGAGGCCGCCCTGCGCGCGCACGACGGCCGGAGCGGCGGTTCCGCCGCGCTGCTGGCCTGCGCGCAGGAGCGGTTCGGGCCGATGCCCGGCCTGCCCGGCCTGCTCTACCCGCGCCCCGACCGACCCGCCGTCCTCGCCTCCTTCGCGCCCCGGGTGGCCTCCTGCGCGGCGGCCGACCCGGTCGCCGCCGACATCCTGCGTACGGCGGCCCGGCACATCGCCGACTCGGCCGCCGCGGTCTGCCCGCGGGACGCGGAAGCCCGCCCCCGACTCGCCGTCACGGGCGGCCTCGTCGAACTGGGGGAGCCGCTCCTCGTACCGCTGGCCGAGGAGCTGGCACGGCGGCTGCCGTACGCACGGCGGGTGCCGGCGGCCGGGGATCCACTGGACGGTGCCGTCCTGCTCGCCACCGACCTCGCGACCGGCAGGCTCGGTCTGCCCGTCGACGAGGCGATGCTGTGGGTGGCCCGGAACGGCGGTGCGGCGTGAACGGCACGTCATGACGGAACAGGGGGATTGCCCCCTTCGAGGGCAAGTCGCCCGGAATACGTGCTGATCACTTCTGATCCGTACGTAACTCATCAGACAAAACCGGACGGATACCGCTCACCTGCACCCTCCCCGAACAGGGGAGCCCAGGAAGCCAGTAACATGCGGCGCCATGAGCTCCCCCACTGGGCCCGCGTCCGGCCTCCCTGTACGAATGCCGCGCCCCCGCCAGCCCGGACGGCACCGCCGACCCGAGCCCCTGGCGGCTCCCGAGGGCGCGCCCGCGCTCGTTCTCGCGGTGCCGGGTACGCCGAGTGCCGCCGTCCGCGGCCTCGCCGAGGAAGTCGTGAGCATCGCCCGCTCCGAGCTTCCCGGTCTCGACGCGCGCATCGGGTACCTCGACGGGGACGACGCAGAGTTCCCCACCCTCCAGTCCGTCCTGGCGCATGCCGCCGGCGAGCGCACCGCCCGCTACGAGCAGGCCCGCGCCGCCGGGGTGGACGTCAAGGAGCCCGACGGCCCGGTCGCCGTCGTCGTGCCGCTGCTCGCCGGTCCGGACAGCGCCCTGCTGCGCCAGGTCCGCCAGGCCGTCATGGACAGCCGCGTGGCGGCCGACCTGACCGATGTCCTCGGCCCGCACCCGCTGCTCGCCGAGGCGCTGCACGTGCGGCTGTCCGAGGCCGGTCTGGCCCGCGCCGACCGCGCCCGCCTGTTCACCGTGGCGACGGCCGCGGACGGCATCATCCTCGCCTCCGTGGGCGGCGAGGAGGCCGTGCAGGCCGCCGGGATCACCGGCATGCTGCTCGCCGCGCGCCTGGCCGTGCCGGTGATGGCGGCGGCTCTCGACCAGGAGGGTTCCATCGCCTCCGTCGCCGAGCAGCTGCGCGGCTCCGGCTCCCAGAACCTTGCCCTGGCGCCGTACCTCATCGGCCCCGAGATCGACTCCACGCTGCTGGAGGAGGCGGCCAGGGAGGCGGGCTGCGCGTCCGCCGAGGCGCTCGGCCCGTACCCGGCCATCGGCAAGCTCGCCCTGGCCAAGTACACGACGGCCCTGGGCATCGCGCCCCAGCAGCCGCAGGGCACGCCGGCCCGCCAGTCGTAGGTGACGCGGGCGTGAGCCCGTACGACCTGTAAGGACGCCGAGAGGGCCCGCTCCCCGACCGAGGGAGCGGGCCCTTCGTCGTTCCTGATTCCGTGCTCGGGTGCTCGCGTTCGTGCGGGTGGGCTCGGTGGCTTCAGCCGAGGACCACGCAGGACGCCGCCGGCACCCGGATCGACCCGCCGCGCCGGGGCAGCCCGGTGGCCCGGTCGAGGGCGAACCAGGTCACGTCGCCGGAGCGCTCGTTCGCGACGTACAGGAAGCCGTCCCCCTCGGCGAGCGCCCGCGGCCAGCGGCCCGCGCAGGACACCGTGCCGACAAGGCGCAGGGCCTCTCCGCCGCCCTCGACGGCGAACACCGACAGCACGTCCTCGCCGCGGGTCGCCGTCCACACGAACCGTCCGTCGGGCGAGACGGCGATGCCGGACGGGTAGGCGTCCCCCGCGGGCGCGCCGGGCAGGACCGGGACCTCCGCGAGCGGTTTCAGGGAGCCGTCCGGGGCGTCCCAGCGGCAGACGGTGACGGTCGGAGTGAGTTCGTTGACGACGTACGCGTGGCCGCCGCCCGGATGGAAGGCCAGGTGGCGGGGGCCGGAACCGGGGCGCAGGGCGGACTCACGGTGCAGGACCGGGATGCCGTCGCGC
>NZ_MUBA01000543.1 GCF_002154575.1 Streptomyces bobili
GACCTCCTCGGCGGTCATGCCGAGCACCGCGGCGAGCTTGGCCAGGACGGCGTCGCCGTCGTCCTTCTGCTTCAGCAGCTCGGTGCGGGAGGCGGAGACGACGAGGCGTGTCTCGTTGTCCGCGAGGGGGACGCCCCGCGCGTCCAGGATGGAGCCGCGCACGGCGGGCTCGACGACCTGCTGGACGTGGTTGCCGGAGGCCTCCTTGGCGTACTCCGCGCCCTCACGGATCTGGAGGTACCACAGCCGGCCGCCGAGAGTACCGAGGAGGGAGAGGACGAGGATCTGGATCACGACGAGCCGGATCTGGACCCGTGGGGTCCGCCCGGTCTCGGGAATGTTGGTCACTGCGGCTGTCTCCCCCTCTCAGGGCGCGGACGTGAATGCCCGGACGCGCGTGCGTGTGGCTGTGCTGGTGCCCCTGCTCATGACCGGGGCTGTGCTGGTGCCCGGACTCGTGCCAGTGGCNNTACTCATCGCTGTGGCTGTGGCTGTGCGTACGAATGATGAACGACCGGCCTGTGAGGCCCCGTTCCGCCCCTGCGACCCCGTTCGAGTGAACCTCCGGGCGTCACCCTCGCCAGGGACGCACTCGGCACCGAGGGCCTCACCGCGCGTCAACTCCCCTGCCATCACAGCCTCTTGACCCCCTTGATGCGCCCGGCGCGGGCCATCCGGGAGCGGGCCGCCTTCATTTTCAGGCTGCCGCGCTGGCCGCCGATCCGCAGGCCGGTGCCGGAGGAGAGCCACCCGGAGGAGATGTCGGACGCCTTGCCGCCGGAGCCGGTGTCGGCGAGCGGGTC
>NZ_MUBA01000544.1 GCF_002154575.1 Streptomyces bobili
CGCGCTGATGGCGAATGCCAGGACGAGCTTCGCCGAGATCGGCACGGCGGTCGGGCTGTCGGCGACCGCGGTCAAGCGCCGGGTGGACCGGCTGCGGGACAGCGGCGTGATCACCGGGTTCACGGCGACGGTGCAGCCGTCGGCGCTGGGCTGGCGTACGGAGGCGGTGGTGCGCAACCATCCGGAGATCACCGCGGCGATGACGGTGACGGGCGGCGCGGACGCGCTGCTGCATGTGCGGGCGCGGGACGTGGGGCACTTCGAGGAGGTGCTGGAACGCATCCGGGTGGAGCCGTTCATCCGCAAGACGATCAGTGTGATGGTGCTGTCGCACCTGCTGCCGGAGAGTCCGGAGGCGGGCGCCACCCACGCGGCCCCGCACGCCGACCCCCCGGACGCATCAGACGTGCGCTGAGCGGGGCAAAGACGCAGCGTTCCTGCGTCAACACGCAACCCTTCTTCCTTGTCGGGCGTCCCGGTCGCTTTCTACCGTGGTGTCAACCCCAAGTCGACAGCGCAGGAAAAGCGGAGGAACCCCTCTGTGACCGTCAGCCGTGTGCCCAGCCTTCGGCGCTTCCTCGTCTGCGAACCCAGACATTTCGCCGTGCAGTACGCGATCAATCCCTGGATGTGTCCCGACTCCCCCGTCGACGTCGACCTCGCGCACGAGCAGTGGCGGGCGCTGATCCGCGCCTACCGTGCGCACGGCCACACCGTCGACACCGTCGAGCCCGCCCCCGGGCTGCCCGACATGGTCTTCGCCGCGAACTCCGCGGTCGTCGTCGACGGCCGCGTCTTCGGCTCCCTCTTCCACGCGCCCGAGCGGCGCCCCGAGTCCGGCCACTACGACACGTGGTTCAAGACGGCGGGCTTCGACGTCCACCGGCCCGAGTCCGTCTGCGAGGGCGAGGGCGACCTGGTGTGGACCGGCCGGTACATGCTGGCCGGCACCGGTTTCCGCACGGCCCGTGAGGCGCACCGGGAGGTGCAGGAGTTCTTCGGGCACCCGGTGGTCAGCCTGACGCTCGTGGATCCGCACTTCTACCACCTCGACACCGCGCTGTTCGTGCTCGACGGCCGGCCCGGACACGGAAACATCGCGTACTACCCGGAGGCGTTCTCGCCCGGCAGCCGTGAGGTCCTCGCGCGGCTCTATCCGGACGCGGTGCTCGCCACCCGTGACGACGCGATGACGTTCGGGCTGAACTCCGTCTCCGACGGCCGCAACGTCTTCATCGCGCCGCGCGCCGAGGCGCTCGCCGGCCGGCTCGCCGACCGCGGCTATGTCCCTGTCCCCGTCGACCTCTCGGAGTTCCAGAAGGCCGGAGGTGGCATCAAGTGCTGCACTCAGGAGATCCGTTCATGACCGCACCCGCCCGTACGCGTACGTCCGCCGACCTGATCCGGGCCGAGGAGCCCGTCCTCGCGCACAACTACCACCCGCTGCCCGTGGTCGTCGCGCGCGCGGAGGGGACGTGGGTGGAGGACGTCGAGGGGCGCCGCTATCTCGACATGCTGGCCGGATACTCGGCGCTGAACTTCGGGCACCGCCACCCGGCGCTGATCGAGGCGGCGCACCAGCAGCTCGACCGGCTGACGCTCACCTCCCGCGCCTTCCACCACGACCGGCTGGCCGAGTTCGCGCAGCGGCTCGCCGCGCTGACCGGGCTCGACATGGTGCTGCCGATGAACACGGGCGCCGAGGCCGTCGAGAGCGGGATCAAGGTGGCCCGCAAGTGGGCCTACGAGGTGAAGGGCGTCCCGGCCGACCGGGCGACGATCGTGGTCGCCGCGGAGAACTTCCACGGCCGTACGACGACGATCGTCAGCTTCTCGACGGACGAGACGGCACGGGCCGGGTTCGGGCCGTTCACGCCGGGGTTCCGGATCGTGCCGTACAACGACCTGGCGGCACTGGAGGCGGCCGTCGACGAGACGACCGCGGCCGTGCTGATCGAGCCCATCCAGGGCGAGGCCGGGGTCGTCATCCCGGACGACGGCTATCTGGCCGGGGTGCGGGAGCTGACCCGGCGCCGGGGCTGCCTCTTCATCGCCGACGAGATCCAGTCCGGGCTCGGCCGGACGGGGCGGACTCTGGCCGTCGAGCACGAGGGGGTCGTCCCCGACATGCTGCTGCTCGGCAAGGCGCTGGGCGGCGGGATCGTGCCGGTGTCCGCCGTCGTGGCGCGGCGGGACGTGCTGGCCGTGCTGGGGCCGGGTTCGCACGGGTCGACGTTCGGCGGGAATCCGCTGGCGGCGGCGGTGGGAACGGCGGTCGTGTCGCTGCTGGAGACCGGTGAGTTCCAGGCGCGGGCGGCCACGCTCGGCGGTGTCCTGCGGGACGGGCTGACCGGGCTGGTCGGCCGGGGTGTCGTCGCGTTCCGCGCGCGCGGGCTGTGGGCCGGGGTCGATGTGGACCCGGCGGTCGGGACCGGCCGGGAGATCGGGGAGCGGCTGCTGGCGGAGGGCGTCCTGGTGAAGGACACCCACGGCTCGACCATCCGGCTGGCCCCACCCCTGACGATCACGGAGGACGAGCTGGGGACGGCGCTGGAGTCGCTGAGAGTCCTC
>NZ_MUBA01000545.1 GCF_002154575.1 Streptomyces bobili
CGTGCCCCGAGCAGGGCCCCGCTCGCCCCCGGCATCGGGGCCCTGCTCGGGGCACGCCTGGCCCAGGGAGCGGGCGCGGCCCTCGTCGCGCCCGCCGCCATGGCCGTGCTGCGCGCCGTCTTCCCCTCCCCCAGCGCGTACGGCAGGGCGATGGCCACGTGGGGCGGACTCTCGGTACTCGGCGCGACTGCGGGCAATCTGCTCTCCGGCGTCATCTCGGCGCTGCTCTCCTGGCGTTGGACCTTCGCCGTACCCCTCGTGGTGGCGGTCTCCGCCCTCATCCTCACGCCCCGGCTGCTGCCGGAAACCGCACCGGACCGGGGCAGGTCTCCCGACCTGCCGGGCGCTCTGCTCGCCACCGTCGGGATCACCCTCGCCAGTTACGGGCTCGTCGTCACCGACGCCCGACCCTGGTCGTCGGCCGGCGTGCTCGTGCCGCTGCTCGGCGGGACCGCGCTGCTGGCCGCGTTCTGGTACGCCGAGCGCCGGGCACGCGACCCGCTGCTGCCACCCCGTTTCCTGCTCGACCGGCGGCGGGCCCTCGCCCTCACGGCCATCGCACTGAGCGCCTGCGGGACCGCGATGACCTTCGTGGTGCTCTCGCTCCACCTCCAGCAGGCACGCGACTGGTCAGAGTTGCGGGCCTCGGCCGCCTTCGTGCCGTTCGCCGCCGCGCTGATCGCCTCGGGCCGGGCGGCAGGGCCGCTCATCGGCCGGTACGGGGCCCAAGCCGTCACGTCCGCCGGGCTGGGCACGGGCGCGGCGGGGCTCGTCCTCCTCGCGTTCACCGGGCTCGACGCGCACACCTGGTACGCGTACGGCCTGCTGCCGGGCCTTGTGCTGCTGCCGGCCGGCACCGCGGCCTCCTTCGCGGGAGCCGCCGTGCTCGCCACCGAAGGTGTACCGCGGCAGCAGACCGGGCTCGCGGGTGGCGTGCTGAACACGGCGATGGAATTCGGCCCGACCGTCCTCTTCGCCGTCCTGCTCACGCTCGGCAGCGACGCCTCGTCCCTGGCCGCGACGGGGGCCGCCCTCGCCGTCGCGGCCCTCCTGAACCAGCGCACCAAATAATCCATCACTCAAGGGAGCCATCGACATGAACCGCTTCACCGGCAAGACCGTCCTCGTCACCGGCGCGGGCTCCGGCCTCGGCCGCGCGATCGCGCTCGCCTTCGCCGCCGAGGGCGCATCCGTGGTCGTCGCGGGACGCACGGCGGCCTCCCTGGACGAGACGGTCCGCCTCGTCGAGGCGGCCGGCGGCACGGCCGCCGCCGTCACCGCCGATGTCACCGACTCCGGCCGGCTCCAGCACCTCGTGCACGAGAGCGTCACCCGATTCGGCGGACTGGACATCGCGGTCAACAACGCCGGGATACTCCGCGGCACCGTACCCGTCGGCGAGGTGAGCGAGGAGGACTGGGACGCGGTGCTGCGGACCAATGTCACCGGCGTCTGGCTGGCCATGAAACACCAGATCGCCCACATGAAGGAGAACGGCGGCGGCGCCATCGTGAACGTCTCCTCCAACCTGGGCGCACACCTGCGGATCCCGAACGTCGCCGCGTACATCACCTCCAAGGCAGCGGTCTCCGCGCTGACCCGCGCCGCCGCTCTCGACCACATCCACCAGGGCATCCGCATCAACGCGGTCAGCCCCGGCGCCTCCGCCGCTCCCATGTCGCTGCGGCCCGGCGAGACCGAGGCAGACCGTGCCGAGCGGGTGAAAACAGAAAACCCGCTCGGCCGGGTCGCGGAGGCCGAAGAAGTGGCGGCCGCGGTGCTCTACCTCG
>NZ_MUBA01000546.1 GCF_002154575.1 Streptomyces bobili
GGTCAGTCGCCCCTGCGCACCGCCCCCGCCAGGATCCAGCCCTCGACGGCCTCGTACTGGTGCCGTTGCTCCTCCGCCTTGCGGCGGCCCGAGGCGAGGGTGCCGAGCCAGCCGAGGGCGAAGCCGAGGGGCACCGTGACCACGGCGGTCGTGGTGTACGGGAACCAGTTGAAGTCGGCGTCGGGGAAGGCGGCCACGGGCGAGCCGGAGACCAGGTTGGTGCCCGGTATCAGCACCAGGACGGACAGGGTGCCGCCGATGAGGGTGCACAGCAGGCCGGTCCGGGTGTAGCGGCGCCAGAAGAGGCTGTACACGAGGGCGGGGGCCAGGGCCGAGGCGCCGATGCAGAAGGTGAGCGTGACCAGGGGCTGGAGGCTGCGGTGCTGCACCTGCGCGGCCAGCAGGATGGTCGGGAGGCCGACGGCGAGGGCGGACAGCCGGGCGATCAGCATTTCGCGGCGTGGGGTCATGTCGCGCGTGCGGAGGGCGAACACGTCGTGGGCCAGGGAGTTGGCGCAGGCGAGGATCATGCCGGCGACCGAGGCCAGGACGGTGAGGAAGATCGACGTCGTCACGGTCGTGAACAGCAGTGTCTCGGCCATCGACACGTCCTGGCCGAACGCGGCACGCGCGCCCAGCAGATAGGCGGTGTTGCCCTGCGGGTCGACGCCGGCGATCACCGCGCGGCCGATGAGGGCCGTGGCGCCGAACGCGACGACCGTGATGATCAGCACGAACAGGGCCACGCCCGACACCGCCCAGGACATCGAGCGGCGTACCTCGCGGGCGTTGGAGGCGGTGTACATGCGCATGGTGATGTGGGGCAGACAGGCGCCGCCGAGGACCACCGCCAGCTGGGTGCTGATCATGTCGAGGCCGGGGTGGGCGCTGTGGGAGAACTCGAGCCCGGAGTGGAGGAAGGCGTCGCCGACCCCGCTGCCCTTGGCCGCCGCGTCGAAGAGGGCGCCGGGGCTCCAGTCGAAGCGGTGCAGGACGAGGAGGGCGATCACGGTGCCGGAGCCCAGCAGCATCACGATCTTGAGGATCTGGATGAGGGCGGTGCCCTTCATGCCGCCGATGG
>NZ_MUBA01000547.1:0-398 GCF_002154575.1 Streptomyces bobili
TGCCCTTCATGCCGCCGATGGTGGCGTAGCTGATCATCAGGATGCCCATGCCGACCATGCAGCCCGTCTGCACCGAGTCGCCGGAGAACCCCAGCAGGAACGCGATGAGCTGGCCGGTGCCGGCGAGCTGGACCAGCATCAGCGGCAGCAGCGCGGCGATGGTCACCGCGCACGCCGTGATGCGTACCGTGCGCCCCGGCATACGGCGGGCGAGGGCGTCGCCCATGGTGAACCGGCCCGCGTTGCGCAGGGGTTCGGCCAGCAGGAACATCAGCAGCATCAGGGACAGGGCGGTGCTGAGGGCGAGGATGACACCGTCCTGGCCGTAGAGGGCGATGACGCCGCCGGTGCCCAGGACGGTGGCGGCGGAGATGTAGTCGCCCGCGATGGCGAGGCCG
>NZ_MUBA01000547.1:545-757 GCF_002154575.1 Streptomyces bobili
AGGACGAGGAAGAGGACGAAGTAGCCCAGGGCGGTCAGGGTGGCGACGCGCCGCTGCCACCGGTAGGCGGTGCGCAGCAGCCGCAGATCGCTGTGGTGGCCGAGGGGTGCGTGGTGGGCGGGTGGGCGGTGAACGGGTTCGGGTACCGGCAGCGGGGACTGCCAGGGATACGTGAGATGAGGCGGGGACGGGTCGTGGGACATCCCGTACTC
>NZ_MUBA01000548.1 GCF_002154575.1 Streptomyces bobili
GCGCCTCGCCGAGCAGCTCCCAGTCCGCGTCGAAGTCGAAACGGTGATCCTCGTCGAAGGGCACGTCGACCATGCCGTGGTCGGCGGTGACATAGAGCGCGCTGCGCGGCGGGAGCTGCTCGGCGAGGCGCTGGACGAGCCGGTCGACGTACATGAGCTGGCCGCGCCAGGTGTCGGAGGAGACGCCGTAGCGGTGTCCGGCGCCGTCGAGTTCGGCGTAGTACGTGTAGACCAGGGAGCGGTCGCCGGCCGCGAGCTGCTCGGCCGCGAAGTCCATGCGCTCCTCGCCGGTGAGGCGCCCGTGGAACGTGCCGCCGCTCAGCGCCACCTTGGTGAGCGGGGTGTTCTGGAAGTGGGGCGAGGACACCTGCGCGGCGTGCACCCCGGCCGCGTCGGCCAGCTGGAACACCGTGGGGTACGGCTGCCAGGCCTGCGGCGAGGTCCACGGCTGCCAGCGGAGCTGGTTCATCAGCTCGCCGGTGGCCGGATTACGCACGGTGTAGCCGGGCAGGCCGTGTGCGCCGGGCGGCAGCCCGGTGCCGACGGAGGCGAGCGAGGTCGCGGTGGTCGCCGGGTAGCCGGCGGTGAGCGGGCGCCCGGTGCCTCCGCGGGAGCTGCCGAGGAGGCTGTGCAGGTAGGGCGCCTCGTCGCGGTGGGCCTTGATCTGCTCCCAGCCGAGGCCGTCGATCAGGAAGACGCAGTTGCGGTCGGCCGGGGTCAGCTCAGAGATCGCCGCGGTGAGGTCCGGGACGCCCATGCCTGCGGCGAGCGTGGGCAGCAGGTCGGCGAGCGAGCCGGAGCCGTACTCGGGGACGGGTGCGGAGGAGACGGCGAGGGGTTCCGGGTCGTCCCAGACGGCGGGCTGGGCCATTACGCGGTCAGATCCGCGGTCGCCTCGGAGAGCGACTGGGCGAAGGCGAGGGTCTGGCGCACCGTGTCCGGGCCGTCCCCGGCCTCGCTGACGCGCAGGCTGAGGTCGTCGGCCGTCGAGCTGCCGGTGTAGCCGTGGTCGGCGTCGCAGTTGGGGTCGCCGCAGGCGGCGGGCTCCAGGTCGATGCGGGAGACCGCGCCCCAGCCGATCGTCAGCACGACCTCGCGCGGCAGGCTGCCCGGCGTGTACGACTCCGGGTTGGCGACCACTCGGCTGAGGACCACCGAGGAGATCCGGCTGAGCTTCACGGACTCGGTGGACGTCGTGGCGTACGGCGTCGGGGAGGTGGTGTCGGCGGCCTGCTCGTCGGTGTGGCTGACGATGAAGCGGTTGCCGGTGAGAACCAGCACGGTCACATGCCGGCGCACTTCGTTCTGGTCGAACGTGGTCTCCTGGTGGACCAGGTACGACCGGACGGGCTCGCCGCCGACGGCGGCCTCCACCGCCTCGGCCACGAGGGCCGGGTAGTAGCCGCTGCGCTCGATCGCCGCACGCAGCCCCTGGGTCGTCGTACTGGTCTTGGCCATGCCCTCCATCCTACGGGGACCCACTGACTGCGAGGGACCGGTGACGGCTCCTTCAGTAGGCGGGAAGCGTCCGTGGGCCGAGGTCGTCCCGGGCGGGCGGGGGCGCGAGGCGGACCGAGGCACCGAGAACGCTCAGGCCGTGCGGGGCGACGACGACCGGCTCCAGGGTGACCGCGACGACCTCCGGGTGGTCGTCGACCAGGCGGGACACCCTGAGCAGCAGTTCCTCCAGGGCGGGGGTGTCCACGGGCGTCGAACCGCGCCAGCCGAACAGGAGGGGTGCCGTCCGGATCGACCGGACCAGGGAGCCGGCGTCCCGGTCGGTGACCGGGATCAGGCGGTGCGCCATGTCACCGAGCAGCTGCGAGGCGGCACCGGCGAGCCCGAACGACAGTACGGCTCCCGCTGCCGGGTCGATGACCGCCCGGACGACGGTGTCCACCCCGCGCGGGGCCATCGCCTGGACCACCGGGCGCAGCTCCTGCGGGGCGCCGAACAGCTCGGTCAACTCGGAGTACGCCCGACGCAGTTGCTCCTCGTCGGCGAGGTCGAGGCGGACGCCGCCCAGGTCGGCGCGGTGGCGCAGGTGGGGGGCGGTGGCCTTGAGGGCGACGGGGTAGCCGAGGGCGGCGGCGGCCCGTACGGCCTCGTCCGGGGCGGGCGCGGGGAGGGAGCGGCGGACGGGGATGCCGTACCGGCCGAGCAGCTCGCAGGTCTCGTCGGTGCCGAGGGTGAGGCCCTGCCCGCGCGCGAGGAGCCTGCCGATGAGCGCGGCGGCGCCCTTCTCGTCGATGTCCTCGTGCTCGGGCACCTTGCCGGGGTCGGCCGCCTCGCGCCGCCACTGCGCGTACTTCACGGCCTCGGAGAGGGCGCGGACCGCGCGCTCCGCGGCCGGGTAGGCGGGGATGAGGTGGGTACCTTCGAGGGCCTCGGAGGCTGCTGCCTCGGCCGCGGGGGCAGGGGGCGTGCCGGTCGCCGTGCCGGGCTCGGTCGGCCCGGTCCGGGTCGCCCCGGCCTCGGCCGCCGCCGCGTCCGGGGTCGCCGTACGCGCGCGTGGGGCGGTGCTGGTCGCGGCGGACAGGGCCGCCGCGAGACCTCCCAGTTCCACGTGCACCACGAGCACCGGCTTGGCGGGGCCCGCGGCCGCGGCCGAGCGCAGCGCCTGCGCCAGTTCCGCGTCGCCGGGGGACGCCTCTCCGATCGCCGGGATCGCGGTCACCACGACCGCGTCGCACGCCTCGTCGGACAGGGCGTGCGCCAGGGCGGCGTGGAAGTCCTCCGCCGACGCCTCGGTGGTGAGGTCCAGGGGCGGCTGCGGACGCAGCCCTTCGGAGAGGCACGCGTCGTACGTCAGCAGCCCCAGCGACTCCGAGTTGCCGAGGATGCCCACGCGCGGGCCGCGCGGCAGCGGCTGGCGTGCCAGCAGCAGGCCCGCGTCGACCAGCTCGGTGATGGTGTCGACGCGGATCACGCCGGCCTGCCGCAGCAGGACGGACACCGTGGCGTGGGGCAGCCGGGTGGCCCGGACGGCGTGGCCCTGGGGAGCGGAGCCGGCGCCCTGGACCACCACCAGCGGCTTGGCCGCCGCCGTGCGCCGTGCGAGACGGGTGAACTTGCGCGGGTTGCCGATGGACTCCAGGTACATCAGGGCTACGTCGGTGTCGGGGTCGTCGTACCAGTACTGCAGCACGTCGTTGCCGGACACGTCCGCCCGGTTGCCTGAGGAGACGAACGTCGACACACCGGTGACGCCTGTGACGCCGCCGCCGCGCCGGTGCAGGCGGGACAGCAGGGCGACGCCGATGGCGCCGGACTGGGCGAACAGGCCGATCCGGCCGGGCCGCGGCATCTGTGGGGCCAGCGACGCGTTCAGTTGTACCTGCGGGGAGGTGTTGATGACCCCGAAGGCGTTGGGGCCGATGATCCGCATACCGTACGCGCGCGCGTGGCGCACGAGTTCGCGCTGGCGCTCGCGCCCCTCGGGGCCGCTCTCGGCGTATCCGGCGGCGAGGACGACGAGTCCCTGCACGCCGTGCTCGCCGCACTCGGTGACGACTTCGGGCACGTGGTCGGCCGGGACGGCGACGACCGCGAGGTCGACGTGTCCGTCGATGTCGCGCACCGAGCGGTGGGCGGGTACGCCGTCGAGTTCCTTGAGGTCCTCGGGGAACGCCTTGTTCACCGCGTGCAGGTCTCCGGTGAAGCCGGCCTCCCGGAGGTTGCCGAGGACACTGCGGCCGACGCCGCCAGGGGTGCGGCCGGTGCCGATGACGGCGACCGAGCCGGGCACCAGCAACCGCCGTACGGAGTGGGCCTCGGCTCGCTGTTCCCGCGCGCGCTGCACGGCCAGGGAGCGTTCGGTGGGTTCGAGGTCGAACTCCAGGCGGACGACGCCGTCCTCGAAGCTGCGCTTCTGGGTGTAGCCGGCGTCCGTGAACACCTTGATCATCTTGTTGTTCGCGGGGAGCACCTCGGCGGCGAACCGTCGGATGTCCCGCTCGCGGGCGACGGCCGCGATGTGCTCGAGAAGGGCGGAGGCGACACCCCGTCCCTGGTGGGCGTCCTGCACGAGGAAGGCGACCTCGGCCTCGTCGGCGGGGGCGGTGGCGGCCATCCCGTCGGCCCCGATGCGGTCGTAGCGTACGGTGGCGATGAACTCGCCGCCGACCGTGGCCGCGAGTCCCACCCGGTCCACAAAGTCGTGGTGCGTGAAGCGGTGGACGTCCTTCGCGGACAGTCGCGGGTAGGGCGCGAAGAAGCGGTAGTACTTCGACTCGTCCGACACCTGCTCGTAGAAGCTGATCAGGCGCTCGGCGTCATCGACGGTGATGGGGCGGATGCGCGCGGTGCCGCCGTCGCGCAGCACCACGTCGGCTTCCCAGTGGGCGGGATACTCGTGGCGGTCCGGCGCGCTCTGCATGGGCCCCAGAGTACGGCTCGCGTATGACAACGGCGCGAGGCAGTCTGTGGGGGGACGGAGGTCGGATCGAGGCCGCGATCCGACGACCGCACCGGGACGGGACACACGGACCGTCCTCACACGCTTCACGTGTGGAACACTGGTCTAGACAACCTGAGACTCTGAAGGGCAGCATCACATGGCTGAGCGCCGCGTCAACGTCGGCTGGGCCGAGGGCCTTCACGCCCGCCCCGCTTCCATCTTCGTCCGAGCCGCCACGGCCGCAGGCGTCCCGGTGACGATCGCCAAGGCGGGCGGCAACCCCGTCAACGCGGCCTCCATGCTGGCCGTCCTCGGCCTGGGCGCCCAGGGCGGCGAGGAGATCGTCCTCAGCTCCGAGGCCGAGGGTGCGGACATCGCCCTCGACCGGCTGGCCAAGCTGGTCGCCGAGGGGCTCGAGGAGCTTCCCGAGACCGTCTGAGCCGGTTGCCGCACTCAGCGGCCGAGAGCCGCGTCACCCGATCCGGGTGGCGCGGCTCCGCTGTTTTCCGACCCGGAGGGAATTGCCGTAGGCATGTCGGAAATAGTCCGCAGGCACACGAAGAGCGCGCCACCGCAATAAGGGGGCGCGCCGGAAAAAAGAGCAGCGGAAATGCTTCTCCGTCGAATTCACTTCTTTGTATACGGCCCTCTTGTTAATGCCGGAGGCCGGACATGTTTACGACGTGTTGCGAAGTCCTCACACGGTCCTGGCGATCGCCGCCGGAAAAGCGCAGCCGGTGTGCGGAGGTCGCGCGCTCGGTGTGCAGCGCCGTGACCGCCCGCGCGCGCTCCGCGTCGCCGCGCGCCACCGCGTCCACGATCGCGCCGTGCTCCGCCCAGGACTCCACGGGGCTGGCCGGCGCCTCCACCGCGTACATCCAGGAGATCTTGTGGCGCAGCTGGGTGAGCGTCGAGGTCAGGGCGTGGCTGCCGGCGGCCTGGGCGAGGGTCTCGTGGAACCAGCCCCCCAGGGAGCGCAGGTCCTCGCTGTTGCCTCGCCTGGCGCGCTCCTGGCCCAGCCTGACGAGGCCGCGGAGCACCTTGAGATGCGCCTCGGTGCGGCGCTGGGCCGCTCGGGCGGCGCCGAGCGGCTCCAGCAGCATCCGCATCTCCAGCAGGTCGGCGGCCTCCTGCTCGGTCGGTTCGGCGACGCACGCGCCCGCGTGCCGCCGCGTGACGACGAAGCCCTCGGCCTCCAGCGTGCGCAAGGCCTCCCGGACGGGGACGCGCGAAACGCCGTAGCGGCGTGCGAGGAGTTCCTCGGTGAGACGGCTGCCACGCTCGTAGACACCCGCGACGATGTCGTCCCGGATGGCCGTGCACACCGAGTGCGCCGGAATACGCATGACCGACCTCCGCCTTAATCCCCGTGAAACGTCGACGATTGACGTGTGTTCCGTGACTCTATTGCAATCAGCGGGGATTTCCGATGGCGGACCGAAATCCATGGATATTTTTTGGACAGCGCGGTCACTGAAACGACGAAAGCCCCGGCCAAGAGGGCCGGGGCCGTACGATCTGTCGCCGTACGTCGTCAGATGTTCACGCCGTGCGTGCGGAGGTAGGCGGCCGGATCGATGTCCGAGCCGTACTCCGCGCCGGTGCGGGCCTCGAAGTGCAGGTGCGCGCCGGTGACGTTGCCGCTGGCGCCGGACAGAGCGATCTGCTGGCCCGGAGCGACCTTCTGGCCCACCGAGACCGCGATGGACGACAGGTGGCCGTACTGGGTGTACGTGCCGTCGTTCATCCGGATCACGACCTGGTTGCCGTAGGCGCCGCCCCAGCCTGCCTCGACGACGGTGCCGAGGCCCACCGCGTGCACGGGCGTGCCGCTGGCGGCGTGGAAGTCGATGCCGGTGTGGCTGCCGGAGGACCACAGGGAGCCGCCGGACCCGTAGCCGGTGGAGACGTAGGAGCCGCTGATCGGCGACACGAAGGTGTTGAGGCGCTCGCGCTCGGCCGCGCGGGCCGCGCGTACCCTGGCCTCGCGCTCCGCCTTGGCCTTGGCGGCGGCCTGAGCGGCGGCCTTCTCGCGCTCGGCCTCCTGCTCGGCGGCCCGCTTCTGCGCGTCGGCCTGGTCGTCGATCTGCTCGGCGACCGTGTCGCCGATGGAGACGACCGGGATGAGGCCGGTCTGCTCGAGGGGGGTCTCGGCGGCGAGGGCGGGGCTGGAGGCGACGGTGCCGATGACACCGGTGGTGGTGAGCGCCGCGATGCCCGCCGCGCGGGCGGTCGTGCGCTTCATCCGGCTGGGACGACGGTGCTTCCCGGTGGCGCAAGTGGACGCCATGTAGTTGAGCGGTCCTTTCCTTCCCTCTCGCCTACCGGGTTAGCTGACGGGTTCGGAGCAGGAAGGTCTCCTACGGACCCCCTCGCGAAACGCGCGGGCGTCCGATTCACCCCAGGGACTGCCTAGTTGGGTCCCCGGCTCCCCTGGCTCGCGCCATGCGGGGACTCGGCGATGACTGTCCGGTGCCGCGGATGCGGCGCACTGCCTGACGAACAGCCCGGTCGAAACTAGACGCGGCGGCCGTCAATCCCCAAACGGAACGCGGCTTTTGTAGCGCATGCCACAGGGCAGACAGGCAACCTCTCCCCCAATTCGGACATCAAGGAGCCCTGGTGG
>NZ_MUBA01000549.1 GCF_002154575.1 Streptomyces bobili
GGTTGGGGCCGGCCGGCCCGGACGCGGTGGCGGGGTGCGGCGGCGGGAAGGAGGCGAAGGGGGCGTCGGCCCGCTGGGCACCGACCGTGGGCGTCGGGGTCACGCCGGGCAGGGAGGCCACCGTCTGCTGGTCGTGGACGGATGACGGCGCCCGGTCCTGCGGGGTGGGCACCTCGCTGGAGGCGATGGTGACTCCGGAGTCGTGCACCGGGGCGGCGGCGGGGGCGGGCCAGGCGTCGGGTGCCCGTGCGACATCCCGTCCGTCGCGCGCGACCGGTGCGCCGGACGCGTCCCGCTTCTCCAGCGGCACCTGGGCGGCGTACTGCGGCCCTTCCGTCCCCTCGGGCACGGAGCCGGGCGCGGCCCACGGCTGGTGGGCGGAATCGGTGGGTGCGTCGTCGGTCATGCGCGGGACCCCCTCAGTCATGCGTTCCGCAATGCTAAGGCCCAGGCCCGGACCGTCGGAGAGCCACCCCGGAGCGGCGGAGGACCCGGACCGGCGCAGGATCCGACCCGGACCGGCGGAGGACCACTCCAGGCGGCGGGCCCGCCCCGCCCCTCCTCCTCCGCCTACGATGATCCCGTCTCATCGATCAGCCGATCACCCGCACCTCCGTCGGCCCGCGTGGCCGGGGTGCCGTCCCGGGGGAGGACCCCTTGACCCTGAACGCCTTCATCGCCGGCCTGCCCAAGGCCGAACTGCACGTCCATCACGTCGGATCGGCCTCCCCGCGGATCGTCTCCGAACTCGCCGCCCGCCACCCCGACTCCAAGGTGCCCACCGACCCCGAGGCGCTGGCCGACTACTTCACGTTCACGGACTTCGCGCACTTCATCGACGTGTACCTGTCGGTCGTGGACCTGATCCGCACCGCGGAGGACGTCCGGCTGCTGACCTACGAGGTGGCCCGCGACCTGGCCCGCCAGCAGGTGCGGTACGCCGAGCTGACCCTCACCCCCTTCTCGTCCACCCGGCGCGGCATCGACGAGCGCGCCTTCATGGACGCGATCGAGGACGCCCGCAAGGCGGCCGAGGCGGAGTTCGGCACGGTCCTGCGCTGGTGCTTCGACATCCCCGGCGAGGCGGGCCTGGAGGCCGCCGAGGAGACGACGAGACTCGCCACCGACGACCGGCTGCGCCCGGAGGGCCTGGTCTCCTTCGGCCTCGGCGGGCCCGAGATCGGCGTACCGCGCCCGCAGTTCAAGCCGTACTTCGACCGGGCCATCGCCGCCGGGCTGCGGTCCGTGCCGCACGCCGGCGAGACCACCGGCCCGGAGACGGTGTGGGACGCCCTGACGCATCTGCGCGCCGAGCGCATCGGGCACGGCACCAGTTCCGCGCGGGACGAGACGCTCCTCGCCCACCTCGCCGAGCACCGCATCGCGCTGGAGGTCTGCCCGACGTCCAACATCGCCACGCGCGCGGTCCGCACGCTGGACGAGCACCCGCTGCGGGACTTCGTCGCGGCGGGCGTCCTGGTGACGATCAACTCCGACGACCCGCCCATGTTCGGCACCGACCTGAACAGCGAGTACGGCGTCGCGGCCCGCCTCCTCGACCTGGACGAGCGCGGACTCGCCGACCTCGCGAAGAACGCCGTCGAGGCGTCCTTCCTCGACGAGCCGGGCAAGGCACGGATCGCCGCCGAGATCGACACCTACACCACACAGTGGCTCGCCCCCTGACGGCCGTTCCGCTCCCCGGCCACCAGCACAATGGGCCCATGCAGACCGTGACTGCCGTGGCCCACCGCGGCGACCCCTACCGCGTCCGTGAGAACACCCTCGACTCGCTGCGTTCCGCGCTCGACCAGGGCGCGGACGCCGTCGAGATCGACGTACGGCTCACCCGGGACGGTGTGCCCGTGCTGCTGCACGACGAGACGCTGAAACGGCTGTGGGAGCGGGACCGGCCGCTGCTCTCGCTGTCGGCGGCCGAGGTTCGCGGGCTGACGGAGGGCGGGGTGCCGACGCTGGCGGAGGCGCTGGCCGCGACCGAGGGCTGCCGGGTGATGCTGGATCTGCCGGGCACCCGGGAGGTGCGGACGGCGCGCCGGGTGGTGGACGCCGTCCGCGAGGCCGGGGCGGCGGACCGCGTCTACTACTGCGCCGACGCCACCGCGATGCTCGCCGTCCGCGCCGCCGACCCGTCCGCCGAGATCGCGATGACCTGGACCACCCTGGCGCCGCCGCGGCCCGTGCTGCTGGCGGCGGTGGGGCCCCGCTGGCTCAACTACCGCTTCTCCCTGGTCGACCGGGACCTGGCCGCCCGCGTCCACCGGGAGGGCCGGCTGCTGTCCGTGTGGACCCCGGACACCCGCCGCTCCATGCGCCGGCTCATCGACGTGGGCGTCGACTCGATCACCACCAACCGCATCGACGTCCTGTGCGCCCTCCGCAAGAGCGGCTGACCGAGACCTGCACTGGCGCAGCTGACCAAGCCCTCCGCAAGAGCCGCTGACCGGGCCCTGCGCTAGAGCGGCTGACCGGCCGCGTGGGCGAGCGGCGGGGCGATCGCCTGGGCGTCGGCGCCCTCGCCGACCCACAGACCGATCAGCAGGGCCGCCGTCGCCTCGACCAGGCCGGCCCGGTCCAGTCCGCCGGCGTCCAGCGGCTCGCAGCCCAGGTCGCGCACGAGTTGTCGTACGACGTCCAGGGCGGCCGGGTCGTCGCCGCAGAGCGGGACCGCGAGAGGGCGGCCGTCGAAGACCGGCGGGGTGAGCCGCCAGACGTCGACGTGGCAGAGGTTGAAGGCCTTGACGACGTGGGCGGCCGGCGCGGCGGCGGCGATGCGTTCGGCGCCCGCCGGTCCGCCCGCCGTGAGCAGCCGGAAGCCGGGGCCGACCGGATTGGTGCAGTCGATCAGCGCTCTCCCGCGCAGCACCTCCCCCAGCCCGCCGACCACCTCGGCGACGGCCGCGTACGGCAGTGCCAGCAGCACCGCGTCGGTGCCGAACTCCGCCGCCTCCCGCAGCCCGCCGGAGCGGCCTCCGGTCCGCACCTCGTGTCCCGCGCGCCGCCACCGGGTGCCGAGCGCGTCCGCCATCTGTCCGTTCCCGAGAATTCCTATCCGCATACGCCTGACGGTAGGAGGCCGCTCGGGCACCATTCGGTACGTGACCACCGACGCCGATTTCCTCGCCGACTGCCGGGCCCGGCTCGCCTTCGACCTGCTCGCGAACACCTGGAACGCCGTGGTGCTTTGGGCGCTGCGCGGCGGTCCGGTCCGCCACGGGGAGCTGCGGGAGCGGATCGGCGGCATCAGTCAGAAGGTGCTGACCGAGACCCTGCGGCGGCTGGAGTTCAACGGTCTGGTGGCCCGCCGGGCGCATCCTGGTTCGCCGCCCCGGGTGGACTACGAACTGACCGAGCTGGGGCGGACGTTGCTCGCGCCGATCGACGCCTTCGGCGCGTGGGCGTTCGAGCACGGGGACGCCGTGCTGGCCGCGCAGGACCGTTACACGCGGGAGCGCTGAGGCACGGTCGCGGGGTCGGCCGGGGTGGTCCGGGTGACGTACTGCGGGACGGCGGCGCTGTCGTCGCCGGTGTCACGGACGAGGCCGTAGCGGATGACGCCCTGGTCGGGGCCTCGGCGGAGGTCGTCGTCGGCCGCCTGCCAGCTGGTGGGGAAGACGGTGATGCCGTAGTCGGCGCCGCGTTCGTTCTGGGTGAGGGTGACCGTGCCGTCGATGTAGAAGTACTCGTTCTGCCACATCTGCTGGGTGCCGGCCGGCAGGACCGTGTAGCCGGTGTCGGGGCCGCCCATGCCGGTGACGGGACCGTCGGAGGTGCCGTCGAGCGGGTCGTCCATACGACGGCCGCCGGCGGAGGCCACGTGGAACAGCCTGCCGTCGAGGCCGGTCCAGGACGGCATGACGAGCGCGCCGGGGCGACAGCGTCACCCTCAGCGGACAGGGCTATGTCCTCGTGCGCTGGCAGATCTCCCCGCACAGCCGCCCCGGCGCGCTCGTCATG
>NZ_MUBA01000055.1 GCF_002154575.1 Streptomyces bobili
GACGACCGCGGTGACCGCGGTGGCGACCGCGGCGGTGACCGGGGTGGCTTCAACCGTGACCGTGACGACCGCGGTGGCCGTTCCTTCGAGCGCCGTGACGACCGGGGCGGCTTCCGCGCCGGTGGCGAGCGCGGTGGGCACCGGGGCAGCGACCGTCCGTTCAACCGTGACCGCCGCGACGACCGTCCGGGCACCGGTTTCCGCTCCGGCGGCCACGAGCGTCCGGCCGCCCGCCGCGACGACCACCGTGGCACCGGCACCGGCACCGGTGGTGGCGGCTCCTTCGGGCGTCGCGACGACAAGCCGCGCTGGAAGCGCAACGGCTGACGCCGACTGAGTAGCCGGCTCCGGCTGCTTCTGTAGCTCGCACCGGGAAGGGCCCGTACGACTTCGGTCGTACGGGCCCTTCTTCGTGTCTGGGTCCTCTCAAGGGTTCTTTCTGGCCAAGTTGTGACGTGTGTCACGACCCTGGCGAGGGAATTGCTGGGGGCATGACAGATGACGGCAAGGCGACTGGGCTCTCGGACGAGGAACGGCTGGCCCAGCTCGGATACACGCAGGTTCTCGCACGCCGTATGTCGGCGTTCTCCAACTACGCGGTCTCCTTCACGATCATCTCGGTCCTGTCGGGCTGCCTGACGCTCTATCTGTTCGGCATGAACACCGGCGGGCCCGCCGTGATCACCTGGGGCTGGGTCGTGGTCGGCCTGATGACCCTGTTCGTCGGGCTGTCGATGGCCGAGATCTGCTCGGCCTATCCCACGTCGGCCGGCCTGTACTTCTGGGCCCACCGGCTGGCGCCGCCCCGCACCGCCGCCGCCTGGGCCTGGTTCACGGGCTGGTTCAACGTGCTCGGCCAGGTCGCCGTGACGGCCGGCATCGACTTCGGTGCCGCGTCCTTCCTCGGCGCCTACCTCAATCTCCAGTTCGACTTCGAGGTCACGCCGGGCCGCACGATCCTGCTGTTCGCGGGGATCCTGGTGCTGCACGGTCTGCTCAACACCTTCGGGGTGCGGATCGTCGCACTCCTCAACAGCGTGAGCGTGTGGTGGCACGTCCTCGGCGTCGCCGTCATCGTCGGCGCGCTGACCTTCGTACCGGACGACCACCAGTCGGCGTCCTTCGTCTTCGGCGAGTTCGTGAACAACACCGGCTGGGGCAGCGGCGTCTACGTCGTCGCCCTCGGCCTGCTGATGGCCCAGTACACCTTCACCGGCTACGACGCCTCCGCCCACATGACCGAGGAGACGCACGACGCGTCCACCGCCGGCCCCCAAGGCATCGTGCGGTCCATCTGGACCTCGTGGATCGCCGGCTTCGTCCTCCTCCTCGGCTTCACCTTCGCCATCCAGTCCTACGACGGCGCCCTCGGCTCCCCGACCGGCGCACCGCCCGCCCAGATCCTCCTCGACGCGCTCGGCGCCACGGCCGGCAAACTGCTGCTGCTCGTCGTGATCGGCGCCCAGCTGTTCTGCGGAATGGCGTCCGTCACCGCCAACAGCCGCATGATCTACGCCTTCTCCCGCGACGGCGCTCTGCCCTTCTCGCACCTCTGGCGCACCGTCAGCCCCCGCACCCGCACGCCCGTCGCGGCGGTCTGGCTCGCGGCCGGTGGCGCGCTGCTCCTGGGCCTGCCCTACCTGATCAACGTCACGGCCTACGCGGCCGTCACCTCCATCGCGGTCATCGGCCTCTACATCGCCTACGTCATCCCGACCCTGCTGCGACTGCGCAAGGGCGACGACTTCGCCCGCGGCCCCTGGCATCTGGGCCGCTGGTCCCGGGCCATCGGCGTGGTCTCCGTCATCTGGGTGGGCGTCATCACCGTCCTGTTCATGCTCCCCCAGGTCTCCCCGGTGACCTCCGAGACCTTCAACTACGCCCCGGTCGCCGTCCTGGCCGTCCTCGGCTTCGCCGCCGTCTGGTGGTTCGCCTCGGCCCGCCACTGGTTCCTCCGGCCCGAGAGCGAGGGGCTCGTCCCCGCCCCGGCGGCGGGCCCGGAAGCGGAGGTGACGGCCGAAACCGTTGATCCGTGACCGATCTTCGCCACCCGGCACGGCCGTGTCCCCGATACCCGATCGGCGACACGGCCACGTCCCGCTATGCTCGGGGAGGCAACATCGCCTGGGCCCTTAGCTCAATTGGCAGAGCAGTGGACTTTTAATCCATTGGTTGTGGGTTCGAGTCCCACAGGGCCTACGGAAGAGCCCCCGCGTCAGAGTGTTCTGAGGCGGGGGCTCCTGCGTTTTCAGGGGGCGTCGCGGGGCGGCTGCTCGACGACGAACGAGCCCTTGCCTCGCACGGTGACGATCAGCCCGCGCTCGCGGAGTTCCTGTGCGGCACGTCGTGCGGTGAGCCTTGCCACGCCGTACTCGTCGGCGAGGTGGTTCTCCGAGGGGATGGGCCTGTCCGGCGCCAGTTCCCCGGACCCGATCTTCGCGGCGATGACGTCGGCCAGCTGAACATAGAGCGGCCTGGCACTCATGGGGTCCAGAGTGGCTTTCGGCTCTTCCGTATCGCTCATATGTCCAACGTAGAGCGGTGGCCATCTGCACGATCGTGTGGATCCCTCTGTACTTGTATGTAGAGGTCTGCATCCCGGTGTAGCTTCGGAGACGCAAAGACCCCGGCGAGGTGGCTAGACCTCCCGGGGCACGGCCAACGCTTACTAAGGAGCGTCGACATGCACGACCCTATCCGTCGCACCCTCGAATGGCTGCGTCTCCTCTTCGCCCCGGGTACGGGCAAACGGCGTCGCTCCCACGGGCGCCCCTGTCCCCGCCCCCACCTCACCGGCGTACGC
>NZ_MUBA01000550.1 GCF_002154575.1 Streptomyces bobili
GTGTGGGGGTCGGTGAGGGTATGGGCGTCGGCTCCGGGGGCGTCGGGCTGGGCGTCGGCGCCGGGGCCGACACCGGGACGACCGCCGGCGGCAGCGGGTCGGGTTCCTCGGGCGTGGGGGTGGGCGCGGCCACCGGTTCCTCCGGCAGCACGACCGGCGCGGACGCCGACGGCTTGGCCACCGGCTGGTCGGCCGGGCTGTCGTCGCCGACCAGGGCGAGCGCCACCACGGCGGCGGCCACCACGACCACACCGGCCGCGATACCGCCCTTCACCGGCGCGCCCAGGCCCTCCGAGGCGGCCGCACCGCCGGCGCTGGACCCGCCCGTCCCGCCGCTCGCCGCCGCGGCCGCGCCCGCGGCGCCCGCCGCCCCGGCTCCGGCACCACCGGCGATGAGCGCGACGGCCTTGGCGTACCCGGCGGCACCGAACCAGCCGATGACCGCGATGGGCACCACGGCGGGGATGCCGCTGGCGACTTCCTCGATCTGGAGGGCGGCCAGCCGGCACTTGGCGCACTCGTCCAGATGCTTGCGCAGCCCCCGCTCGGCGCGGGTGCGCAGCCGGCGGCGGGCGTAGGTGCCGAGCTGGTCGGCGTAGCGGGCGCACTCCTCGTCGCTGGTCAGGGTCGCGCTGACGTGGGCCTGGAGGTAGGCCTGCTTGAGGCCCTCGCGGGCCCGGCTGGCGAGCACGCGCGTGCCGTTGGCGTCGAGGCCGAACAGCGTGGCGACCTCGCTCGGCGACTCGTCCTCGACCTCGGTGTGCCACAGCACGGCCTGCCAGCGCTCCGGCAGCGAGCGGAAGGCCTGCATGGCCATGGACTGCTCGGCCTCGTGCATGGCCAGCACGTCGGCCCCGAGGTCGAGGGTGTCGTCGTCGGACACCTCGGAGGAACGGGAAGCGTGCGCGGCGAACAGCGCGAAGTCGTCGACGAGCTGCTCGCGCTTCGCGGACTGCGTCCAGCCCGCGGCGACCCGGCGTACGGAGGTGAGCAGGTAGGCGCGTACGGCGTGCTCGGGGCCGGAGCCGCGGCGCACCGCCTGGAGCATGCGGGCGAAGACCTCCGCGGTGAGGTCGTCGGCGGTGTGGCCGTCCCGGCAGCAGGTACGCGCGTACCGGCGCACGGCGTCGGCGTGGCGCCGGTACAGCTCCTCGTACGCCGTGTCGTCGCCGGAACGCATCCTGGCGATCAGGTCGGGGTCGGCCGGAGGTACCTCGCGCAGCGGCGGGAGCACGCTGTCCTCGCGCCGGTCGCGCTGTGCCGGGACGCTGTTCTCGACCGGGACACCGCCACCCGGAGCGGGGTCGCCACCC
>NZ_MUBA01000551.1 GCF_002154575.1 Streptomyces bobili
GCGCAGCCGGGCGACGACGTCGGCGGGCTGCTCGGGGGTGGCGGTGGTCACGGGTGCCTCGCTGGTGGTGCGCGGGCTTCTCAGCCCTGGGTTCAGGGGCGAGCGGTCAGCTCGGTGTATATGCCAACCTTTCATGTGCCGAAGTGTATTCCCCGGCGCGACGGTCACCTCGCGTGGCGTTTCCGCTACAGGGGCGCCGCGCTACACGCGCGTCGACGCGTCCAGCGTCTCGGCGAAGCGGACCAGCAGGGCCCGCAGCAACTCCTCGTCGCCGTCTCCGTCACCGCGCGCGGGCCAGGCGTTCCGCACGGCACGGTCGACGCGCTTCCAGTGGTCCTGGCCGCGCGGGGTCAGGTGGGCGAGGATGCGGCGCCGGTCGAGCGGGTCGACCCGGCGGTGCACGAGGTTCTGGTCGACGAGGTGGTCGACCAGCTTGGTCAGGGTGGGCGGCGGCAGGAACGCGGCTTCGGCGATCGCCGTCATGTGGTGGCCGGCCCCGTCGGACAGCAGCGCGAGCACCCGCCAGGCGTCGAGCGAGCAGCCCTCCTCGTCCAGGGCCGCCTGCAGCCGGCGGGCCGCGAGCCGCTCGGCCCGCGTGAGGAGCTGCATCAGGCCGTGCGGGCCGCGCGGAGTAGAGGTAGGCATCCCGGCATCCTGCTCCTAGGTCACGAGGTGCGTACATCGTAGGAGACGGGCTGGAGTTCACCCGGCGGACGCGGAAGCATGACGGCATGTTCCGGCACGATTCCCCCACCCCCGACTGGTTCACGGCCGACGACTCCGTCCTCGGCGTGGCGCTGGTCTTCCCGATGCAGGGGCCGGCGGGGATCTTCGGCCCGGCGTGCGAACTGTGCGCGCGGCTGGCGGTCGAGGAGGTCAACCGGGCGGGCGGGGCGCTGGGCCGGGAGCTGCGGCTGGTGCCGGTCGACGGCGGGGCTCCGCCGCGCGAGGTCGCCGAGCAGGTCGAGGCCCTGGTGGACCTCGGTGTCGTACAGGGCGTCACGGGCTGGCACATCTCCTCCGTCCGCCAGGCCCTCGCGCCGCGGGTCGCCCACCGGGTGCCGTACGTCTACACGGCGCTGTACGAGGGCGGTGAGCACACGGCGGGGGTGTTCCTCACCAGCGAGACACCGCGCGACCAACTGCGCCCCGCGATGGTGCTGTTGGCGCACGAGCGCCGGGTGCGCCGCTGGTTCGTGGTCGGCAACGACTACGTCTGGCCGCGCCGGACGGCCCGTGCGGCGCACGCGTATGCCCGCGAGTCCGGCGGCCGGATCGGCGGCGAGGTGTACCTCCCGCTGGGCACCCACGACTTCGAGCCGGTGCTGCGGCGCATCGAACGCTCCGACGCGGACGCGGTGCTGCTGCTCCTCGTGGGCAGCGACGCGGTGCGCTTCAACCGGGCGTTCGCCGCGTACGGCCTCGACGCGCGCTGTCTGCGGCTGAGCACCCTGATGGACGAGAACATGCTGATGGCGAGCGGCCCTTCGGCCACCGTGGACCTCTACAGCGCGGCCGGCTTCTTCGCCTCCCTCGCCAACCAGGACACCCTCGACTTCCAGGGGCGGTACGCGCACCGCTTCGGCATCGAGGCGCCCTCCCCCGGCAGCCTCGGCGAATCCTGTTACGAGGGCGTCCTGTTGCTGGCGGCCCTCCTGCGCGGCGCGGGCAGCACCGACGTGACGGCGATCGGCGCGGCGGCGGACACCGTCTCCTACGAGGGACCACGCGGACTGCTGCAACTGCGGGGCAGCCATGTCCGCCAGCGCATCTACCTGGCCCGCGCGGACGGGCCGGACTTCGACGTCCTCACCGAACTCGATCTCCACACCGCCCGCCCTTGACAGGCCCGGAGCCTCTCAAGATACTTCCCGCAGAAACTAACTAGAATGCCTCGGGCGAATTGTGAATGCGGACCGCCAACTCGGTCCGAATGCATGTCACAACACCTCGGGGCGTTTTTTGTTGCCTCCAAGAAAGTCCAGCGAAACACACTGGAAACAGGGCGACTTGAGGCTGTGGACCGCACTTCAGGAGGTTCTCTCCTCCACACCCGAGGGGGTTGTCTTGTCCAGCGGTTCACCCATTCTCCGCCGCCGATTCCTGGCCGGCGGTGCCGCGCTCGCGGCCGTCGTCGTCCTGTCCGCGTGCGGCGCCAAGACCGACGCGGCCGGCACCTCGTCCGACAAGGCCGCCAAGATCGACATCAGCGGCGACACGGTCAAGGTCGGTCTGCTCAACTCGCTGTCCGGCACCATGGCGATCAGCGAGGTGACCGTACGCAACTCACTGCTGCTGGCCATCGACGAGATCAACGCCTCCGGCGGGGTACTCGGCAAGAAGATCAAGCCGATCAGCGAGGACGGCGCCTCCGACTGGCCGACGTTCGCCGAGAAGGCGGCCAAGCTGATCAAGGAGGACGAGGTCGCGGCCACCTTCGGCTGCTGGACCTCCGCCAGCCGCAAGGCCGTCAAGCCCGTCTTCGAGAAGAACAGGTCGCTGCTGTTCTACCCGGTGCAGTACGAGGGCCTGGAGCAGTCGCCGTACATCTTCTACACCGGTGCCACCACCAACCAGCAGATCGTGCCGGCCCTCGACTACCTCAAGAGCCAGGGCAAGAAGTCGCTGTACCTGGTCGGCAGCGACTACGTCTTCCCGCGCACCGCCAACAAGGAGATCACGGCGTACGCGAAGGCCAACGGCATGACGATCCTCGGCGAGGACTACGCGCCGCTGGGCTCCACGGAGTTCAGCACGATCGCCAACAAGGTGAAGGCGTCGAAGGCGGACGCCGTGTTCAACACCCTCAACGGCGACTCCAACGTGGCCTTCTTCAAGGAGTACAAGTCGGCGGGCCTGAGCGCGAAGACCATGCCGGTCGTCTCGGTGTCGATCGCCGAGGAGGAGGTCAAGTCGATCGGGTCGCAGTACCTGGCGGGCCAGCTCACGGCCTGGAACTACTACCAGACCACGCCGGGCGCGGCCAACGAGAAGTTCGTCGCCGCGTACAAGGCCAAGTACGGCGAGGACAAGCCGACCAGTGACCCGATGGAGGCCGCCTACACCTCGGTCTACCTGTGGGCCGCGATGGTGGAGAAGGCCAAGTCCTTCGACCCGGAGAAGGTGAAGGCGGCCTCCGACGGCATCACCTTCGACGCCCCCGAGGGCAAGGTCACCGTGGACGGCGCCACGCAGCACATCTCCAAGACCGCGCGCATCGGCAAGATCGGCACCGACGGCCTGATCACCGAGGTCTGGAACTCCGGCAAGCCCGTCGAGCCGGACCCCTTCCTCAAGGGCTACTCCTGGGCCGCCGACCTGTCCTGACCGTCCGTCGCACGGGGGACCCCGTCCGGCCGGGGTCCCCCGGCCCCGTCCCGGCCGGGTCCCCCCGCCTCCCTCACGGAGCCGCCCTGTGACCGTGATCCTCGGTCAGACCTTCACCGGCATCTCCATCGGTGCCGTCCTCCTCCTCATCGCGCTCGGCCTGTCGCTCACCTTCGGCCAGATGAACGTCATCAACATGGCGCACGGCGAGTTCATCATGGCGGGCGCCTACACGACGTATGTCCTTCAGAAGTCCATTTCGAGCGCGGGAATTTCGCTTCTCGTGGCACTTCCCGTCGCATTTCTCGTGTCGGGCGCTCTGGGCGCCCTTCTGGAATGGCTGCTGATTCGCCGGCTGTACCTCCGTCCCCTCGACACACTTCTCGTCACCTGGGGCGTCTCGCTGATGCTCCAGCAACTCGCACGGGACATTTTCGGCGCGCCGAATGTGCAGACCCGGGCGCCGGACCTCCTCACCGGCAACATCACACTCATCGGCGGTGACGATCCGCTCAGCGTCGCCAACAGCCGGCTGTTCATCCTCGGCCTGGCCATCGCCGCGGTGGTGGCGCTGTCGCTGACGCTGCGGCTGACCCCGCTGGGCCGCCGGATCCGGGCGGTGGTGCAGAACCGCGACCTGGCCGAGGTGTCGGGCATCTCCACGTCCCGCGTCGACCGCACCGCCTTCTTCATCGGATCGGGCCTCGCGGGCGTCGCCGGGGTGGCTCTCACCCTGGTCGGTCCGATCGGTCCGACGATGGGCACCAACGTCATCATCGACGCGTTCCTGGTGATCGTGGTCGGCGGGATCGGCCAGCTCAAGGGCAGCGTGATCGTCGCCTTCGTGCTGGGCGCGCTCCAGTCGGTCCTGGAGTACTCCACCACCGTCTCGGTCGCGAAGGTCCTGGTCCTGGTCGCCATCGTCGCGTTCCTCCAGTGGCGGCCCCAGGGGCTGTACACGCTGCGCACGAGGAGTCTCGTATGAACGTGCTCAAGGGACGCTCCGCGCGGGCCTGGGCCGGGTTCGCGGGCGGGGCGTTCGCCCTGTTCGCCGTCGCGCCCTTCGCCCTGTCCGACTTCCGGCTGGGGCTGCTGGCCAAGTACCTGTGCATGGCGATGGTCGCCGTCGGGATCTGTCTGGCCTGGGGGCGGGGCGGTCTGCTCACCCTCGGCCAGGGCGTGTTCTTCGGGCTCGGCGGTTACGCCATGGCGATGCACCTGAAGATCACCGACGCGGGTCCGGGCAACCTGCCCGACTTCATGCAGCTGTACGGCACCGCCGACGAACTCCCCTGGTGGTGGCGGCCGTTCGAGAACCCGGTGTTCGCGATCGCGGCGACCGTGCTGCTGCCGATGACCGTCGCGGCACTGCTCGGCCTGTTCATCTTCCGCCGCCGGGTCAAGGGCGCCTACTTCGCGATCCTCAGCCAGGCCCTCGCGTCGGCGTTCGCGATCTGGCTGGTCGGCCAGCAGGCCACCACCGGCGGCACCAACGGACTCACCGACATCCAGGGCTTCTTCGGGTACGACCTCGACGACCCGGTGAACCAGCGGATGGTGTACTTCGTCATCGCCGCGTCCCTGCTCGCCCTGATCGCCCTGGCCCGCCAGCTCATCCACAGCCGCTACGGCGAACTCCTCGTCGCGGTACGGGACTCGGAGGAGCGCGTGCGCTTCCTCGGGTACGACCCGGCGAACGTCAAGCTCGTCGCGTACGTCGTCGCCGCCGGCATGGCGGGGCTGGCGGGCGCGCTGTTCGTGCCGGCCGTCGGGATCATCTCGCCGGCGCTCATCGGCATCGTCCCGTCGATCGAGTTCGTCATCGGAGCGGCGGTCGGCGGGCGGGCCAGCCTGGTCGGCGCGGTGCTGGGCGCGCTCGCCGTGGCGTGGGCGAAGACGGCTCTGTCGGAGGAGTTCCCGGCGGGCTGGACGTACTTCCAGGGACTGCTGTTCATCGTCGCTCTGGCGTTCCTGCCGGGCGGGCTGGCCTCGCTGACGAAACTGTTCCGCAGGCGCCGGGCCGTCGCGCAGAAGTCGCCCGTGATCCCCGTGGGAGAGGCAGCATGAGTGGGCTCGAGATACGGCAACTGCGGGTGTCCTTCGACGGGTTCACCGCCGTCGACGGCGTCGACCTCGAGGTGCGCCCCGGTGATCTGCGGTTCCTCATCGGGCCGAACGGCGCCGGCAAGACGACCCTGGTCGACGCGGTCACCGGTCTGGTCAAGGCGCGCGGGTCGGTGCGGTTCGGCGGCACGGAGCTGCTCGGGCGCAGCGTGCACCGCATCGCGCGTTCGGGCATCGGCCGCACCTTCCAGACGGCCACCGTGTTCGAGGAGTTGACGGTTCTTCAGAACCTGGACATCGCGGCGGGCGCCGGACGCGGGGCGTGGACCATGCTGCGTCGCCGCAGGGGCGTTCCCGAGCCGGTGGCACAGGCGTTGGAGACCGTCGGGCTGACCGAGCTGGCGGACTCCCCCGCCGGGACCCTGGCGCACGGGCAGAAGCAGTGGCTGGAGATCGGCATGCTGCTCGTGCAGGAGGTGGAGCTGCTGCTGCTCGACGAGCCGGTGGCGGGCATGAGTCACGACGAGCGGCAGGCCACGGGCGAGCTGCTCCAGCGCATCAGCGAGGAGCGGACGGTCGTGGTCATCGAGCACGACATGGACTTCATGAGGTCGTTCGCGCGCAGTGTGAGCGTGCTGCACGCGGGCCGGGTGCTCAGCGAGGGCACGGTGACCGAGGTCCAGGCGGACCCGAAGGTGCAGGAGGTGTATCTCGGGCACACGGCCGCCGAGGACGCCGCGGACGTGGCCGTACAGGAGGCGTGATGCTCCAGATCGAGAACGTCCGGGTCGGCTACCAGCGCAGTACCGTGCTGCACGGCGTCTCCGTCGAGGTCCCGGCGGACGGTGTCGCCGCCGTGCTCGGGCACAACGGGGCCGGCAAGAGCACGCTCCTGCGCGCGGCGGTCGGACTGCTCACCCCGTCCGCCGGCACGGTCCGGCTGGACGGCGAGGACATCACCCGCCGCAAGCCGCACGAACGGGTCGCACGCGGTATGGCGTACGTGCCGCAGGGCCAGCAGGCGTTCCCGCACCTCACCACCGCGGAGAACCTCCAGCTCGTCGCGGACGGCCGCCGGCGCGGCAGAGAGGCGGTCGCCGAGGCGCTGGACCTGTTCCCGGCGCTGCGGGCGTTCTCCTCGCGGCGCGCGGGGCTGCTGTCCGGCGGCCAGCGGCAGCAACTCGCCATCGCGCGCGCTCTGGTGACCGAGCCGCGCATCCTGCTCCTGGACGAGCCGACCGAGGGCATCCAGCCTTCGGTGGTCGCCGAGATCGAGGAGACGATCCTCGCCCTGGCGGCGCGCGGCGGCCTGTCGGTCCTGCTGGTGGAGCAGCACGTCGGCTTCGCGATGCGGGCGGCGCAGCGGTACTACGTGCTGGAGGCGGGCCGGGTCACCTCGTCCGGGGAGGGCGGCCGGGACGCGGAGCGGTCGGTGCGGGAGGCGCTCAGCGTGTGAGCCGCCGGCCTCTCGGCGGCCGTACCCGGATCGGCGGGTGGCCACGGGGAGCAACGGGTGGCCGCGGCGGATCAGCGGGTCAGTGCGCGCAGGCGCCGGTCGAGGAGGGCCCGCTCGGCCGGGCTCGCGGTGAGCGCGAGCGCCGCCTCGTACGCGCGCACCGCTTCGGTGGTGCGGTGCAGGCGGCGCAACAGGTCGGCGCGGACGGCGTGCCACACGTGGTAGTCGTCGAGGCCGAGGGCGTCCACGAGGTCGAGGGCGCGGCGCGGGCCCCGCGTCTCTGCCACGGCGACCGCCCGGTTGAGGGCCACGACCGGGCTCGGGGCGACGGCCATGAGGTGGTCGTACAGGCGCAGGATCTGGCTCCAGTCGGTGGCCTCCGCGGTCGGGGCGTCGCTGTGGACGGCCTGGATCGCGGCCTGGATCTGGTACGGGCCCGGCCGGTCGCGGCGCAGGCAGCGGCGGACCAGGTTCTGGCCCTCGGCGATCAGGTCTCCGTCCCAGCGGCGGCGGTCCTGCTCGGGCAGCGGCACCAGTTCGCCGTGTTCGCCCTGCCGGGCCGGCCGGCGCGACTCGACGAGCAGCATGAGCGCCAGCAGGCCGGCCGCCTCGGGCTCGTCCGGCATGAGGCCGGTGAGCAGCCGGCCCAGGCGTACGGCCTCGGCGCACAGGCCCGGGTCACCGGTATAGCCCTCGTTGAAGATGAGGTAGACGACGGCCAGCACGCCGTCGAGGCGGTCGGGCAGGTCGGCGTCGCGGGGCACCCGGTACGGGATCCGCGCGTCGCGGATCTTCGCCTTGGCGCGCACCAGCCTCTGAGCCATCGTCGGCTCGGGCACCAGGAAGGCGCGGGCGATCTGCCGGGTGCTCAGTCCGCCGAGGAGCCGCAGCGTGAGGGCGACCTGCGAGCGTGGGGCGAGCGCCGGGTGGCAGCAGGTGAAGATCAGCCGGAGCCGGTCGTCGTGCACGGGTCCCTCCTCGGCGGGCGGGTCGTCGCGGGCGTGCAGCAGGGCGGCCTCGGTGTGCCGGGCGTCGCGGGAGGACTCTCGGCGGAGCCGGTCGATGGCCCGGTTGCGGGCGGTGGTGATGATCCAGCCGGCCGGGCTGGGCGGGACGCCGGTCTCCGGCCAGCGGCGCAGGGCCGTGGTGAAGGCGTCCTGCACCGCTTCCTCGGCGAGGTCGATGTCGCCGAGGAAGCGGACGAGGACGGCGACGGCACGGCCGTACTCCGCGCGGAACACGGCCTCGACGTCGACCGGCATCAGGCCTCGCCGGTCCGGCGGGCGGCGCCGCCCTCGCCGGTTTCGCCGGTCTCATCGGTCTCGCCCATGAAGGGGCGCACCTCGATGGGGAGGGTGGTGGCCCAGGCCGCCCGGCGGCCCCAGTGCAGGGCGGCGTCCAGGTCCGGGGCCTTGATCAGGCAGATCCCGCCGAGGTACTCCTTGCCCTCGGCGTACGGCCCGTCGGTGATCAGGACGTCGCCGCCCTGGGGACGCAGCACGGTGGCGGTCTCCGGACCGTGCAGTCCGCCGGCGAAGACCCAGGCGTCCGCCTCGCGCAGCTCCCGGTGGAAAATCTCCAGGTTGCGGCCGATCCGTGCCATGTCCTCCCCCACGGGCGGCTCGCCGCCGGTGGGCGTGATCACGCTGAGCAGGTAGTGCTTCATGTCGGCCTCCGTGGTGCGGTCCCTGGCATCGCCGTGCTGCGGTGCCCTTCACCTCCTACACGAACGGCACGCCCCCGGATCGACACCCCGCGCGGCGGGAAAGGAAGAATCTTGCCCATGACCGCATCGCACCCGCTCGTCACCCGTGCCCGGCACCTCGCCGGCACCCTCCTCGCCCCGCACGCCGAGGAGGTGGACCGGTCGGAGGTCCCCGCCGCTCACCTCACGGAGATCCGGCGCTCGGGCCTGCTCGGGGTGAACGCGCCGAAGGAGTACGGCGGCTCGGCGGCGCCCGCGTCGGTGGTGCGGGAGACGGCGGAGATCCTCGCCGGGGCCTGCTGCTCGACCTGGTTCGTGCAGACGCAGCATCACACGCCCGTGCTGACGCTGGCCGGAAGCGAGAGCCCGGTCCGCGAGCGGCTGCTGGGCCCCCTGTCCCGCGGCGAGCTGCTGTCGGGTGTGGCGTACGCCCATCTGCGCGCGTATCCGAGGACGCCGGTGCGGGTGACGCGGGACGGGAACGGGTGGCGCTTCGACGGGCGGGTTCCCTGGTACACGGGGTGGGGGCTGAACGACGTGATGCTGCTGGCCGGGGTGACGGACGCCGACGAGGCGCTGTTCGCGTTCACCGAGGCACGCGAGCAGCCGGGGCTGCGGGCGTCGGCGCCGATGCGTCTGACCGCGCTCACCGCGGCCCGTACGGTCTCGCTGGAGCTGGACCGGTTCCGGCTGCCGGAGGACGCGGTGGCGCTGCGGACGCCGTTCAGGCGGTGGGCCGCCATGGACCGGCCGAAGACGGTGGCCGCCAACCCGGCGGTGTTCGGTGTGACGCGGGCGGCCCTCGCCCTGGTGGACGAGGGCACGGCGGCTCCGCTGCGGGCCCGCCTCACGAGGGTCCGCGACGGGGCCTACGCGCTGGCCGACCACCCGGCCCCGGGCGAGCACCTGGCGGAGCGACTGGCGCTCAGGATCCAGGCGTACGAGGTGCTGCACGCGGCGACGACGGCCGCGGTCGTGGCGGGCGGCGGCCGCGCCCTGTCACTGACGCACCGGGCCCAACGGCTGGCGAGGGAGGCCCTGTTCCTCATGGTCCAGGGCCAGACCCAGGAGTCACGCGGGGCCCACCTGGACGCCCTGGTGGGCTAGGGCGTGTTGGGACGGTCCCGTCTGCCAGCGCGGTTCAGCCGGCGAACGGCACCTGCACCGACTCCCCCTTCTCCCCCGCCGGATGCGTCCACAGCCCCTCCGCGGCCAGCCCTGGCAGCACGCCCTCGCCGAACCAGTAGGCCTCCTCCAGGTGCGGATACCCGGAGAGCACGAACTCCTCGATGCCCAGTGCCGCGTACTCCTTGATCCGGTCGGCGACCTCCGTGTGGCTGCCCACGAGCGCGGTCCCCGCACCGCCGCGGACGAGCCCGATCCCGGCCCACAGGTTGGGGTGGATCTCCAGTCCGTCGCGGTCGCCGCCGTGCAGCGCGAGCATCCTGCGCTGTCCCTCGGACTCACTGCGCGCCAGACCGGCCTGGACGGAAGCCACGGTGGCGGGGTCGAAGCCGGCGAGCAGCCGGCCGGCCTCCGCCCAGGCCGCTTCGGAGGTGTCCCGCGTGATGACGTGCAGCCGGATGCCGAACCGCAGGGTCCGTCCCTGCCGGGCCGCGAGCCCGCGGATCCAGGCGATCTTCTCCGCGACCCGTGCGGGCGGTTCGCCCCAGGTGAGGTACACGTCCACGTGCCGGGCGGCGATCTCCCCGGCGATCGGTGAGGAGCCCCCGAAGTACACCTCGGGGACGGGGTCGGGCACCCGCGCCAGTCTGGCGTCCTCGACCCGGAGGTGCTCGCCCTTCAGGTCGACGGTCTTGCCCTCCCACAACTCACGGACGATCTGCAGGAATTCGCCGGTACGGCGGTAGCGGTCGTCCTTGTCGAGGAAGTCGCCGTAGGCGCGCTGCTCGTGGCTCTCGCCGCCGGTGACGACGTTCAGCAGCAGACGTCCGCCGCTCTGGCGCTGGAAGGTCGAGGCCATCTGCGCGGCGAGCGTGGGCGAGACGAAGCCGGGCCGGAACGCGACCAGGAACTTCAGCCGCTCGGTGTGCCGGCTGACCATGGCGGTGGTCAGCCAGGCGTCCTCGCACCAGGCGCCGGTCGGCGTGAGCGCGCCCTCGAAGCCGAGATCCTCGGCGGCGCGGGCGATCTGGCTCAGATAGCCGACCGTCGGGGGCCGGTCCCGTCCGGAGGCGGTGGCGGGGGTGCCGTGGCCGCCGCCGACGACATGGCGGCTGTCGCCGTTGGTGGGCAGGAACCAGTGGAAGGTGAGGGACACGGGGTCTCCGATCAGCGAGGTCCGAGGGTCGGCTAGAGGAGGCCGTGGCGGGGCGGGCGGGTCCCGTTGAGCGCGTACCGGCCGATGTGCTGGAGCTTCCAGCGGGCGGGGTCGTGCAGGGTGTGGGTGCGGGCGTCGCGCCAGTGCCGGTGCAGGTTGAGGGCGTGCAGGGCCGAGCGGGTGCCGGACACCTCGAACAGGGCGCCCGCCACCTCCACGGCCGTCTGCGCCGCGTGCACCTTCGCCGCGGCGACCGCGACGGACGCCTCGGCGGCGGTGTCGTCGGTGAGGTGGGCGCCCGCCGCGTCGACCGTGCGGGCGGCCTCCCGCAGGAGCGCCTCCGACGCCCTCACCCGCACGGACAGCTCGCCGAAGCGCTGGATCAGCAGCGGGTCCTCGGCGGCTGTCTCGACGCCGCTCTCGAACCACGGCCGGCTCTCGGTCCGCACGAACTCGGCCGCCTCCGCGAACGCGCCCGCGGCGATGCCGGTGTCGATGGCGGCGTGCAGCAACTGGGCGACCGCGCCGTGGAGTTGCGGTCCCTCGAAGGTGAGGTGGTGGGGCAGGACCCGGTCGCCCGGCACCGGCACGCCGTCGAGACGGACGGTGCCGCTGGCCGTCGTCCGCTGGCCCATGCCGTCCCAGTCGTCGACGACGGTGAGGCCGGGGGCGTCGGCCGGCACGTAGGCGACGTGCAGTTCGTCGTCCTCGGCGCGGGCGAGGACCGGGATCCAGTGGGCGAAGAGGGCGCCGGTGGAGTAGTGCTTGACGCCGGTGAGCGTGTACGAGCCGTCGGGCCGCGGTGCCAGTCGGGTGCGGATGTCCTGGACGTGCCGGGTGCCCGCCTCGGACTGGGCGTTGCCGAAGCGGCGGCCGGCCAGCAGCTCGGCGAAGAAGAACTTCCGCTGTTCCTCGGTGCCCTGACGGCGGATCACGTTCACGTAGGCGAAGTGGCTCTGCGGGATCTGCGCGAGGCTGCCGTCGGCGGTACCGAGCAGCCGGAAGATCTCCGCGAGGGTCAGGGCGCTCACGTCCGCGCCGCCGTGCTCGGCGGGGACGGTGACGGCGAGCAGCCCGGACGCGGAGAGCCGGTCCAACTCCGTCCGGGGCAGACGCCGTTCGGCATCCCGCTCGGCCGCTCCGGACCGGAACTCGTCGGCCAGGGCGGCGGCGACGGCGAGGGCCTCGGCGTCGTCGGCGATCACATGGGCGGTCACGGGGGCGGTCATGATGGCCTCAGCTCGCCGCGGCCAGGTACGGCGTGCGGCCGAGGGCGGTGGAGAACTGGTCGACGACCTGGCCGAGGGCCTCGGCCGCGTCGGGAGCGATCGTCAGCGAGCCGTCCTCGTGGGCGGTGATGTCCCTGTCGAGGGTGAACCAGCCCTGCACGATGTGGGCCGCGCCCATGGAGTTCAGTACGGGCCGCAGGGCGTAGTCGATCGCGAGGACGTGCGCGACGGAGCCGCCGGTGGCAAGCGGCAGCACGGTCTTCCCGGTCAGCGCGTACTGCGGCAGCAGGTCGAGGAGCGCCTTGAGGACACCGGAGTACGACGCCTTGTAGACGGGCGTGCCCACCACGATGCCGTCGGCGCGCGCGAACAGTTCGGTGGCCTCGACGATCGCGGGGTGGCGGAAGTCGGCGCCGAGCAGGGCCTCGGCCGGGACGGTGCGCACGTCGAGCGGGACGACCTCGTGTCCCTGGGCGATGAGCCGCTGGTCGAGGTGGCGCAGCAGGCGGCCGGTGCGGGAGGTGGCGGAGGGGCTGCCGGAGACGGACAGGACGGTGGCCATGGGTCCTCTTTCGGGAGGAGGGCGGGGCGCTCGGGTGCGGGGAGGGTGCCGGGGGCGCCTCGGTGCGGAGGCGCCCCCGGAGCGGTCAGGAGTACCAGGTGGGTTCGGGCAGTTCGCCCTCGAGGACCCAGCGGCCGACCTCGCGCCGCTTGTAGGCGACCGGGTCGTGCAGGGTGTGGGTGCGCACGTTGCGCCAGAAGCGGTCCAGTCCCTCGGAGGTGGCGGTGGAGCGGGCTCCGGTCACCTCGAAGATCCGGCTGGAGACCTCCAGGGCGACGT
>NZ_MUBA01000552.1 GCF_002154575.1 Streptomyces bobili
CGCCTCGGCCGCCCGCCGCGCCCTCGGCTCCGCCACCGCCCGCCACCTCCTGAGCCTGCTGCCCCTCCTACTGCTCGGGATCTGGGCGGCCGTCGACTGGGACGCCGTCCGCGACGGTGCCGCCCGCCTCACCACCGCCGACCCCTGGTGGCTGCTGGCCGGACTTCTCTTCACCTGCCTGGGCTGGGTCGCCGCCGCGTGCGTCCGCCAGGGCGCGGTCCCCGACCGGTTGCCCAAGGGCCTGCTGCTCGCCTCCCAGATCGCCGCTGGCGCCGCGAACCACCTGCTGCCGGCGAGCATCGGCGCGCACGCGGTCACCGTCCGCTTTCTCCTGCGCCAAGGCGTCCCGCTCTCCCGCGCGAGCGCCTCGATCGCCCTGTACTCCCTGGTCAGAGCCCTGGCGAAGACGCCGCTGCTGCTCGCCTTCGTACTGGCCGCCCCCACGGCCGTACCGCCCGTCACGGTCCTCCCGGACGGGCGGACCCTGCTGTTGGCCGTCGGGGGCATCCTGCTCGCGCCGACGGCGGCCACGGTCGTCCTGACGCTGGTACGGCCCCTGCGCCGGCCGGCGCTGGACTTCGTCCGTACGGCCCTCACCGACGCCCGGCAGCTGCACACCCGGCCCGGCCGCTTCCTCCCGCTGTGGGGCGGGGCGATGGCGGCACCGCTGCTCCAGGCCTGTGTCGTCGCCTCGGTCGGCACCGCGCTCGGCGTCCCGCTGTCCTGGCCGCAGCTGGTGTTCGCGTTCCTGGCCGCCAGTACCGCCGCGGGCGCGGTCCCGGCCCCCGGCGGCATCGGCCCCGTCGACGCGGCCCTGGTCCTCACCCTGGCCGGCTACGGCACGCCCCTCGCCCTCGCCACGGCCACCGTCATCGGCTACCGCGTCCTGACGGTCTGGCTCCCGCTGCTGCCGGGGATGCTGGTGCTGTCGGCGCTGGTGCAGCGGAAGGCGCTGTGAGGGGCGGGGGCGACGCTCCGTGAGAGGTGTCTGTCAGCCCTCGGTCGGCGTCAGCCGCAGCGAGATGCTGTTGATGCAGTACCGCTGGTCGGTGGGGGTGGCATAACCCTCCCCCTCGAAGACATGGCCGAGGTGCGAGCCGCAGCGCGCACAGCGCACCTCGGTCCGCACCATTCCGTGCGAGCGGTCGTCGATCAGCTCCACCGCGTCGGTGTCCTTCGGGTCGAAGAAGGACGGCCACCCGCAGTGAGACTCGAACTTGGTGTCGGAGGTGAAGAGTTCGGCGCCGCAGGCCCGGCAGGAGTAGACGCCGGTCGTCCTGGTGTCGGTGTACTCCCCGACGAACGCGGGCTCGGTCCCGGCCTGGCGCAGTACGGCGTACTCGGCCGGGGTCAGCTCCGCCCGCCACTGCTCGTCGGGCTTCTCGACGTCGTACGACATGGTGGCCAACCCCTCTGCTTCTGTTGCTGCCGTCTACTTCTGTGCGAGACGGTCCAGGATGCGCGGGCCCAGGTCCGTCACGTCACCCGCGCCCATGGTGAGAACCAGATCACCCGGTCCGGCCATTCCCGCGATCACCGACGCCACCTCGTCCTTGTCGTGCACCGGCGTCACCGCGGCGCCCGCGGCCCGCCCGGCGTCGATGATCAGCTCGCTGGTCACGCCGGGGATCGGGTCCTCACGGGCCGGGTAGATGTCGAGGACCACGGAGCCGTCCGCGAGGGCCAGCGCCTGCCCCATCTCCTGGCCCAGTTCCTGGGTCCGGGAGAACAGGTGCGGCTGGAAGACGACGAGGATGCGGGCGTCTCCCGCGGCGGCGCGCATCGCCTCCAGGTCGGCCGTCATCTCCGTCGGGTGGTGCGCGTAGGAGTCGATGACCTGCACACCGGCCGCCTCGCCCTTGAGCTGGAGGCGGCGCTTGACGCCGGTGTACGCGGCGAGCGCGGGCGCCAGCTCGGCCGCCGGCACCCCGAGACCGACGCCGGCCACCAGCGCGGCGACGGCATTGTGCGCGTAGTGGCGGCCGGGCACGGAGACCGTGAAGGTCAGCTCCTGCCCGTCCAGCAGGACGCGGACCTCGCTCTTCAGCCCCTGCGCCACGACCGACAGCACCCGCACGTCGGCGTCCTCGGCGTCCCCGTACGTCACCACCCGCACGCCCTCGACCCGCCGGGTCAGCTCCCGCGCGCCCTCCTGGTCGGCGGAGATCACCAGCGTGCCGCCGGGCACGATCTTCCCGGCGAACGTCTCGAAGGACTCGTAGATCTCGTCCATCGACGCGTAGTTGGCGTGGTGGTCCAGCTCCACGTTGAGGACGATGGCGACCTCGGGGGCGTACTTGTGGAAGCTGCGGTCCGATTCGTCGGCCTCGGCGACGAAGATCTCGCCTTCGCCGTGCAGCGCGTTGGAACCGGGCGCGTCCAGGTCGCCGCCGATGGCGTACGAGGGGTTCAGACCCAGCTCGGACAGGGAGACCGCCAGCATGGAGGTCGTGGTGGTCTTGCCGTGCGTGCCGGCGACGGCGATCGGCCGCAGGCCGTCCATCAGCCGGGCGAGGGCGTCCGAGCGGTGGACCACCGGGATCCCCAGCTCCGCGGCGCGGGCCAGCTCCGGGTTGTCCGCGCGGATCGCCGACGACACGACCACACAGCTCGCGTCGTCGGCCAGGTGCTCGGCGGCGTGCCCGATGTGGACGGTCGCCCCCAGCGCGCGCAGCGCCTCGGCGGTCGCCGACTCCCTGGCGTCGCTGCCGGCAACCTTGGCCCCGCGCTGGGCCAGGATCTTGGCGATCCCGGACATCCCGGCCCCGCCGATGCCGATGAAGTGCGGTCGGTCCATGGCGGTAGGAAGGCCGGGTGCCATGCGTGTCTCTCCCAGATGCGATGCGGTACGACGGTGACGCCCCCACCTTATGGCGCACAGCACCCCTGGCCGACCCAGGGTCACGGCGACACCACCGTCCCCCATCCCGCAAGGCACCGGTGGCCGCCCCAGGGTCACGGCGACACCACCGCCCCCTCCCATCCCGCAAGGCCCACCACAGCCCACCTCAGGGGCGCGGGGAACTGCGCGACCAGCCACACACGACCGCCAGCCGCCCAACCACCCGCATCCCCACGGCGCCCCAACCCACTCCCAGCCGGCGGCAGCCACCGCGCGGGGAACTGCGCGACCAGCCACACACGACCGCCAGCCGCCCAACCACCCGCACTCCCACGGCGCCAGAGCGCGGCCCCCTCAGCCGGCGGCAGTCACACCTTGCTGTGCGAGAACAGTTTCAGCACCGGCACTCCCACCTTGTGCCGGGCCCGCGACGCCCAGTCGCGGTGGAAGAACTCCTCCACGTAGTGCGGATCGGTCAGGACGATCACCTCGTCCGCGCCGGTCTCCTCGACGAGTGCCTTGAGCGCGTCCAGCGGATGGTCCTCCACCAGCCGTCCCACCGCCTCGCTGCCGGCGGCCTGCAGCGCCTGGAGGGACACGTCCAGGGCCCGGACCCCGAACCCCTTGGCCTCCTCGCCCTCGGGCGTCTCGCGCTCCTTCGCCGCCTCGTCCAGCTCGCCCAGCGCGACGTCGTCGATGGCCCGCAGCAAGCGGTCCGCCTGATCGCCGCGAGGCTGGAGCAGTACGTGGAAGGAGACCGGCTCCTCACCGTGCAATGTGGTGACGAACTCCACGTCGGCGGACGTCAGGGCCTTCTCGATCATCAAAACGCTTGTGAACACCAGCGCCTCATTCTCCTTCGAGGACCCCCGTGGCCCTCAGTCCTCCGTGGGCCGTCAAGGCCCTGCGGAAACCATCCTTCCCCGCGTTCGCACGGGGTCTGCGTGTCTTAGTCTGCCCACCCGAAGCTAACCGGAACGGCAGATTCCGCCGAATTCGGCTTCTTGGAGTGTCGCCCCCGCCTTCCCCGGCCGCACCGGCTCACACCCCCTTCCACCTGGCACATCAGGCCCGCCCGTACCGGCTGTAGAGGAACCCGTCCTCCTCCAGAAGGGACACCAGTGCGAACCTTTGCGGAACCGCGACCGCCGGTCCGCCCGCGATCCGCTGCGCGCCGCCCGCCGTGAGCATCGGGGAGACGGTCAGGCACAGCTCGTCGAGCACCCCGGCGGCCACCAGCTGCCCGAGCAGCCGGGGACCGCCCTCGGTGAGCAGCCGGGTGTGCCCGAGGCCGGCGAGGGCCCGGACGGCCCGTGCGGGCTCGACGCCCATGCCGTCGCCCGCGGTCACCACGCGGGCGCCCGCCTTCTCGGCCGCCGCGACCCGGTCGGGGGCCGCCGCCGCGCCGGTCAGGATCAGCGTGGGGACGAGCGGGGCGGTGAAGAGGGGCAGCGAGAAGTCCAGGTCCAGGCCGGCGCTGACGATCGCGATCGCCGGGGCGACGCCCTGTCCGGCCGCCTCCCGCCGCTCCGCGAACTCCGCACGCGCGCGGGCCGGACGGTACTGCTCCTGCCGTACGGTCTCGGCACCGACGATCACCACGTCGGCGAGCGCCCGCAGCGTGCCGAAGACCCGCATGTCGGTCGCGCTGGAGATGGGCTGGGAGCGTCCGTCGTGCTGGGCGGCCCCGTCGAGGGTGGAGACCATGTTGGCGCGCAGCCAGGCCACGGGCTCGCCGGGCCGGGGCTCCGGATAGGCGTAGGCGTCGGCGATCTCGTCGAGGCTCCACTCGTGCCCGCCGGGGCTCCGCACTTGGGCCCCCCGCGCAACACCCCCCTCGTCAGCAAGGTCGGCGGGCGTCGGGTCGGCCGCCGTCCGGTCGGTCACTGTCTCGTCGGTCACAGGGAACAGCCGTCGCATGCCTGGCAGTCTGGCACGGCGCTTACCATGGGGAACCGTGTCGTCCTCCCAGCCCGCCCCAGGCCTCGAACCGATAGCCGACGCGGCCCCCGTGTCCCTCTGCGCCCGTGAGCCGCGTGTCCCCGCGGACCGGCTGGTCGCGGAGATGGTGCCGCCGCCCCGGTTCGACTCGGTGCGCTTCAGCACGTACATCCCGGACCCGAACCAGCCCAGCCAGGTCCAGGCGGTGGGGGTCTTGGAGGACTTCGCCGCGGGGCTCGGCGGAGCGCACGCGGTCGGTACCGCCAGACGGGGGTTCCTCGGCTTCGGCCGGGCGAAGGCGCCGAAGCTGCCGGCCGGCCCGCGCGGTGTCTACCTGGACGGCGGGTACGGCGTCGGCAAGACCCACCTGCTGGCCTCCCTGTGGCACGCCACCCCGGCCGAGCCCGAGCTCAAGGCGTTCGGCACCTTCGTCGAGCTGACGAACCTGGTGGGCGCCCTCGGCTTCCAGCAGACGGTGCGGACCCTCTCCGGGCACCGGCTGCTGTGCATCGACGAGTTCGAGCTGGACGACCCCGGCGACACCGTCCTGGTCTCGACGCTGCTCGGCAAGCTGGTCGAGGCGGGCGTCGCCCTCGCTGCCACCTCCAACACCCTGCCGGGCAAGCTCGGCGAGGGCCGGTTCGCGTCGGCCGACTTCCTGCGCGAGATCCAGGGCCTGTCCGCGCACTTCCGCGCCCTGCGCATCGACGGGGAGGACTACCGCCACCGCGGCCTGCCCGAGGCGCCGGCGCCGTACTCCGAGGAACAGGTCACCAAGGCGGCGTACGCCACCGCCGGCTCCTCGCTCGACGACTTCCCGCACCTCCTCGACCACCTCGCCCGGGTCCACCCCAGCCGCTACGGCGCGCTGACCGATGGCCTGAAAGCGGTCTGCCTCACCGACGTCCAGCCGATTCCCGACCAGTCGACGGCCCTGCGCCTGGTCGTCCTCGCCGACCGGCTCTACGACCGCGAGGTCCCGGTGCTGGCCTCCGGACTGCCGTTCGACCGCCTGTTCAGCGAGGAGATGCTGAACGGCGGTTACCGCAAGAAGTACTTCCGGGCGATCTCCCGCCTCACGGCGCTGGCCCGCGACGCCAAGGGGCTCGTCGAGCCTGTCTGAGCGTCGTACGACCGCGGGTAAGGGCCGGTTCGCGCCACCCGACCCGCCGTTTTGAGGCGCACTTTCTCTCGAAACGCCGCGTTAACCCTGCAAACAACTTCGCAGGGTTAACGTGTTTCTTGACCAGTGGTTGACCAACCGTTGGTCCGGACTAGAGGCGTGAGGTGCCGGGAGGGGGCGCATGTTCCGAGGTAAGACGGCCCGGACCCTGGTGTCGCTCGTCGCCGCCGCCCTGCTCGCGCTCCCGTTCTTCGCACTCACGTCTTCCTTCGCACAAGCGCACACGGCCCGTCATGTCGAGGCCAAGACCCAGCCCGGGATCAAGCCCGGTGCCAAGCCCGCGCGCGACGAGATCCTCGGCGCCCGCCCCTGCGGCCGGTCCGAGGAACCCTTCGGCCCCTTGGGCACCCGCGACCGGCACCGCACCACCGTCACGGCCGGACCGGCGCCCCAGCAACCCGAGCGGGACCGGTCCGTCCAGAACCAGGCGGCCGGGCACCACCCCGCCCACCGGGCCGAGCACCACCGGCACTGGTCGAGATCCTCGACGGCCCACGCTCCGGCGGCACTTCAGGTCTTCCGCTGCTGAGAGCGGCGCGAACAACAGCCCCCACCTGTCCTGCCCATCCGACGCGCCCCCACGGCGCGCCAGGAGGAATCACCACGCATGCAGCCCCTCATCGACAACGCCCGCACGTTCGGACAGCGCCCTGAGGAGTTCGCCAGGCTCGCGGACGGCCAGTCCCCCGAGGTCCTGTTCATCACCTGCTCCGACTCACGGGTGGTCCCCGCCCTGATCACGGGCGCCCGCCCCGGCCAGCTGTTCGAGCTGCGCACCGCCGGAAACATCGTTCCCCCCTACGTCTCCGAATCCCCGACCGGCGAGGCCGCCACCATCGAGTACGCGGTGGAGGTGCTCGGCGTCCGGGACATCGTCGTCTGCGGTCACTCCCACTGCGGCGCCGTCGGCGCCCTCGTACGCGGCGACGACCTCGACTCCGTCCCCGCCGTGCGCGCCTGGCTCGCGCACGCCGCCGACGGACCCACCGCCGTCGAACCCGCCGACGCCGGCGATCCGACGGTCGCGCGGGCCGTGCAGCACCACGTCCTCGCCCAGCTGCTGCGGCTGCGCTCCTACCCCTGCGTGGACAAGCGGCTGGCGGACGGCCGGCTGCGGGTCCGCGGCTGGTACTACGAGGTGCACACCGGTGCCGTACGCGAACACCGCGTCGACACCGACTCCTTCGAGGCCCTGTGAGGACCCCGATGACCAAGTTCCCCCACCTCAAGCAGGACTTCGCCGCTTCCCTCGTCGTCTTCCTGGTCGCGCTGCCGCTGTGCGTCGGCGTGGCCGTGGCCTCCGGGGTGCCGGCCGAACTGGGGCTCGTCACCGGCATCGTCGGCGGCCTCGTCACCGGTCTGATGCGGGGCAGCAGCCTCCAGGTGTCCGGGCCGGCGGCCGGTCTGACCGTGCTGGTCTTCGAAGCGGTACGGGAGTTCGGGCTGCCCGCCCTCGGTGTGCTCGTGCTCTCCACCGGCGTGCTCCAGATCGCGATGGGCGCCCTCAGACTGGGGCGCTACTTCCGGGCCATCTCCGTCTCCGTCGTCGAAGGCATGCTGGCCGGGATCGGCCTGGTGCTGATCGCCGGACAGCTCTACTCGCTGATCGGCGCCAAGGCCCCCGAATCCGGCCTGGCGAAGATCGCGGGGCTGCCGGAGGCTCTCGTGGACGCCTTCGGCAGCACCGGCGCGCTCGCCTCGCTCGCCGTCGGTGCCGGCACCGTCGCCGTCCTCGTGGGGTGGAAGCGGTTGCCGGCGAAGGTGCGCACGGTGCCCGGCCCGCTCGCCGCGGTCGGACTCGCCACGCTCGCCGCACTGGTGCTCGACCTGCCCGTGGCCACCGTCGAGGTGCACGGCCTGCTCGGCTCCATCCAGCCGCCCTCCCTCGACGCCTTCGGCGAACTGGCGAACATCGGCCTGCTCGGCACCGTCGTCGCCTTCACCCTGATCGCGTCCGCCGAGTCGCTGTTCAGCGCGGCGGCGGTGGACCGGCTGCACGACGGACCACGCACCGAGTACGACAAGGAACTGCTGGCGCAGGGCGCGGGCAACGCCGTCTGCGGCGCGCTCGGCGCCCTGCCGATGACCGCGGTGATCGTGCGCAGCGCGGCCAACGTCCAGGCGGGTGCCCGCACCAAGGCGTCCCGTGTGCTGCACGGCGTCTGGCTGCTGCTCTTCGCGGCGCTCCTGCCGAACGTGCTCGCCTACATACCCATCCCGGCCCTCGCGGGCATCCTCGTCCACGCGGGAGCCAAGCTCGTCCCGGTCCGCGGACTCGTGTCGCTGTGGCGCGAGCACCGCGGCGAGGCGCTCATCCTGGTCGTCACGGCCGTGTCGATCGTCGCGGTCAGCATGTTCGAGGGCGTCCTCATCGGCCTCGCGCTGGCGATCGTCAAGACGGCCTGGGAGGCCTCACACATCAAGATGGAGATCGTCGACAAGGGCGCGGGACCCGTCCAGGCGTACCTGTCGGGCAACGCGACCTTCCTCCGGCTGCCGAAGATCCTGGACAGCCTGGAGGCCCTGCCGCAGGACCGCCCGGTCGAGCTGGACCTCTCCGGCCTGCACCACCTCGACCACGCCTGCCGGACCGCGCTGGAGAACTGGGCCGAACGGCACAGCGACGCGGGCACCGAACCGGTACGGGTCACCACGGCCGCGTAGGCCGATGCGTGGGGCCTTGCCGGAGGCGGATCTGCAAAGGTCTTCGGCAGGGCCCTGCCGCAAGGCGTCGGCACACCCGTACGCAGCCGCGCACACCCCGTGGCCCCGGACCCGACGGCGGGCATATCTTTGCAGGAAAGGCGTTTCGGGCCTCTCCTGGAGGAGGTCGTCATGGTCGAGGAGCTGCTGTCTGCGGCCGCGGCGGTCGGCGTCGCAGGATGCGCGTATGTGCTGGCGGCCGCGCGGGTGGTCAAGCAGTACGAGCGCGGGGTGGTCTTCCGGCTCGGCCGGGTCGCCGGCGAGGTGCGCCGGCCCGGCTTCACCATGGTGATCCCCGGCATCGACCGGATGCGCAAGGTCAATCTCCAGATCGTGACGATGCCCGTGCCCGCGCAGGAGGGCATCACCCGCGACAACGTGACCGTGCGGGTCGACGCGGTCGTCTACTTCCGGGTCGTGGACCCGGCGGCGGCGATCGTCAACGTCGAGGACTACCGCTTCGCCGTCTCACAGATGGCGCAGACCTCCCTGCGGTCGATCATCGGCAAGAGCGAGCTGGACGATCTGCTGTCCGACCGGGAGAAGCTCAACCAGGGCCTGGAGCTGATGATCGACAGTCCGGCGGTGGGCTGGGGCGTGCAGATCGACCGGGTGGAGATCAAGGATGTGTCGCTGCCCGACACGATGAAGCGTTCGATGGCCCGCCAGGCCGAGGCCGACCGTGAACGGCGGGCCCGGATCATCAACGCGGACGCGGAACTCCAGGCGTCGAAGAAGCTCGCCGAGGCGGCCCAGCAGATGGAGGACACCCCCTCCGCACTCCAACTCCGGCTCCTCCAGACGGTGGTTGCGGTGGCCGCCGAGAAGAACTCCACCCTCGTACTGCCCTTCCCGGTGGAGCTGCTGCGCTTCCTGGAACGCGCCCAGCAACAACCCCAGCTTCAGCAACAGCAAGCGCCACAGGCCGGCCCGCAGGGTGGGCTCCTTCTCCAGGGATGCGGCGAGGATCTCCCGCAACTGTCCCACGTGGGCGGGGAGTTGCGGCTCCTCGTAGAGGACGGCGTGCAGTGTGGCCAGGGTCGTCTCGCGGGAGAAGGGGGAGTGGCCGTCCAGGGCCGCGCAGAGGGTGGCGCCCAGGGACCAGATGTCGGAGGGCGGGCCCTGGGGGCGGCCGGCGATGCGCTCGGGGGCCATGTAGTCGGGGGAGCCGACGAGCATGCCGACGATCGTCAGCGCCTTCGCGTCCTGGAGGGCGGCGATGCCGAAGTCGGTGAGGACGACGCGCTGTCCGGCGTCCTCCACCAGCACGTTGCCCGGTTTGATGTCGCGGTGCAGGACGCCCCGCGCGTGCACCTGCCGCAGGGCCGCGACCAGGCCGAGGCCGATCCGGGCCGTCTCGCGCGGGCCGAGGGGGCCCGTCTCGGCCGTGATCCGCTCCAGACTGCGGCCGGCCACCAACTCCATGACGATCCACAGTCGTTCGCTCTCGTCCACGACGTCGTAGACGCGTACGACGTGGGGGTGGTCGATGCGGGCCGTCGCCCGAGCCTCGCGCAGGGTGCGTTCGCGGCGGGTGCGGGAGTCCTCCACGTCGATGCCGTCCATGCGCATCTCCTTCACGGCGACGAGCCGGTCGAGCATCTCGTCGACGGCCCGCCACACCCGCCCCATGCCTCCCTCGCCGATGCTCTCCACCAGCCGGTAGCGCCCCGCCACCAGCAGCCCGGGGACGCCTTCGCCGCCCCTCACGCCACGCGAATCGCCGTCGGCCCCCCGAGTCCGCGGAGTTTCCGCGTTTCGCGCATTTCCCGAATTTCCCGGCGGCCCCGAATTCCCCAGGGCTCCCGCGGCCCTCGGGTCACCCCAATTTCCCGGGTCTCCCGCATTTCCCGCTCCTCCCCTGTTTCCCGGCAACGTCCCGCACCCCCTCCATTGCCCTTCCACCGGCACACAATGGTCACACTTGACGCCGTGCCAGCATAGTGCGGAGAAATCTTGTGGTACCTCTTCGGGTAGTGCGAATTCAGGCGCACCCAAGGGGGACGAACATGAGTTCTCGTCGCATGACGACCATCGCCGGATCGCTGGTCACGGCATCTTTCTCAGCGGTGATGATCCTTACCGTGCCTGCCGTGGCGAGGGGCCCGGAACCCGGCAGCGACAAGGGGGGAAAGGCCGTCGACCAGGCGCCCGCGGGCGTGGAACTGACCACGCTGCTGCCCGAGAAGATCTCCGTCGACAACGGGTCGCGGAAAACGACGATCACCGCCACCGTGAAAAATGGCGGGACCAAGGAAAGCGGTGCCATTCGGCTTTTGGTCGTCGGTTTCGACGGGCTGAAGGTCACCGGCGTTCCGGGGTGTTCACAGATCGCGGAAGGAGATCTCCCGGAGGGTTCCAACAGCGGTTTCTCCTGCCCCATCGACAATCTGGCGGCCGGGGCCTCGAAGTCGTACGCCGCCGACGCGACGTTCGATCTCGGCAGCACCGGGAAGATCTGTCTGCCCGTCCAGACCTCGGACGGGTCCAAGACGTTCTGGCAGCAGGGGCCGGTGCCCTTCGGTACGACGAACCCGTCGCCGAACGCGCCCGCCACGCCACTGCTCCTCGGCACCGACAACACGCCCGTGGCGCCGGAGGGGGGCGAACTGCCCCGCACCGGCGCTCCCGGACGGGACGTCCTGCCGCTCGGCGCCGCCGGCGCGGCCCTGCTCACGGCGGGCGCCGCGGGGTTGTGGTGGTCCCGGCGACGGGCGGAGGCCCGCGGGCGCTGAGGCCGTACCGGGCGGAGACGCGGGAGAGGCCCGCCATGGTCACCTTTCGGTGCCCCGGCGAGCCTCTCCGGTGAACTGAACTGCCCTTGTCTCAGCGCTTGATGAGCTTCCAGGCGGTGGGCAGCAGACCCATCGCCAGGGCGGCCTTGAGGGCGTCGCCGATCAGGAAGGGGGTCAGCCCGGCCGCGATCGCGGCGGAGGCGGAGATGTCGGCGGCGTAGGCGAGGTAGGGCACGCCGATCGCGTAGATGATCGCCGAGCCCACCAGCATCGTGCCCGCCATGCGCGGGACCGAGCGGTCGGCGCCGCGGCGGGCCAGGGCGCCGACCACCGTCGAGGCGAGGATCATGCCGAGGACGTAGCCGAAGGAGACCGCGCCCGCGCCGGAGCCGCCCTCCGCGAACCACGGCACGCCCGCCATGCCGACCAGGGCGTAGACGGCGAGGGAGAGGAAGCCGCGCCGGGCGCCGAGGGTCGTGCCGACCAGCAGGGCGGCGAAGGTCTGGCCGGTCACCGGGACCGGTGTGCCGGGCACGGGGACCGCGATCTGGGCGGCGAGTCCGGTGAGCGCGGCGCCGCCGAGCACGAGCGCGATGTCGCGGACGCGGGAGGCCGGGATCAGGTCGGCGAGGACCCGTCCGGGGCTGACGGAGGTGGCGGCGGCGGTGCTCATGGGGACTCCGCGAGGTAGGTGCGGTTCGGGGACACCGTGACGCTATCCCAGGGGACTCGGACCGATCTCCGTCAGTGGTCGACAAACGGGCGAGCACGGGCTTGGTGGGCTCCGGACAAAGGCGGGCGGTTACACGCGGTACGGCGTGACCCTGGTCACTGAGGTGGGGTGGTGGCGGCAACGCGGGGCGCTCGGCGGGCGTCTGTAGGGTTTCGCCAATCGGACCGGGCGGCACGTCGGGGGCGCGCGGGCATCCGTCTCGGGCGGCGCGTCGGGGCGCGCGGGCATCCGTCTCGG
>NZ_MUBA01000553.1 GCF_002154575.1 Streptomyces bobili
CGCCCCGCCCCGCGAGGAGGTCAGGCGCACCACCTACCTGAACACCCGCCGCACCGACCGGCGGGCGATCAGCCACCACTACGACGTCGGCAACGACTTCTACGAGATCGTCCTCGGCCCGTCCATGGTGTACTCCTGCGCCTACTGGGAGTCCGCCGACAGCACTCTTGAGGACGCCCAGCGCGACAAGCTCGAACTCGTCTGCCGCAAGCTGGGGCTGACGCCGGGGCAGCGGCTCCTGGACGTGGGGTGCGGCTGGGGCTCGATGGCGATCCACGCCGCCCGCGAGCACGGGGTGAGCGTCGTCGGCATCACCCTCTCCCAGGAGCAGGCGGCGTACGCCCGCAAGCGCGTCGCGGACGCCGGTCTCACCGACCGGGTGGAGATCCGCGTCCAGGACTACCGGGACGTCGCGGACGGGCCGTACGACGCGATCTCCTCCATCGGCATGGCCGAGCACGTCGGCGCCGACAAGTACCTGGAGTACGCCGGCGTCCTGCACGCCCTCCTCAAGCCGGGCGGCCGGCTGCTGAACCATCAGATCGCGCGCCGCCCCCATCACGACGAAACCGCCTACGAGGTCGACGGGTTCATCGACGCCTACGTCTTCCCGGACGGCGAACTCGCCCCGCTCGGCTCCACCGTCACCCAGCTCGAACGGGCCGGCTTCGAGGTGCGTGACGTGGAGTCGATCCGTGAGCACTACGCCCTCACCCTGCGCCGCTGGGTGGCCCGGCTGGAGGACGACTGGCGCCGGGCGGTGCGGCTGACCAGTGCGGGCCGGGCCCGTGTCTGGCGCCTCTACATGGCGGCCTCCGCGCTCGCCTTCGAACAGCAGCGCATCGGCGTCAACCAGGTCCTGGCCGTCCGCCCCCCGCCCTCCGGCGCCTCCGGCCTGCCGCTGCGCTCGCGCACCTGGAACTGAGCCGGCCGGCAGACGGCGAAGGGGCCCCGTCGACGTGCTCGACGGGGCCCCTGACGCGCCTTCTCCTACTCGGACTTGATGGCGGCCAGTACGTTCAGCCCGGCCGCCCGCCGGGCCGGCCAGAGTGCCGCGAGGACACCCACCGCCGCGGCCAGCGCCAGGAACGCGGCCATCCGGGCCCACGGCAGGACGAGTTCGTACGTCGGCATCGACGTGCCGATCAGCTCACCGGCCGCCCAGCCGAAGAACACGCCGAGCCCGATGCCGAGCACCCCGCCGAAGAGCGCGATGACCAGCGACTCCAGTCGCACCATCCGCTTCACCGCCCGCCGGTCCAGCCCGATGGCCCGCAGCATGCCGATCTCCTGCGAGCGCTCGAACACCGACATCGCCAGCGTGTTGATGACGCCGAGCACCGCGACGATCACGGCCATCGCGAGGAGGCCGTAGAGCATGTTCAGCATCAGCGTGAACATCTGCGCGATCTCGTCGGAGAGGTCCTGCTTGCTCTGGACCTTGATGGCCGGGTTGGCGCCGAGGGCCTTCTCCAGCCTGTCCTTCGTCGCGTCCGAGGCGCCGCCGGACGTCTTGACCATGACCTGCATGTCGGTCGGGTCGTCCTGGTGCGGGGCGAGGGCGGTGTTGTCCAGGATGATGCCCTGGATCATCTCGTTGCCCTGGTAGACCCCGGCGACCGTGAGCCGCTGCTTCTCGCCGTCCTCGTACGCCACCGTGAAGTCCGAACCGGCCTTCCAGCCGTGCGACGTGGCGGTGTCGTCGTCGACGACGACCTTGGTGCCGCCGACCTCGAAGGAGCCGCCGTCGAGCGTGAGGTCGGTCAGCTCGCGGATGGCGGAGCCGGTGACGCCGGTGACGTACTCGGTCTGTCCGTCGATGCGGGCGGGCGCGTTGCGCAGCGGGCTGGTGAGGGCCACGCCGTCGGTCGCCTCGAGCTTCTTCTCGACGTCCGGGGACAGCTCGTTGCCGTTCGCCATCGACACCACGTAGTCGGCCTTGATCGCCGTGGAGGCCATCTTGTCGATCGACTTCTGCAGGCTGCCCGCCATCACCGTCATGCCGGTGATCAGGGTGAGTCCGACCATCAGCGCGGAGGCCGTGGCGGCCGTGCGGCGCGGGTTGCGCACCGAGTTCTGCCGGGCGAGCTTGCCGGACACCCCGAAGATCCGCAGGACCGGCGAGGCCGCCGCGATCAGCGGGCGGGACAGCAGCGGGGTCAGCACGAACACGCCGATGACGAGCAGCGCCGCGCCGATCCCCATGGGGGCCTGGCCGTCCGAGCCGCTCATGGTGGTGGCCGCGAGGACCACCGCGACGCCCGCCCCCGAGAGCAGGGCGCCGATGGTGTTGCGCAGCACCAGCGACTTGGTGGACGCCGTGGCGTGCACGCTGCTCATCGCGGCGACCGGCGCGATCTTCGCGGCGCGGCGGCCGGGCAGCCAGGCCGCCAGCATGGTGATGACGACGCCGACGACGAGGGCGGTCGCGACCGTGCCGGGCGAGACGACCAGCGGGCCGTCGGGGACGGTCGCACCCAGGGAGCCCATCAGCGAGCGCATCCCGGCACCGATGCCGACGCCGGCGATCAGTCCGGTCAGACCGGCGACCGTACCGACCACGAACGCCTCGATCAGCACCGACCGGGTCACCTGACGGCGGGACGCGCCGACCGCGCGCAGCAGTGCCAGTTCCTTGGTGCGCTGGGCGACCAGCATGGTGAAGGTGTTGGCGATGATGAAGGTGCCGACGAAGAGGGCGATGCCGGCGAAGACCAGCAGGCCCTGCCTCAGCCCGCTGGTGGAGGCGGAGATCGCCTCGGCCTGGTCGTCGGCGAGCTGCTTGCCGGTGGTGGTCTCGACGAGGTCCTTGGGCAGGGCCTTGTCGAGGGCGGCCTTCAGGGCGGACTGCGAGGTGCCGGCTGCGGCCTTCACGTCGATCTCGTCGTACGTGCCGGTCTTGCCGAACAGCTGCTGGGCGGTGGCCGTGTCGAAGAGGGTGAGGCTGCCGCCCGCGGCGACGTTGCCGTCGTCGGTGGTGAAGATGCCGGTGATCTCCGGGCTGAGGACGGGGCCGTCGATGGAGAGACGTACGGTGTCGCCGACCTGGTAGCCGGCCCGCCGGGCGGTCTCGGAGTCGAGGGCGATCTGGCCGGGGCCCCGCGGCGCGGTGCCCTCCTTCAGGGTGTACCGGGGGTCCTTGTCGCCCCAGTAGTTGCCGCCCTGCGACTGGAAGCCGCCGCCGACGAGCTTGCCGTCCTTGTCGGCGATCGCGGTGAAGCCGCCGACCACGCCGATCACGGACCCGGCGCCGGGGACCTTGGCGCTCCGGTCGAGCAGGGCCTGGGTCAGCTCGGGCGTCTTGCCGATGCGGTCGCCCTCGTCGTCCTGGGACTCGGCCGTGACGGCGACGTCGACCTGGCCGAATCCCTTGGCAGAACTCTTCTGGAAGGCCTCGGAGATGGTGTTGGTGAAGACCAGGGTCCCCGACACGAAGGCCACGCCGAGCATCACGGCGAGCACGGTCATCAGGAGCCGGGCCTTGTGCGCGAGGACGTTGCGCAAGGCGGTACGGAACATGGGTTCTTTTCTTCTCAGTCGTGCCGGGGCGGCCGGGCTGTCGGTTCTGCCGGTGCGGGCTGTCGGTCAGGTCGTACCGACCGGGATCAGCTGGTGCGGCCCTTGGCGTCGAACTGCTTCATGCGGTCGAGGACGGACTCGGCGGTGGGGCCGTACACCTCGTCGACGATCCGGCCGTCCGCGAGGAACACGACCCGGTCCGCGTACGCCGCGGCCACCGGGTCGTGGGTCACCATGACGACCGTCTGGCCCAGCTCGCGCACGGAGTTGCGCAGGAAGCCGAGGACTTCGGCGCCCGACCGGGAGTCGAGGTTTCCGGTCGGCTCGTCGCCGAAGACGATGTCCGGCCGGGAGGCCAGGGCGCGGGCGACGGCGACGCGCTGCTGCTGGCCGCCGGAGAGCTGCGAGGGGCGGTGGCGCAGCCGGTCGGAGAGCCCGACCATCCGGATGACGTTGTCCAGCCACTCCTTGTCCGGCTTGCGGCCGGCGATGTCCATCGGGAGGGTGATGTTCTCCAGGGCGTTCAGGGTGGGCAGCAGGTTGAACGCCTGGAAGATGAACCCGATCTTGTCCCGGCGCAACTTGGTGAGCTGCTTGTCCTTCAGGGAGCCCAGTTCGGTGTCGCCGATGCGCACGGACCCGGAGGAGAAGGTGTCCAGCCCGGCCACGCAGTGCATCAGTGTGGACTTGCCGGAGCCGGAGGGGCCCATGATCGCGGTGAACTCGGCCTGCCGGAAGTCGACGGAGACCCGGTCGAGGGCGACCACCTGGGTCTCGCCCTGTCCGTAGATCTTCGAAAGATCCGTGGCACGTGCGGCCACGGCGGTGGTCCGGTCGGCGAGGGGCATGGTGGTCACGGAGGTGCTCCTGTCGGGACGACGGTGTGGTGCGTTTCGGGTTCCGTCACCATCGTCTCGGCCGCCCGGCGCCGTGTAGTCAGCCGCTGTTCCGGTTCCGGGGGCAGACTTCGGAGTGACCGCCGGCCGCCGTGTCATACCAGGGGATGACCCGCGTCCCTGAGGCGTCGTTTGTCGAGAACCGGTGGAGCACCCTCGTTCGGACGGTGAAATTCCGTCATTCCGTGTAGACCGGCCGAGGCCGCACATGAGGCTATTGGCATGTGCGGATGGCCAGTTCCGGGGCTGATGCCCCCTCAGGCCTCAATAAAATAAGACAACATGGGGCTGCCCGGCCCCTGTTGGCCCGACGCCTCCCGATAGGCTCGAACTTCGACGCGGAGCCCATGGCCTGCCCGGATGGTGGAATGCAGACACGGCGAGCTTAAACCTCGCTGCCCCTCGCGGGCGTACCGGTTCAAGTCCGGTTCCGGGCACCTCCCGTCTTGCGACGGTTCGTCGTTCGCCGGCCCGCACCGCTTCCCGTCCGACCCGTTGACACCTGTGGAACGCGCGCGCAGACTCACGTCCGACAAGAGTGAAGGAAACTTCACCACGCGAACAGTGCCCCACGAGCAGTGACACTGTGGACGCCGTGCGAACACCCTCTCCGAGCGTCACCGGAGAGGTCCCGCGTGGCAATGACGTCCGTCAGAAGGGAACGCCCGATGCGCACCACCGTCGGCATCATCGGCGCCGGCCCCGCCGGCCTCCTCCTCGCCCGCCTGCTGCACAAGGCCGGAATCGACTCCGTCGTCCTGGAGAGCCGCGACCGGGGCTACGTCGAACAGCGCCAACGCGCCGGGATCCTGGAGCAGGGCACGGCCGACGTCCTGCGCGCGGCCGGGGCCGGGGAGCGCCTGGACCGCGAGGGGCTGCGCCACGACGGCATCGAGCTGCGCTACGACCGCCGACGCCATCGCGTCGACTTCCCGGCCCTCACCGGCGGCCGGTCCGTCACGGTCTACGCCCAGACCGAGGTGTGCAAGGACCTCATCGCCCTCCAGCTGAAGGAGGGCGGCCCGCTGCTGTTCGAGGCGGAGGCGCTCGCCGTCGAGGGCGCCGCCACCGACCATCCCCGCGTGCGGTTCCGGCACGACGGGCGGGAGGACGTCCTCGACTGCGCGTACGTCGTCGGCTGCGACGGCTTCTGGGGGATCGCCCGTACCGCGATCCCCGCCGAACTGACCCGCGTCTTCGAGCGCACCTACCCCTTCGGCTGGCTCGGCATCCTCGCCGACGTGCCGCCCTCGCACGACGAGCTGGTCTACGCCCGCCACGACCGCGGCTTCGCCCTGCTGTCCATGCGCTCCCCGTCCGTCTCCCGTCTCTACCTCCAGGTGCCCGAGGGCACGGACGCCGAGGCCTGGAGCGACGACGAGATCTGGGCCGAGCTGGAGCGCCGCTTCGAGACCGACGACGACTGGACGCTGCGGCGCGGCCCGATCACCCAGAAGTCGGTCACCCCCATGCGCTCCTACGTCCACGAGCCCATGCGGCACGGTCGCCTCTTCCTCGCCGGTGACGCGGCTCACATCGTGCCGCCGACCGGCGCCAAGGGCCTCAACCTCGCCGTCGGCGACGTCGTCACCTTCGCCCGCGCCCTCGTCCACCAGCGGGAGACCGGGTCGGCGGAGCTGCTGGACGCCTACTCGCGGACCTGCCTGCGCCGGGTCTGGCAGGCCGAGCGGTTCTCCTACGACATGACGACCCTGCTGCACCGCGCCCCCGGCGCCACCCCCTTCGAGGAGCGCCTCCAGCTGGCCCGGCTGGAACGGATCGCCTCCTCGCGGGCCGCCGAGACCGATCTGGCCGAGGGCTACACGGGGTTCCCGTTCGGGTGACCCCCCGCGGGCGACGCGCGAAGCGGAAGTAGGGGCGGCGTCAGCGGGTGATCACCGGCCGGTCCCGGACGCGTACCGGGTTGGTCATGAATGAGGCCCGCCACCGCGGGGAATCAGGGATCGACGTAGCGTGTTGGCCAGGACGACAAGGGAAAGATCCTCCCCAAGCACTAGGGTCATTCCTTTGCCTACCTATTACTCTTGAGCGAAGGCCGCGCAGTGTGGCCACGTGTGGCCATGGAGGAGTGAAATGAGGAGCACAAACCCGGTCTTCTCGCGACGGGGGTTCAGCCGTGACAGCGGCTACGCGGGCTTCAACGCCGCGCCGCAGGCCGGGGGGCCCGCCGTCGGCACGCAGCAGGGCAACCCGTACGCGCAGGGTGGCCCGTCCGCCCAGCCCGCCGGCAACCCGTACGCGCAGAACCCGTACGCCCAGCAGGACGTCCGGCACGGCGCACCGCAGGCCCCGGTCACCACCGGCGGCGTCATGACCATGGACGACGTCGTCGCGCGCACCGCGACGACGCTCGGCACCGTGGTCGTCACCGCGGTGCTCTCCTGGCTGCTGCTGCCCGTCGACCAGGCGAACATCGGCAAGTCCTACGGCATCGCCATCGGCGCCGGACTGGTCGCGATGGTGCTGGCGCTCGTCCAGTCCTTCAAGCGTCGCCCGTCGCCCGCGCTGATCCTGTCGTACGCCGCCCTTGAGGGCGTCTTCCTCGGCGTGATCTCCAGCGCGGTGTCCACGTACATCTCGGACGGGGTCGTCGCCCAGGCCGTGCTCGGCACGATGGCGGTCTTCGCCGGTGTGCTCGTGGCGTACAAGGCGGGCTGGATCCGCGTCAACCGCCGCTTCTACGGCTTCGTGATGGCCGCCGCCCTCGGCTTCGTGCTGCTGATGGCGGTGAACCTGCTGTTCGCCGTCTTCGGCGGCGGTGACGGCCTCGGCTTCCGCAGCGGCGGCCTCGGCATCATGTTCGGAGTCATCGGCATCATCCTCGGTGCCTGCTTCCTCGCCCTGGACTTCAAGCAGGTCGAGGACGGCATCACCTACGGCGCCCCGCGCGAGGAGGCCTGGTTCGCCGCCTTCGGCCTCACCATGACCCTGGTGTGGATCTACATGGAGTTCCTGCGACTCCTGTCCATCCTCAACAGCGACTGACGCGAGCCGCCTCGGCACGATCGTGCCGA
>NZ_MUBA01000554.1 GCF_002154575.1 Streptomyces bobili
TGTGGCGCTTCGCGGCCGTCGAAGCCCTGTCCGACGGCCGCGAAGCGCCACACGTCCTTGAAGTAGAAGTCGCCCAGCATCACGGCGCGCTCGGTGGAGAACTCCGAGCCGTCGAAGGAGTAGCGGGCCACCTCCTGGCCGCCCGCGACGATGCGCAGGTAGCCGGGGGCGATCTGCGACATCTGGCCCGCGCCGTCGAGGGTCGCGGTGAAGGACAGTCTCCGGATCTGCGAGGGGATCCGGTCGAGGGTGACGCGGAAGGACTCCGTGTCACCCGCCTGGGCGCCCAGGAGCTGGACTGATTCCTCGGGGGTCTTCGGCTGGTTGAAGAAGACGAAGTACCGGTCGTCCGAGAGCCGCTCGTCGGCGTCGAGGCCGAAGCAGCTGATGTCGAAGGTCAGGCCAGGGCCGGAAATCTGTACACCTACGTACAGATCCGTGCCCGCGGTGAGGTCACTGATCCTGGTCTTGTGGCCACGTTGGAATTCCCTGGACATGCGTAACGACCGTCCCCCATCCCGATTGCGAGTGCGTCGCGTCAGGCTAACGGCAAACTCGGACACCGGACGAGGTCGGTACAGACCCGGTACACAACCCGCGCAGCCCGCCGCCGGACGACACGCGCGCGGGACTCACTCCTCGCGGGCGTCCGTCAGGTGGGGCAGCCGTTCGGCAGCGACCACTCCTTCCAGGTAGCCACGGGCCCGCTCGGTACGCGGATACGCCTCCAGCAGCCGCCAGAAATCGGGGCCGTGGCCGGGCACGAGCAGATGCGCCAGCTCGTGCAGAAGCACGTAGTCGATCACGTATTCCGGCATGCCCTTGAGACGGTGCGACAGGCGGATGCTGCCTTCGGCGGGGGTGCACGAGCCCCAGCGGGTGTTCTGGTTGGTGACCCAGCGGACCGTGGTGGGCCGGGCCCGGCCGTCGAAGTACTGCGCCGACAGCCGCGCGGCGTGTTCGGCCAGTTCCGCGTCGCCGGGGGCGCGTCGGCGGCTCTCCTGGGCGGCGAGCTTGTCGAGCATGACGCTCACCCAGCGTTGCTCCTCGGCCTCGGACATCCGGGCAGGGATGAGCACGACGGTGCGATCGCCCTCGCGGTACGCGGAGACCGTCCGGCGTCGACGGGCGCTCCTGCGGACCTCGATCGCGCTCGCCCGTGAGCCGCTCGGCGGCTGGCTCGTCGTGCTGCGCTGTGGCGTTCCGGCGCGGTGCAATGGGTCGGCGGGCACGCCCCGACGTTACCCGCTGTGCAGGCGGGAAGTCCCGACTCCGGGACGGTTCGGTTCCGATCTCTCAGCTCCCGTCTGCCCCGTACGACGGATTTGTACGACGAATCCCGGTCCCTGTGGACAACTTTCGGCGTCCTTCGGCACGGCCGGGCATCCTGGCAGTCGTCGGCGGATCGCGGTCGCCTCGATGGCCCGCTCCACCGGCGTACGGGGAGATTCCAGGCTGACGGGGGCCTTCTATGCATCCGATGGTGAAGTCCGCGCTGCGGCGCGGCTGGCGTGATCTGAACACCGTGCAGTTCGGGCTGGCCCCGGCGCACGCAGTGACGCTCGGCCCGGTGGACACCGCGACGGGCAGTTTCCTGGACCTGCTGGACGGCACCCGCGGGCTCCCTCTCCTGCGGGAGGAGGGACACCGGATGGACCTTCCGGACGGACATGTCGATCAGCTGGTGCGACGGCTGGCGGGAGCAGGCCTGCTCGACGACTCCCGCGGCGGCGGGTCGGACGGAGCCGCCCTGCGGGAGAAGAAGGACGTCATGGACCGGCTTCGGCCGGACCTCGCGTCGCTGTCGCTGACCACGTCGGAACCCGGCGAAGCCCTCGGGCACCTGGCCGCCAGACGCCGGTTGCGGGTGCAGGTACGGGGTGCGGGCCGGGTGGGCGCGGTGCTCGCCTCGCTGCTGTCGGGCGCGGGAGTCGGCGAGGTGGACGTGCGTGACGGCGGCGTGGTGGAGCCGGGGGACGTGGCCCCGGGCGGGCTGCCTCCCGAGGCGATCGGTGAGCGCCGGGACGAGTCCGCCCGTCGTGCGGTGCGCCGGGCCGCCCCGGACCGGCCGCCCCGCAGGAGCGCCGGCTCACCGGCCGAGGCGGACGGGCTTGGTTTCTCCCTGGTCATTCTGGCCCCACGGGACGACGTGTCCGTGCACGCCCCGGCTCCCTCCGAGGCCGAGCCCTTGATCGCCTCGGGCACACCGCATCTGTACGCCGGGGTGGTGGAGGCGACCGGAGTGGTCGGCCCGCTAGTCCTGCCCGGCGAGACGGCCTGCGCGGGGTGCCTGCACGAGGCACGCACCGACCGGGACCCGGCGTGGCCCCGGCTGGTCGCGCAGTGGCACTCCGGCACGCGGCGTACCGTCCGCGCCTGCGACCTGACGCTGGCCACCACGGTCGCGGGCCTGGCGGCGGCTCACGCGCTCGCCTTTCTCGACGGCACGCTCCCGTCCAGCTCGGGAGCGCGCTGGGAGGTCTCCGTACCGGCCCTCCAGTGGCATCCGCGTCCG
>NZ_MUBA01000555.1 GCF_002154575.1 Streptomyces bobili
GGGCGGAGCACGGTACGGGGAGCGGTTCCCGGGGCCGGGGGCGTCGCGGACAGCACGTCCACGGCGGCGGACGACGACGCGACGGCCGAGGACGGCGGCGCGAGCGAGGGCGCCGGAGCCGGGGTGGCCGAAGACGTGGCCGAGGACGGTGGCGCGGGCGGGAGCGGCGGTGGTCGCAGAGCCGGCCGCGGCACGGACCGAAGACGGCGGCGACGGCGGGTGCTGCGCTGGTCGGCGACCCTGCTCGCGTTGGTGATAGTGGGCGGCGCGGGTGCCGGATACCTCTACTACGAGCATCTCAACGCCAACATCAAGAGCGACAAGCTGAACCTGGGCGACGCCAAGGACCGGGCGGCCGAGACCAAGGCCAACGAGGCCGGTCAGAAGGCGCTGAACATCCTGCTGATCGGTTCGGACGCGCGGGACACCGTGGAGAACCAGAAGCTCGGCGGGGCCAGGGACACCTTCAACGGCACGCCGCTCGCCGATGTCCAGATGCTGCTGCACGTCTCCGCGGACCGCAGCAACATGTCGGTGGTGAGCATGCCGCGCGACACCCTGCTCGACATTCCCAAGTGCACGGACCCCGACACCGGCGAGGTGTTCCGCTCGCTCACCCGCGAGATCACCAACTCCTCGCTGGGGCGCGGCGGTCCGGGCTGCACGGTGGCCACCTGGGAGAAGCTCACCGACATCCACATCGATCACTTCATGATGATCGACTTCGGGGGTGTGGTGTCGATGGCGGACGCGATCGGCGGCGTCCCGGTGTGCGTGGACGCCAACGTCCACTCGCACACCCGCACCGGCAAGGGCTCGGGCCTGAAACTGGCGGAGGGCACCCACGACATCAAGGGCGAGCAGGCCCTCCAGTGGCTGCGCACCCGCTACGGCTTCGAGGACGACACCGACCTGGCGCGTGCCAAGGCGCAGCACATGTACATGAACTCGATGGTCCGTCAGCTGCGCTCGGAGGCGAAGCTGACCAACCCCAACGGGCTGCGCAAGCTCGCCGAGGCGGCCACGCGGGCGATCACGGTCGACGACGGCCTGGACAGCATCAAGAAGATGTACGACCTGGCGACCGAGCTGCAGAAGGTGCCCACCGAGCGCATCACCATGACGACGATGCCCAACCGGTACGACACCGTCCAGACCGGCCGGGTGGTGCCCACCGAGGATGCCGGGAAGCTGTTCCGGCTGGTGCGCGAGGACATCGCCCTGGACGGCAAGGACGCCGCGAAGGCCACCGCGAGCCCGTCCCCGACGGTCACGGACGCCGCCGCCGCGGACCAGGACATCGCCGTACAGGTGCGCAACGGGACGTACACCGACAGCCTGGGCGCGGCGCGCGGACGGGCCTCAGCGGTGACGGAGGTGCTGGTCGGCAAGGGCTTCACCGATGCCAAGGCGGACGCCTCGCCGGCCACCACCGAGAAGACGACGGTGATCCGCTACCCGAGCGCCGACCTCCAGGCGGACGCCCTGCGGGTCGCGAAGGCCCTGGGCGTTCCGGCCGGCCAGGTGAAGCAGTCCACCGACGTCTCCGGGGTCACGCTCCTCGTGGGCGCGGACTGGCGGTCGGGCACGGCGTACAAGGCGCCGGTGCAGGACGACAGGACGCCCACCTCGGCGGAGACGATGAACGCCGCCGACACCAGCCAGTGCATGCACGTGGACCCGGCCTACAGCTGGTAGGCCGGGCCCGTGCGCCGTCTCGGGGTGCTCAGTCGCTCAGTTGCTCGGTGCGAGCCTGCGGACTGAGGACCGCCGGGCGGCGGGACGCGATGACCTTCCTGGCCAGCGACCTGGGGCTGGTCAGGAAGCCGAAGCCCCACGACATGTGCATGGTGGCGAGGGCCACGGGGATCTGGAGGCGGGCCTTCGGCGGCAGGCCCTTGCCGGCCGGCAGCGAGCCCAGCGCGATCGCCGCGAGGTAGCCGCCCGGGATGACGAAGCCGAGAGGGGTGAGGGCCGCGCCGACCACGATCCCCGCCGCGATCGCGCAGACGGCGGCCGGCGGGGCGAGGTAGCGCAGGTTGATGGAGCCCTCGTGGTAACGGGCGACGACGTGCCGCCAGCGGCCGTAGTCCTTGTACTGCTTGGCGAGCGCCTTGACGCTGGGCCGCGGGCGGTACGACACCTTCAGCTCCGGCGAGAACCAGATCAGCCCGCCTGCCTCACGGATGCGGAAGTTCAGCTCCCAGTCCTGGGCGCGGATGAACTCCTCGTTGTAGCCGCCCTGTCGCTCCAGCGCCTCGCGCCGGAACACCCCGAGGTACACGGTCTCGGCGGGGCCGGCCTGTCCCCCGGTGTGGAAGGCGGCGTTCCCGACGCCGATCTTCGAGGTCATCGCGGCGGCGACCGCGTGCTCCCAGTCGTTCTCGCCCTCGGCGTGCATGATGCCGCCGACGTTCTGCGCGCCGGTCTCCTCCAGGAGCCGCACGGCGGTGGCGATGTAGTTCGGCGAGAGCATGCCGTGCCCGTCGACGCGGACGACGACCGGATGGCGCGAGGCCTTGATCGCGGCGTTGAGCGCGGCGGGCGTACGGCCGGTGGGGTTCGGGACGGTGTGCACGCGGGGGTCGTCGCGTACGAGTTCGGCGGCGATCTCGTCCGTACGGTCCGTGGACGGACCGATGGCGATGACGACCTCCATCTCGCCTGCGTACTCCTGCGCGAGGATCGCCTGGACCGCTCCGCGCAGATGCCGCTCCTCGTTGAGGACGGGCATGATGACGGACACGGCGGGGAGCTGCACGTCGGACTTCGCGTTCATAGGGACATCACGTTACCGCGAACGGGGGACACCGGTGCGCGCCGCCGGGTGCCCTGCGACGGGCGGCGGTTCCGGTCGGCCTACGGTGCTCACGGCTCCCCTCGTACGCCTCGTACGGCCGTCGCCCGGAGGTGACCCGCTTGTCCCCCACCC
>NZ_MUBA01000556.1 GCF_002154575.1 Streptomyces bobili
ACCCCGCCCCGGTGTGGGGCGAGGTCCCTCAGGCCCCCACCAGCGGCGAGCCCGGCGGGGTGCGCAGGGGGTGGGCCAGTTCCGCCAGGGCTCGTTCCAGGCCGTGCAGGTGGGCCAGCGCAGGTTCGGTCGCCGTCGGGTGGTCGAGAGGCGTGAGGTGTTCCGTGCCGCCCTCGGTCAGGGCCTCCACCGCGGCCTGTACGCGCCAACAGGCGGCGGCGAGGCGGGCGTCATGGGAGGCCTCGGGATCGGCGGCGACGGCGACGAGTCCGCGGATCTCGCGGGCGCAGTCGTCGAGCAGGGTGAGGACGCGGCGGGCGCGCGCCTTGCGGCCGAGCATCGGGTTCAGCGGGTGCACGAGCGGGGCGACGGAGAGCCGGACCCGGCCGAGGAGCTGCTCCAGCTCGGTGACGCGCGCGCCGGGGTCGGCGGCGGGGTCGCCCGCGAGCCGGGCGGCGGCCTCGGCGGTGCAGGCGTGGACGCAGCGCAGCGCGCGCTGGATCCAGGCGTCGGTGACGGTGTGGGTGGTGACGGGCAGGACGAACAGCACAGCGAGGACGGCGCCGAGCGCGCCCACCCCGGTCTCGGCGAGGCGGACCGCGAGCAGGCCGGGGCTGAGCACGCCGAGGAGGCCGTAGAGCAGCTCGGCGAGCAGGGTCACGCAGAGCATCATCCAGGTGTAGGAGACGGCCGCGGTGTAGAAGATGCCGAAGACGCAGACGGCGACGAGGGCGGCCGTGGGCACGCCGGCGCCGTGCAGGGGGACGGCGAGGAGGAGGCCGAGGCCGATGCCGATGACCGTGCCGAGCACCCGGCGGAAGCCGCGGACCAGGGTCTCGCCGCGGGAGGTGGTGTTGACGAAGATCCACCAGGTGGCGCCGACGGCCCAGTACCAGCGCTCACCGGACACCAGCTGGCCCACGAGGAGCGCGAAGCCCGCGCCGGCGGTCGCCTGGACGGCCTGACGGGTGGTGACCCTGTCGAGGCCTCGGCCGCCCGGCGGGGCGGGCGGCCGAGGCCTCGACAG
>NZ_MUBA01000557.1 GCF_002154575.1 Streptomyces bobili
CTCGCGCAGGGCCAGCAGCACGCGGAGCACCGCGATCCACACCAGCGCCGAGCCGAGCATGTGCAGGCCCACCAGGACTTCCGGCAGATCCGTGAAGTACTGGACGTAGCCGATGACGCCCTGCGCGAGGAGCACCACGAAGAGGTCGCGGGTGCGGTCCAGCGGGAGCCTGGGCGCATCGACGGCCCTGAGGACGAACCACAGGGCGAAGGTCAGCGTCACCACGATCCAGGCCAGCACCGCGTGGACCTTGCTGACGGTCTCCCAGTCCAGCGGCATCCGCTCGACCTCGCTGGAGTCACCCGCGTGCGGGCCCGCGCCGGTCACCACCGTGCCGACCAGGATCAGCACGACCGTGGCCGCGACCAGCACCCACACGAGCTGCTGCACGGACTTCCCGACCAGCGGACGGGCCTGTGCGTCGCCCTCCCGCGTGCGCTGCCACATCACCACGGCGATCGCGATCAGCGCCGACGTCGCCACGAAGTGCGCGGCGACCGTGTACGGGTTGAGGCCGACGAGGACCACGATCCCGCCCAGCACGGCGTTGCTCATGACCACCCAGAACTGGGCCCAGCCCAGCCGGGTGAGGCCGCGCCGGTACGGCTTCTGCGAGCGGGCGGCGATGATCGCCCAGCCCACCGCGGCGCACAGGACGTACGTCAGCATGCGGTTGCCGAACTCGATGGCGCCGTGGAAGCCCATCGCGCCGGTCGCGGTGAGCGAGTCGTCGGTGCACTTGGGCCAGGTCGGGCAGCCGAGGCCGGAGCCGGTGAGCCGCACGGCACCGCCGGTGACCACGATGACCACCGACATCACGAGCGCGGTGAGGGCCGCCCGCTGAACCGTCCGG
>NZ_MUBA01000558.1 GCF_002154575.1 Streptomyces bobili
CGCTCGAGCGGGGGGACCCCCGTCGTCGGCGTCCTCCTCAACGACCTGCGCAACCCCTGGTACGTCGACCTCCTGGACGGCCTCGACTCGCTGCTGTCCGCGAGCGGCCTGCACATGCTGCTCGCCGACGCCCGGCTCAACCGGCGCGTCGGCCACGACCTCGCCGGACCCTTCCTCGACCTGCGGGCCGACGGCCTGGTCGTCGTCGGCACGCTGCCCGACCCGGCCGCCCTCGACGCGGTCGCCGCCCGCATGCCGGTCGTCGTCGCGGGCGCGCGCGAGGCCGTCCCGGCGGGCGTGGACGTCGTCGCGGGCGACGACGAACGCGGCACCCGGCTGGTCACCGAGCACCTGATCGGCCTCGGCCACCGCAGGATCGCGCACCTCGCGGGGTACGGCGCCGTCGGCGAGCTGCGCCGCAGCGCCTTCGCGTCGGTGATGCGCGAGCACGGGCTCGGGGAGCGGGCGCCGGTCGAGCCGTGCGACATGACGGAGGAGGGCGGCTACCGCGCCACCGTACGGCTGCTCAGCCGGCCCGACCGGCCCACCGCCGTCTTCGCCGTCAACGACATCGCGTGCGTCGGCGCCCTCTCCGCCGCCGAGGAACTGGGCCTCTCCGTCCCCCGTGACGTGTCCCTGGTCGGCTACGACAACACGAGCGTCTCCCGCCTGCGCCACCTGTGGCTCACCACGGTCGACCACGCCGGCCACGAGGTCGGCCGCCGCGCCGCCCGCTGCCTCCTCGACCGTCTGGAGCGGCCCGGCGGCGAGGGCCGCCTGCAACTGGCGGAACCGACGCTGGAGGTACGGGGCACGACGGGGCCGCCGCAGGTGCCGGGGACCGTCAGAGGGTGATGGCGTACGCCTTGCGCAGGGTCTCGTGCACGGTCCACGTCGTCCGGTCGCCGGCCCGCAGTACGGCCAGGTCGCCGGGCCCCACCCGCAGCGTGGCCCCGCCCTCGACCTCGACGGTCGCCGAGCCGCTGATCACCACGAACAGTTCGTCCGCCTCGGTGTCGGTGACGACTCCCGGCGTGATCTGCCAGATCCCCCGGACCTGCCGCCCGTCCGGCGACTCCCACACCACCTTGCCGCTCACCTCGGGCGCCCCGGACACGATCTGCCCGGGGTCGAGCGGCTCGGGTTCGAGATCGGCATCGGCGATGTGGAGCGCGAAGCTGGGTGTCATGGGGTGACCCTAGCGAGGGGGGTGCGCGGGCGGGGTTGACACTGTGTGCGGTATCGGACGCGGTCCCGGGACATGTCGTCGGGGCCGGTCCCGCAATCTCCTTGACGCTTCGTGAGGAGCCCTATTGAATCGCGTGACCATGTCAAGATCGTGAGGGTGGGGGCTTCGTGTCGCTGGGGTGGGAGAAAACCGAGGGGAACGGGCTCGGCCGGAGACGCCTCCGGTCGGCCGGCACCGCGGTCGTACTGGCGGTGGTCATGCTGACGCCCGCCGCACCGATGGCGCACGCGGCGACCGGGGGGCAGCCGTCGTACTCCGCGGACGAACGGGCTCGGGCGGGGCACGGACGGGACGACGGTGAGCCCGACCGCACGGCGCCGGGGGCGCCGGGGGTGAGGATCGCGGCTCCGTACAGCGAGTGCCTGGCGAACGACTGCCGGGCGGCCGGAGGGCCGGGCGTGGACGTGACGTTCACCCTGTCTCCGAACGAGGCCGACACCGACGTCGTCTCGTACGACTACCGGCTCTCGTCCGAGAGCGTATGGCGGACGGTGAGCGGGGCCACCGCCACCGTCACCCTGACTCCGCAGGGCTCCGGCCTGCACTTCCTCGACGTCCGGGCACGCGACGACGTCGGACGGGGCCGCCTCGGCGCGAGCACGCGGGTGTCCTTCAAGGTGGCGGAGGGTCACGGCGAGAGCGGCCGTTGGCGTTTCGCCGAGGCGGAGGGCGCGGCGCTCGACTCGGGAACCTCGCAGGGGGCTCGTCACGACGCGGTCCTGTCAGGCGGTGCGACCCGCGACGAACGGGGGCGGCGAGGCCTGATCACCCACGACCCCCAGGGCGTGCCACTGACCGACCCGGTCACCGACCGTGGCCTTCTGCTGGACGGCACCGGAGGGTACGCGGCCACGGACGGCCCTGTGGTGGAGGCCGGCGCCTCCTACACGCTGTCGGCGTGGGTTCGCCCGGAAACCCTGGGCAGCACCGACCAGGTGGTGCTGGCGCAAGGCGGCAGTGGCGGCTTGCGCCTGCTGTACGACGGTGCGCGCGGTACCTGGGCGCTGCGCAACGACACGGAAGGCGGTCTCGGACAGGTGACCGTGACGGCCGGCCTGCCCGCGGTCGCGGGAGTGTGGACCCACCTGGCGGCGATGTACGACGCGGCGGCCGGCCAGGTCCGCCTCTACGTCAACGGCCGGCTCCAGGCGCAGGAGAGCGCCGTGGCCCTGGTGGCGGAGGACGGCCCGCTCGAGTTCGGCCGGGCCGCGTCCGCCACGGCGTCCACCGGATACGCCGGGTACTTCGCGGGGTCGCTGGACGAAGTCGCCATTTGGCAGCGGCCGTTGACCGATACCGAGATCGGCGACGAGGCACGGGTCGTCGTCAACGCCGGCTACAACGCCGTAAAGCTGGTGGCAGACTGGTCCGCCACCGGGCAGAGCGGCGCCACGCTCGCCGATACGGCCTCCGGCTACGCTCCCGAGCTGCTGCTGTCCGGGAGTGCGACCCTGGACGGCCGGGCGATCGTGCTGGACGGCGTCGACGGCGCGGCGACCGCGGACGGGCCGCTGGTGGACGACGCGGGTTCCTTCACGGTGAGCGCCGAGGTCACGCTGGACGCCGCGGCGATCTCCACGAAGCCCGTCGGCTTTGTCGGGCAGGTTCTCGGCCGGCGCTCGGCCGACGGTTCCGTCTGGGGCCTGTGGTACCAGGTCACCGGGACGCAGACTGTCCTGGACCCGGACACCTTGGAGGAGGTGACGGTCCCCGTGGGCGCATGGCGCTTCGGCCGCCGGAACGCCGACGGAAGCCAGACGGCGGTCACCTCCGACGAGCCGGCCAGGCTGGACGGCCCGGTCCGGCTGACCGGCGTGCATGACGCACAGGACGCGATGATCGAGCTGTACGTCGGTTCGGCCCGTAACGGCGGTGCCGTGTCGTTCACCGCGACTCCGGGGTCGGGTGATTTCACTGTCGGTGCCGTGACGGAGGCCGGCTCCTGGACGGATCGTCTGCCCGCACGGGTGACAGGCGTCCGGGTCTGGGTGGGTGCCATGGCGTCGCCCCAGCAGATCGCTGTCGTCGTGGGCGGCTGAGAGTCACCCGGCGAGCCGCGGCCGGGGGCCGGGCGGTGCGCACCCGCGTGAGGTGAGCACCGCCCGGCCCTGCTCGACGGGACGAGGAGGGGCTGAGCGGATGATGAGCACAGAGAGGCGCGCCGATGGCTGACGAGACGATCGGCATCGTGGGGGCCGGCATCGTGGGGCTGGCCACGGCCCGTGAGATCGCCCTGAACCGGCCCGGCACCCGGGTCGTGGTCCTGGAGAAGGAGCGGGCGGTCTCGCTCCACCAGAGTGGCCACAACTCCGGTGTCGTCCATGCCGGGATCTACTACACGCCCGGCAGCCTCAAGGCCGGCCTCACCGTGCGGGGGGTGTCCCTGCTGCGCGAGTACTGCCAGGACCGCCGGCTGCCGTACGAGGAGATCGGCAAGCTGGTGGTCGCCGTCCGCGCGGACGAGGTGGGGCGGATGGACGCCCTCTACGAGCGGGCCAGGAACAACCACGTGCCCGACCTGCGGCGGATCTCCCGCGAGGAGATCCGGGAGATCGAGCCGAACGCCGGCGGGGTCGCCGCCCTGCACTCCCCGCGCACCGCGATCACCGACTACCCGGCGATCGCCCGCGCGTTCGCCCAGGACGTCGTCGACTCCGGCGGCGAGGTCAGGCTCGGTTTTCCCGTCACCGGCATCAGCGACAGGCCCGAGGGCATCGAGGTGGCGTCCGGGCAGGAGCGGGTGCGCGTGGACCGGCTGATCCTGTGCACGGGCCTGCACTCCGACGCCGTGGCCCGACTCGCGCGGGACACGCCCGAACCGCGGATCGTCCCGTTCCGGGGCGAGTACATGCTGCTCAAGCCGGAGCGGAGGAACCTCGTCCGCGGCCTGGTCTATCCCGTGCCCGACCCGCGGTACCCGTTCCTCGGCGTGCACTTCACGCCCCGCGTCGACGGCACGGTGGAGGTGGGGCCCAACGCGGTCCTGGCCCTTGCCAGGGAGGGCTACACCCGCGGGAGGATCTCCCCGCGGGATCTCCTCGGCCTCGCCGCCTATCCCGGCGCCTGGCGGATGGCGGCCCGCCACTGGCGCACCGGCATCAGGGAGTACCGCGGCTCCTTCTCCATGGCCGCCTTCATGAGGGACGCCCGGCTGTACGTTCCCGGCGTCGGCGTCCGGGACGTCGTGCGCGGCGGGGCGGGCGTCCGCGCCCAGGCCGTGGACCGTGACGGCACGCTCGTCGACGACTTCCGCATCCACCGGGTGGGCCGCGTCACCGCCGTGCGCAACGCACCCTCGCCCGCCGCCACCGCCTCGATGGCGATCGCCGAACACGTCACCGCGGCCGTCTTCGGGACCGGCCGCACCACCTGAGAGCAAGGTGCGTCGGACGGTCAGGAGACGCCGGGCGCCGCGGTGGCACGCCGCAGGTGACGGGCGATCAGAAGGTAGCTGGCGCGGGCCTTCTCGTCGTCCTTGCTGTCGTAGGCGTGGTCGGCCCCGGCGACCTCGTGGTGCTCGACGAGGGCGCCGGCCGTGGCCAGCCGTCCGGCGTAGCGTTCCCCCTCGGCGCGCAGCAGGTCGTACTCCGCCGTGATGACCAGCGCCGGGGCGATGCCCCGCAGGTCGGCGGTGTCCGAGGCGCCGGCGGGCGAGACCAGCCGGTCGGCGCGAAGACGCGGGTCCGGCACGTACGAGGTGTCGAAGACGTCCGCCATCCAGGGCCGCAGCATCGGCTTGGTGATGTTGGCCTTCTTGTCGCGGGCGCTGGTCGCGAGGTCCAGCGGGGGGTAGTGCAGCACCTGGAGCGCGAGCGGGGGCCCGTCCTGTTCCAGGGACTGGCGGGCCACGGCGGCGGCGAGCCCACCGCCCGCGCTCTGCCCGCCGACGCTGAGCCGGCCGCCGTCCCAGCCCTGCTCCGCGCCGTGTCCGGCGACCCAGCGGACCACGTCGTACGCCTGCGTGGTCGGAGCCGGGAAGGGGTGCTGCGGGGCGACGACGTACTTCACGTTGACCACGACCACGCCCGCCTCGACGGCGAGGATCCGGCAGAGCGCGTCGTCCATCTCCGGCATCGACATGACGTAGCCGCCGCCGTGGAAGTTGACATGGACCGGGGGCCGTGCGGCCGTGCCGGCCGGGGGCGCGTAGATCGTGACCGGGGCAGGGGCGACGGACGTCGGCACGGTCGCCTCGCGGGCGTCACGCGGGTAGGCGGGGAAGCGGGCCTGCCACGTGGCGGTGGAACCGGGCCCGTCGGAGCGGCGGCCCGCCAGCCGGGTGAGGCCCTGCATCGTCTTGGCGGCACGGGTCGCCACCGCGGGTCTGGCCAGGAGGGACATGGGCTTTCCGTTCGTCGGACCGTACCGTCGGCCGCTAGGCCTGTCTGGCAATTCCCGTCTGCCGCGCGACGCCATGCACGCACTCTCGCCGCACCGGGCACAGACCCAGGTACGTCCAGTACGAGGGTCTACGCCCGGCACGCCGAGAGCACGCACCTGACGCCGCGCGGCCGCCCTCCGGGCGACGACGGGAATTGTCAGACAGGCCTAGGCCCCGATCGCCTGCCATTGACAGGAATCCTGGCGATCGGTCGGGCTGAAACTAGCACGGCGACGACACCCGCACACCCCCCTGGCCCCACCGCAGTCGCGCTCAGTCGCGCCGCGCCACGATCCGGTAGGCGTTGGACACGCCCAGCCGGTGCGACAGCGGCCGGACCGCGAACCGGTCGAGCAGCGTGCCCGCGATCAGCACCGGAACGCCGGCCAGGAACAGGGCGGCCCGCAGCGTGCGGCGCAGCGCGCCCGGCGGCTCCGGCAGCCAGGGAGCGTCCTCGCGTGGTGCCGCGCGGTCCAGCGCCAGCCATACGGCCGCCAGCAGATCCACCGGGTCGTGCGGCTCGGCGTGCTGCTCGGCGACCACCGTGAACCCGAGGTCCGTCAGCCGTTCGCGCAGGTTGGCCACCGGCACGAAGTGCAGGTGCTGCGGCTGGAGCCACGGCAGCCACCAGCGGCCGAGCAGGCGGGCGTACCGGCTCTCCGGGTCCGGGACCTCGATGAGGAGATGTCCGCCGGGCCGGACGGCCTCGCGGGCGGCCCGCAGTTCACGGTCGGGGTCGGTGCTGTGCTCCAGGTAGTGGAACATGCTCACCACGTCGTAACGGGCCGTCAGCTCGGGCGCGAGGACGGGGAACGCCCCCCGGTAGCCGCGCTCCACGCGGCCCTCCCGTTCGGCGAGTTCGACGCCGTCGGTGAAGTCGAGCCCGTCGAACGCCGTCCCCGGCAGCACCTCCTTGGCGACCGCGCAGAAGTGCCCGTGCCCGGTGCCGACGTCCAGCCAGGTCTTGGGCCCGGCGTCGTGCGCCAGCATCGACTCGGCCCGCCCCCGGTACATCTTCGTGCGCCCGCCGAAGGTGTCGCCGAGCTTCTTCTCACCGAGCCCGTCGTAGAAGTCCCGGTAGTAGAACTCCAGCCCCGCCGCGCTGAGCCGCGGGTTCTGGAAGGTGTGCCCGCAGCCCTCGCAGCGGTCCAGGACGAACCGGCCCGGCTTGTGCTGGAGCAGGTCCGTGGTGCGCAGCCGGGTGGTCAGCCGGTCGCAGCCGCACCAGGGGCAGTCGGTGCGCCGCGGCTCGAAGAAGCGGTCCGGGCCGGCGGCGAGATCGGCCCGGTAACGGGGGCGCAGCGCGGCGATCCGGTCGCCGGGCCTGATGTTCGTGTCGCGCTCGGTCTCGTCGCTCATGACAACTCCCTGGCGAGTTCTTCGAGATGGCCCGCGGCCGCGGGGCTCCCGCCGGCCGCCCGGAAGGCGGCGCCGATCCGCATCGCAGCCGCCCGGTGACCGGGTCCGTCGAGTACGGCGTCCAGGGCCGCGCCGAGCCGCCGCGCGCCGACCCGGCCGAACCGCACCCGCACCCCGGCCCCCGCCTCCGCGACCTGCCCGGCCACCACCGGCTGGTCGTCGCGGATCGGGGCCACCACCAGCGGAACCCCGTGCCACAGCGCCTCGCACACGGTGTTGTGTCCGGCATGGCAGACCACCGCGCCCACCCCCCGCTCCAGCAGGGCGAGTTGGGGAACGGACGGCACGACCAGTACGTCCTTGTCGCCGCCCGGCGTCCGCAGGGTGCCGCCGGGATCGACGACCACCCCCTGCACCCGGTCCGCCCGTTCGCGCAACGCCTGAACGCACACGTCGAGGAAGCGGGCGCCGACGTCGGTGTTCGCGGTGCCGAGCGTCACCAGCACGGTCGTTCTTCCGGCGTCGAGCCACTCCCAGGGGAATCCGGCCCCGGCGGGGCGGGCCGCGACGGACGGGCCCACCCAGCGCACCCCGTCGGCGGGGCCCGCCAGCTCCGGTGCGCTGAAGGCGAGGACGAGACGCGGCGAGAACCGCGGATCGGCCCGGCCCGCCGGATCCCCGACGGAGGCGCGCAGGAGGGCGAGCCGCTCCGCCAGCCACTCGCGGACCTTCGGCAGTCCCGCCAGCGGATCGGTGAACTCGGCCGAGGTGGTCGCCGAGGTCGCCCACGGCACCCCGAGCCGTTCCGCGACCAGCGCGCCCGCGAAGGCCTGCTGGTCGGCGACCACCACGTCCGGCCGGAACTCCCCGACGGCCGCCCGCACACCCGGCGCCATCGCCTCGGCGAGCGGCAGCAGATACCACTCCCACAGGAACCTCAGCGCCTCCGGCCCGCGCAGCTCGGGCGGCCGGCTCCCTTCCGGCGCTCCGGCGCACGCGAACACCTCGGCACCCGCGCCCGCGTCCTGGCCGGCGAGCCGTCGGACCAGCGCGGGGTCGGAGCACGCCCACGCCACCCGGTGTCCCCGTCCGGCCAGTTCGGCCGCCACGCCCACGACCGGATTGATGTGCCCGGTCAACGGCGGTACGACGAAGAGGAACCGGCTCACCGGACCTCGGCCCCCGTCCGCTCGGCCCCCGCTCGTTCGGCCCCCGCTCGTTCGGCCTCCCGCACCAGCGCCAGCACCTGGTCGCCCACCGCCGGGGCCGCCTCCACCAGCACCGAGTGCTCGTGCCCCGCGAGCACCACGGTCCGGCAGTCCGGCAGCAAAGCCTCCAGCCAGGGCGCCAGTTCGGCGAGGTCGGAGTCGCCGCCGTACACGCCGAGCACCGGGCAGCGCACCGCCGTGATCTGCTCCTCGGTCAGGACGCGGCTGGCCGGGATGTCCCGTCCCAGGGTGGTGTCGCGGGCGAGGCGGGCCGCGCCCCTGGCCAGCCGGGCGGTGTTGTGGCCGCGGTGCGCGGTGATCCAGGCGATGGCGTCGGTCTCGTTGTGCGCGAGCTGCGTCACCACCCGGTCCAGGATGCCGCCCAGTTTCACCGCCCAGGCGGGGGTGGCCGGTTCGGACTCGATCAGGGTGACGCTGGCGGCCCGCTCCGGATGCCGGGCCGCGTAGCCGAACGCGACCGTCCCGCCGTAGGAGTTGCCGACCAGATGCACCGGGCCGGTCACCGCGAGGCGGTCGAGGAGCGCCTCCAGGTCGTCGACGCCGTCGTCCAGGGTGTAGCCGTCGGCGGGGCGTTCGCTGCGGCCGTGGCCGCGCAGGTCGTACATGACGACGTCCAGGCCCGCGGCGGCGAACGCGGGGGCCACGGTGAAGTAGTAGCTGGCCAGACTGTCGGTGAGCAGGCCGTGCACCAGTACCAGGGTGGCGGTTGCCGGCCGTCCGTCGCGGGGGCCGATCCGCTGCACGTGCAACCGGACGGCGCCGGTGTCGACCATGGCCATGGTCAGCTCGCCTCCGCGGCCTTCAGGCTCGCCACGACGTACTCGACGAGGCGTCCGACGGTCAGTTCGATGATCTCGTCGAACTCCATGCCGGCCAGGAACTCGGCGAAGTTGACCCGGTCGCCGTACCGCTCCTGGAGCAGCCCGGCCAGGGTGACGAGGTCGATGCTCTCCAGTTCCAGGTCCCGGTTGAAGGTCGTACGGGGGCCGATCACGAGGTCGTCGAGGCCGTACTCGTCCTCCATGAGCCGGGCGAGCAGGCCGGTCAGATCGGCGAGGACGGTCGCCTCGTCGGCGGTGACGGAGGTGTGGGGGGTCATCGGCGGTTCTCCTTCGCTTCGGCGGGACCCGTCGTCCAGGCCACGGCATAGGTGCGGTCCGGCAGGTGGGGCGGGTTGGCGGCCGGGGCGCAGCGCACGGTGTAGGCGCGTTCCAGGCGGCCCGCGACGGTCAGCCGGTCGCCGGCCGGGTCGGCGTCGAGGACGGCGAAGTCCCGTGGCCGCCCGTCAAACCCGGTCCCCTCCGCCTTGGCGACGGCCTCCTTCGCCGCCCAGAAACGGGTGAACCACAGGGCTTGCGACCCGTCGGACGCCAGGGCGTGCAGCAGCCGCAGCTCGGCGGGACCGAGGGCGGCGGCCAGGGTCTGCGGCGTGCGCTCGGTGACCTCCTCGATGTCGATGCCGGGCCCCGGTCCGGGTGTGTGGGGCCGCACGATCGCGACACCGGCCTCCGCGCAGTGGGCCAGCGACACGTCCAGGGCCGGCAGGATCCGGCCGTGCGTCCCGGTGACGTACGGCCGGCCCGCCTCGTCGTTGTGCACCCGCAGCTCGGCGGGGAAGACCGGCCCCTCACCCTGGTCCCACAGCCACTGCCGTACGGCGTCCTTGACGGCGATCCGGCCCAGCAGCCACTGCCGTCGGCCGCGCGGGGCGTGCTCCGCGTACCGGACGCGTTCCGGCCCGGCCAGCGAGTTGCGCATGATCAGCTCGCGGGAGGCCAGATCGGGCCAGCGCTCGTGCAGCAGCGACCAGCCGCCCGGCCGCGCCTCGGAGAGCGTGTTGCGCTCCGGGAAGCGCTCGACGGGACGGGTCCTCGGATCGTTGTCGAAGCGGCGGTCCTGCCAGCCGTACAGCTCCGCCCACACCGTGCCGTCGACCGTCAGCTGGACGTCGGCCTCCAGCAGGGTGTCGGTGAGCGAGGTGATCCGCACCAGGCACGCCACCTCGGTGCCGGGCGCCGGATGTGGCCCGTGGAAGCGCAGCTCGCGCATGCCGACCGGGAACACGACGGTCCGGGCCGTGCGGGTCGCCATGATCCAGTAGCCGAGGATCTGGCCGACGTTGTCCAGCAGCGCGCCGGGCGCGGGCGGGGTCGTGATCACGCCCCGGACATGCCGGTCGCCGATCGCGGTGAGCTCCGTGACGCCCTGGAAGGCCGGACCGTGGAACATCCAGCGCTCGTCGTAGAGCTGGGCGGCCGACCCCGTCTCCGAACGCGTCCCCGAGCACACGGCCGCCCAGCTCTACGACGAGCGCTG
>NZ_MUBA01000559.1 GCF_002154575.1 Streptomyces bobili
GCTTCCCGAGCTGGCCGCCGCCGTCGTGCTGTCCGTCCTGACGGCGGCGGCCAGCTCGGGAAGCCGTCCACCGGTCGCGTGCAGGAACTGGGCGACGAAGAACATCATGAACGCGAACACGCCCAGGCTGTGCCCGCGCGGCCCCCACCGGCGCGCGTACACGCCCGCGCCGGTGACGGCCAGGAAGGTCAGGTCGCGCGCCACGGGGGCGTCGTGCAGCAGGGCCGCGGCGGCCAGCACGGGCAGGCCGGCAGCGGGCAGCAGCGCGGTGGTGACCAGCTGGCCGCGCACGGTGGGGTCGGTGACGGTGAAGAGCGCGAGCAGCGCGGCGAGCCCGCCGGTGACCGCACCGGCCAGAGAGTGTCCGGCGAGGCCCGAGACCACGACGGCCAGGCCGATACCGAGGACGGCCCGCGCGGCGAAGCGCAGCCGTACCCGCCCCGGATCCGGAGCCACGAACACCCTCTTCAGCACTGCTTGCGCCCCCATCGGTCACCCATGAAAACCGGCATGAAAAAGGCGCCGCGGGATCCGCAGCGCCATCGACGGCTCCATGACAGCATCCATGCCACCGCTGGCTCAAGTGGGTCTGATTTAACTGGTCCAATGGCCCAGTGAATGGCGACCCGGACGGACCGTTGAAAGGCCAACGGACCAGGAACGGGCGGTCCGCCCGGAATGCGCCCGGCTGGGCCATTGGTACAGTCGGCCGCGATCATCCAGAACAGGAGGAGTCCGGGCACCATGGCCGTCGACGAACTCGACACCCGCATCCTGCGACTGCTGCTCGAGCAGCCCCGCACCAGCGTGCGGGAGTACGCGCGCCTCCTCGGCGTGGCGCGCGGCACGCTCCAGGCCCGCCTGGACCGGCTGGAGCGCGAGGGTGTGATCACCGGCACCGGCCCGTCGCTCTCCCCCGCCGCGCTGGGCCACCCCGTGCTCGCGTTCGTGCACATCGAGGTCACCCAGGGCCACCTCGACGACGTGGGCGACGCGCTGGCGGCCGTACCGGAAATCGTCGAGGTGTTCTCGATCACCGGCGGCGGCGATCTCCTCACCCGGGTCGTGGCGCGGGACAACGCCCACCTGGAGGACGTGATCCAGAAGCTGATCAGCCTTCCCGGTGTGGTCCGCACCCGCACCGAGGTCGCGCTGCGCGAGCGGGTGTCCTACCGCCTGTTGCCGCTGGTGGAGTCGATCGGCCGGACGGTGGGCGGCTGACGGCGGCCACTCTCCGATGAACGCGGGGCGCGGGGTGCCCTACGACCGGCGGCGGGGCTTGCCCGGCTTGCCGCCGGTGCCGCGTCGGCCGCCTCCCGTGGCGCCGCCGCTGCGGCCCCGTGAGGCCCCGCCCGAACCGGCCTTGCGCGGGGCGCCGCCGCCGGTCCTCGGCTTGGCGCGCTCGGCCTTCGGCTCGGCGGGCGGCTGCTGGACTCGGCCGCGGGTGCTGTTCACAGTGCGGCCCCGGACGATGCCGATGAAGTCCTCGACCAGGTCGGTCGTGGCGTCCTGCGGCCAGGACAGGGCGATGCTGGACTGCGGGGCGTCCACGAGGGTCCGGTAGGTCAGGTCGCGGCGGTGGTGCAGCCGGGCCAGCGACTGGGGCACGACCAGGACACCGATGTTCGCCGCGACCAGCTCGATCGCGTCGGCCGTGGTCTCCGGGCGCTCGAAGGCGGGCTCCCCCGGAAGCTTCTCCCAGCCGAGGACGTCGTCCAGCGGGTGCACGACCACCTCGTCGGCGAGGTCGTCGAGGGTCACCTCGTCCGCCGCCGTGATCACGTGGTCCTTGGGGACCACGACGACGGTCGTCTCGGTGTAGAGGGGGATCGCGCTGAACGCCGTACGGTCCACCGGGAGCCGTACGAAGGCCGCGTCGGCGGTGCCCTCGCGCAGCGCGTCGGCGGCCTCGGCGGGCGTCACCTGGAGGAGCGTGAGGGGCACGTCGGGCAGGCGCTCATGCCAGGTCCGCGCCCACTTGGCGGGGGTCACTCCGGGCACGTACGCGAGCCGGAACGAAGGGGAATCCGCCGAGTCGGTCATCCCGCCAGGCTACCGGCTGTGGTCGGCGGTCCGGTCCGCGGCCGATAGTCTGGACAGCATGAAGTCGCACGAGAGCACCCAGACGATGAAGCCCGCGACCGCGGCGAAGAAGCTGGGTGTGTACCTCCCCGCCACCCCCGCCGAGTTCCAGGAGGGTGTCGTCACGCGCGCCGAGCTGAACGAGCTCCAGGCGAACCCGCCGGAATGGCTGCGCGCCCTGCGGGAGAGCGGCCCGCACCCCCGTCCCGTGGTCGCGGCGAAGCTCGGCGTGTCCATCGCCGGACTGGCGCGCGGCGGCGTCACGGAGGCGCTGACCAGCGAGCAGATCCAGGAGATCAAGGACGCCGGGCCCGCGTGGCTGGAGAAGGAGCGCGCCACCCAGGCCGAGGTCCGCAAGGAGGCGGCGCGTCTGAAGCAGCGCGACGCCGAGAAGGCCGGCGACGCCGAGTCCTGACCCGCCTCCCCCGCGGCACCGGACCGGGCCCGGCGCGTCCGTGACGGTCGCTACGGGCCTTCGGGATGACTACGATCTGCTCAGGTCCACCGACGTGGGTGTTTCGAGGTTGTTGGGGGTTGGGATGGTTGCTGGTCGTGTGGTGCGCTTCGACAGCCAGCGGGGTTACGGGTTCATCACGCCCGACGACGGCGGGGAGGATGTCTTCCTGCACGTCAACGACATGCTGATGCCGGAGTCGCAGGTGCGCCGGGGCCTCGTGGTCGAGTTCGAGGTCGAGGACGGCGAGCGCGGTCCGAAGGCGTCCGGGGTACGGCTCGCGCGCGGGGCGGACGGCAAGCCGCTCGCGGCCGACGACGACGTCCTGTGCGACGTGCTCAGCACGGAGGAGTTCTCCCGTGAGGTCACCGAGTCGCTGCTGACGGCGGCGCCCTCGCTGACCGCCGAGCAGATCCTCCAGGTGCGTTCCGCACTGACCCAGTTCGCGAAGAACCACGGCTGGGTCGAGGGCTGACGTCACCGGCCGGGATCCCCGGCCGGTACGCCTCGCACACCTGCCGCCGCGGTCAGCGGTCGCGGCCCACCGTCAGCGGTGCCGGACGGTAGGGGATGTACGCCGCGCCGTCGAGGCCGAGGCCGGTCGCCGCGCGCTGGAGGGCGGCCGGGGTCGCGACCTGGTCCCAGCGGCCGGTGTCCACCCGGTGTTCGAGCGCGTGCAGCGCGGCGACGGTCTCCGCGGTGGTGAAGGTGCAGTGCCCGACGCGTTCGACGTACGCCTGCCGCAGCAGCGCCCCGTCCCCGGCCGCGCGGATCCGCTCGCCGAAGCGGCGCTCCTGTTCGACCGGCACCAGGTTGTCGGCGACGGTGTGCACGTTCAGCAGCGGTACGGCGAGTCCCTGGCCGGCGGACGAGGTTCGCTCGGCGGTGCGGACGGCCTCCGGGTCCGCGGTGATCGAGGCGCCCGCGGTGAGCTTCGCCAGGTCGCTACGGAGGTCCAGGCCCGCCGACTTGTACAGAGCGCGCACCTGCGGGGCGTGCGTGGAGCCGGCGAGGAGACGGGCGTAGTCGACGCCGCGGTTCCAGGAGTTGTTGCCGCCGACGGACCGCTCGATGTGGTGGCGGCCGGTTTCGATGAAGCTGAGAATGCCCTGCGCGAACCAGGCGTACTGCTGCTCCTGCTGCTCCGCCCAGTCCGTCGGTGCGGGCGCGGTCTCGCCCGGCGCCCAGGCGGGCAGGTTGAGGAAGGCCGCGGCCAGGGCGATACGGGCGCGGCCCTGGGCGGTGGCCTGCGCGGCGGTGACGGCGGCGGTGAGCGTGTCGGCGGTGGCCGCGGCCTCGGCCATGGTGTCCAGGCCGACCAGCTCCGGGGGCTCCTGGCCCTCAGGCAGCAGGAGGCGGGCGATCGTGTACTCCGCGTCCAGCTGGTAGTTCTCCAGGTCGGTGCCGCCCGCGACCAGTCCGCACAGGCCGAGCGCGCCGTCGATACGGCCGGCGCCGTCGCGGGCGAGCTGGGCGTTGACGAGGCCGCCCATGGACTGGCCGACGCCGAAGGTACGGCGTGGCGTGCCGATCTTCGCGGTGACCGCGTCGATCGTCGCGAACTGGTCGCGGGCGGCGCTCTCCAGCGCCCACCACGGGCCGTTCGGGTCGTAGGAGGAACCGGCCAACGCATAGCCCTGGGCGAGGAGTTCGAGGCGGACGGCCTCGGAAGGGGCGTTGCGGGCGTTGGTCGGGCCGAAGCCGTGGCTGAAGACGAGGAGGGTGCCGTTCCAGGTGTCGGGGACGTCGGCGATCCAGGTGGCGCCGTCGGCGAGGGTGCCGGTGAGCCGGGCGGCGGCCCGCGTGTCGGCCTGCGCGGCGGGGACCGCGAGGATGAGGGACATGGTCAGAGCCAGGGCGGCGAGGGCGGTGCGGGAGCGGTGGCGGGTGCGCATGAGGACGGCTCCTGTCGGTGGGGGTGGAGCGTGAACGTGCGGATGCTCAGTGCACTGACGGCGGCGAATCTAGGGCCGTTTTCTTACCAGCGTCAAGATAGTGCACAACTTCAAGGTCCACATCACCTCCCGTCAGGACCCGTTGTCAGTGGCCTGATCTAGAGTTCCGGTCACTTGATCAGTGCGGGTGCGGGAGGCAACACATGGGGTGGGTGTCGGCCGGCGACTACGAAGTTGCCCTAGACGACGGCAAGGTGGTGTGCCGCAACGCGGCAGGGCGGCGGTTGAAGTCCGTACCGCCCAAGATCGCCGACGATCCGGCCGTGGTGGGCCTGCGTCAGCTGGTCGAATGGCTGGAGCGGCACGAACACCGGTGCCTGACCGACGTGGAGCGCTGGATGGTGCGCTCCCTGCCGGTGCCGTTCGCCGTCCTCGCGCGGGTCTGGCCCGACCCGGCGTGGCAGACCGCCCTGCGCGACCTCGTCGTCACCGGGGAGGACGGCGAAGTGGCCGGATTCCTGCGGGACGCCGACCCCGAGCGCGGCCTCGGCCTGGTCGACCTCGACGGCGACACCGTCCGCATCACCCCCGGCCTGGTCCGCCTCCCGCACCCGGTGCTCCTGGAAGACCTGGAGGACCTGCGGGAGTTCGCCGTCGAACTCGGCGTCGAGCAGCGCGCCCAGCAGCTGTTCCGCGAGGTCTGGCAGCGGCCCGCCGCGCTCGACACCGAGGGCACCTCCGTCGAGGAGTACGCGGGCGGCGCCTTCAAGGAGCTGCGTTTCCTGCACGGCAGGGCCGCCCAGCTCGGCTACCGCGTGCGCGGCGGGAACGCCGTCTGCTCCGTCCTGGAGGACGGCCGGGGCGTCGAGGCCCGGGTGTGGATCGGCGACTACGACGGCTACGAGGAGACCGAGACCGGTCCCCTGACCTTCACCGACCCGGCCGGCCGGGCCCTGAAACTCGGTCAGGTCGGGCCGGTGGCCTGGTCGGAGGGCATGCGCATGGCGGCCTCGCTGTACGCCGGGCGGGACATCGAGGACGAGGAGCAGGCGGCATGACGACGTACGACGAGACCACTTCCGCGGCACTGCTCGAGGCCGGCGCGGTCCTGCCGCCGGGCACCACCGTCCGCGAGGACGCCGACCTCCTCACCGTGCGCACCTACACGCATCCCGCGCTGGACGAGCGGAAGATCGTGCGGCTGGTGCCGGGCACGCTCGGCGAGGCGGAGGATCTGGCCCTGGACTTCCTCGGCCTGGTCCGGGAGCCGGAGACGCCGGAGGTCGGACAGGTCCGCCGGGAGACGCTCGGCTTCCCCGCCTGGGCGCTGGTCAACGACCCGGCGAACGGCCACCACGCGCTTGCCCTCGTCAAGGACGTCGAGCGGCTCTCACGGCAGGCCAAGTCCCGCCCCGGCACCGCCAAGGAGGGCTTCGAGGCGCTCGGCGGACGGCTCGGCCGGTCCGTACCGCACTTCCTGCCCACCTTCTACGAGCAGGCCGCCCGCGTCTTCCTCCAGCACGAGAACACCACGTACGCCGCCGCGTTCTTCGGCAAGGCCCGCGAGGCCGAGCGGGTGCACGCGCTGGCCGTGGACGAGGAGCGGCAGCGGGCCGTGTTCCTGGAGTTCGCGTTCGCCGGGGCGCTGACGGTGAAGGCGCTCAAGGAGCATGTCAAGGCCCTCGCGGCGCGCCTGAGCCCGGCCGAGGCCTGGTCCCAGTTCCGGCAGCTGACGGTGGAACGGTGCGCGGCCGGCATGCCGCCGTACGCCTCGCTGCCGCAGGACGCGCGCGGGCTGATCAAGGCCGCGGGCCTGGACCGGGCCGCCGAGGAGTGCGCGCTGGTCGCCGACCTCATCGCCTCGCCGGCGGCGGTCCGGGCGCCCGCGTCCTTCTGGAACACCTACCGGGCGACGCTGGTGCTGCTGGCCGAACAGCAGCCCGCCGTACGGACCCGGCTGCTGGAGATCATGCCGTCCGGCCTGGGCCGCTCCACGCAGGACGACGAGTTCTGGCTGGCGCTCCTCACCGAGTGCGGCGCGGATCTGCTCCTCACCGGAGAGTCCGACTCCGAGGTCGACGCGGCGGACTGGCTCAGCCGCTGGTCCCTGCACCGCAAGCACGGTTCCTCGGTCAGCGGCCGTTCGCCGGCCACCATGGCGCTCGTCGAGCGGATGGCCTCGCGGCTGCGCGAGCACGGCCGGCCCGTGGACCTCTTCACCGGCCGCTGGCACGCCGGAGCCGACCTGGACCTCCTCGACCTGTGCCTGGCGCAGGGCGTGCCGCTGACGCCGCCCGGCGCCGGCCAGAACGTCTTCCTCCCCCTGAGCCAGTGGCTCAAGGACACCGCGCCGGGGCGGCGCGAACTGACGGCCGTCGCGGCCGACCCGCGCCACCGCCGGCTGCTGTACGTGTCCGTCGGCACCCTCAGCGGCCACCGGCCCGACGCGCCGTTGCTGGAGGGGCTGGCAGGTCATCCCGTCCTCGCCGACGTGCTGCGCGAGTGGCTGGACGACGCGGCCGAGGAGCTGACAGCCGCCGCCGGTCTGCCCTCCGCGCACGCGGCGCTGGACAAGCTGCGCCCGTTCCGCACCGTCGCGGACCGGATCAGCCCTGCCGCCGTCGCCAAGGTCGCCGCGCACGAGGTCGCGCCGCTGCTCGCCCGCACCCTGCGCGCCGGTATCCCGGACGAACTGGGCTGGCCCGCTCTGGAAGAGGCGCTCGGCCGGCTGGACGCCGAGACCAAACGCGACCGCGACGACAACCTGCGCGTCGAGGAGGCCTGGCCCGCGCTGATCCTCGCCCGCAAGCACAAGGTGATCGTCGTCGGCCCCGAGGGCATCCTCCTCGAACACGATCTGCGGCTGCCCGACGGCCTGGACCGCTGGCAGCGTCCGTCGTTCCGGTTCACCGACGGCGAACTGCTGGTGACATGGCGGGAGGGGGCCAAGCAGCTCGGCTACTGGTCGGCCCGCCCGGCTGACACCTTCTCCCTCGGCGGCGAACAGCTCGCCCACTGGTACGGCGCCAACGACGTCGGCGAACCGTCGATCCCGCTTCCCGGAGGCGGCCGGGCCACCGGCGGGCGCACGCTGCACACCGGCGACACCGTCCTGCCGCCGAGCCGGCGCATCCTCGGCGACGGCACCTCGTACTGGCGTGAGGGGCGGCAGGGGCGCAAGCACGTGTGGCTGGAATACGACCCCGCCACCGGCACGCACGGGCGCGCCTCGCTGCCCGCCTTCCTGCAGACGGGCGTCCGCGAGGACGCCACCCTGCTCCAGCAGCACTGTGCGGTGCTGCCGCTCCAGCCCGGTCTGGAGCAGAGCCCGTTCGGCACGGACGGCACGGTCCTCGGGCGCTGGGTGCGCGAGGAGGGCGAGGGCGCCGAGGCCCGGACCACCGTCGGCACGCCGGACGGACGCACGGTCTCCCTGCCGAAGGGCCGCGACGGCGTCGCGCGGGGCGTGCCCGTCGGCGCGCTGCGGCTCCCCGGAGGGGCCGAACCCGTCGTCGTCAGCCTGCACCGGGCGATCGCCTTCTACACGGCCCAGGCCGGCTCCGAGCCCGGTGAGTCCGGGCGCGTCACCCCGCTGGAGCGGGGCGGCCAGTTCGCCGCCGGCACCCGGCTCGTCCCGCCGGTCGACTTCTGGCACGCGATGCGGCCACGGGACGAGGCGGCGTCCGCGGTCCTGCGGGCGCTGACCGACGAGCAGGCTGCCACGGTGCTGCGCGCCGGGGCGGAGGCACTCGCCGAGCATGCCGTGCGGTGGGCCGAGGCCAAGGCGGCCGAGGCGGCTACGACGGCTACTGCTCCTTCTGCTGTTGCGGGGAATCCCGCTGGGGCGGGAAACCCCGCCCCCGGTGCCCCTGCCCTTCCCAGCTCCGACGAGGTACTGCGCGGGACGGTCTCCCGTTGCCTGCCGGATCTCACCGAGCCGCACCTGCTCACCGGGGTCTCCGCCCTGGTGCGGGCGGTGCTGCGGCTCGCGGAGTCGACCGCCGCGTTCGTCGCCCCGCCGGTGGAGATGAAGCCCCTGGAACGGCAGCGCGTCGCGGGCATGTTCCTCGACTACAGTCCCCGGCACGCCGACGACAAGACGCTGCGGGAGGCCACCGCGGGCCTCACCCTTCAGCAGGGCTGGTGGGGCGGCGGGGAGGTGTGGAACTCCGTCCGACAGATCCGCGCCGTGAACCACGTGCTGTCCGGCAAGCCCGCCGACGGCAGGCCGCTGCCCGAACGCTCCCGCACGACAGGAGCCGCCGAGGGCTGGCGGAGCGACGAGTTCACCGTTCCGGCCATCGGGGTGCTGTGGCCCTCTGTGCTCGACGTGCTGCGGCCACTCGCCTACCGCGCCGCCTCCCCGGTCGTGTCCGACGCGCACCGGGAGGCCCTGCTGGTGCTGTTCGAAGTGATCGCGGACGGGCGGCTGGCCGCGGCCGACGGCGCCGCGCTGCGGGAGATCGTGCTGAGCGAGCCGCAGGACAAGCACGAGCGCCTCGGCCAGGTGCTGCGCCGTGACGGCCGTACCGTCGTCGTGCTCGGCTGCCAGCAGGTGGACCGGGCGAACGGGCGCGTGCACTGGCTGGCTCTGGACCACGATCCGTCCGGCGCGTTCGGCGCGATCGCCCACTTCATGCTGGAGCGGGAGACCGCGCACCCGGCGGTGTTCCCCGCGACCGCGCTGACCGCCGTCACCGAACTGATCCGGGACAAGGGCGCCGCCCCCTGGCAGCCGGACGCGCCGGACGCGCTCACCGCCGCGACCGGCGGCGCGCTCGGTCCCGTGCAGTCGGCGCTGCTGCTGGCCGGCAAGCCGGACGAGGTGGCCACGGAGGCGCTCGCGACGATCGGGCTGAAGCCCCGCCAGAAGACCTTCGGCGACAGCATGCTGACCTCCTTCCGACTCGGCGACGGACCCGCCCTCGTCGGCGCCCTGCTGCCCGACAACCCGGGTGACCTGTGGACCGCCGGTCCGGACACGGCGGCCGCGGGACGCGTGTGGGAGGAGCGGTTCGGCGGATTCGTCCGGCTCCCCGAGGACATCGCCGCCGATCTCGAACTCGCCGGGGTGTCCATCGGCTCGGTCGAGGACGTGCTCAACCCGGCCCGCACGCCCTGGATCAGCCGCACCACCGTCCAGCGGACCGGCAAGAACGGCGACCTCGTCCCCGACGACGGACGGGCGCTGCCCAGCCGCTACCAGCTGACGAACGCCGTGGCCTCCCTGGCCGGACTCGCCTACACCCTGCCGTACGGCCATCCGCTGCGCGCCGCCCTGCCCGAGGGGCTCGCCGCGGTGCGCCGCCGGCTCACCGACCCGGGACTGCTGCTCGATCTCGACGTCAGCTGGGCGGAGAAGGGCACGACCGCGCCCGGACTGCGCAAGGCGTACGGCATGCCCGCCACCGGCGGCACCGACGCGGACGGGATGACGCGCCTGGGTGAAGCGCTGGTGCTGCGGCCCTGGCACCAGGACCAGGAGGCGGTCCTGGTCCGCCCGGCCGGGCTGACCGGAGCCGACGACACCGTGTTCGGGCTCGTCGAGGGGCTGGCGGGACCGGGCCGCGGCAGCGGGCTGCGGGCGCTGCGGACCCTCCTCGGCGACGACCTCGCCCGTGCCCTCGCCGCCGGCATCGGCCCTCAGGAGTCCGATCGGTCCGACGGGGCCGGCGGTCACGCCCAGGACCCGGCCGTCACCGTGCCGGAGCTGGTGGCGGAGGTCGCCGGGACGCACGCTCTGAGCGAGGACGCGGCAGTGCTCTATCTCCAGTTGCTCGCCCTGCCCGACCCGACGGACCGCAACTGCGCCCGCTGGACCGACTGGAAGCCCGCCCGGATGAAGAAGGCCCGTACCGAACTCACGGCCACGGACCTGGTCGTGGAGGCCAAGCGGCCGCGCGCCGGGCGCACCCTCTTCCTGCCGTGCGGCTGGCTCGATCTCAAGGCGCCCGCGCTGCCGGTCGAGGTGTGGAAGGAGCACCTCTACCCGGTCCCCGGGCACTCCCGCGCGGTGCCTCTGGTGCCCGTGCCCGAGCTGTTCACGCGCGCGTGGGACCGTGTCCGCGCCGGTGACGCCCCGGCGTACGAGGAACTCACCACCCGCGCCACCCGCAAGGGCCGCCGCCGATGACCACCGTCCCCCCGTACCTGGAAGAACACGCGCCGATGACGACCACCCAGTCCCCCGCCCCGGCCCGCCAGATCGTCCCGCGTGAGGATCTGCACGCCGCCGAGCTGGCCTTCCTCGCCGCGTACGACGACGGGCCCCGTCCGCCGGCCTGGCGGCTGACCCCGCGCGCGGTCGTCACGTTCGTCATGGGCAGCGACGGGCGGGCCCTGAAGCTGCCCGACGGTGCCGAGGCGGCCGACGGGGTGCCGCGCCGGCTCGTGATCGAGGGCAAGTTCGTGGGCGACCGGGCCCTGGTCGAGCGGTGCGTCGTGACCCTCGCGGGCGAGCGCGGCCTGCTGCTCGTCGGCGAGCCGGGTACCGCCAAGTCCATGCTGTCGGAGCTGCTGTCGGCCGCCGTGTGCGGCACCAGCGGCCTGGTCGTGCAGGGCACGGCCGGTACCACGGAGGACCAGCTCAAGTACGGCTGGAACTACGCCCTGTTGCTGGCGCAGGGGCCGAGCCGGCAGGCGCTGGTGCCCTCGCCGGTGCTGACCGCCATGCGCCGGGGCGGTATCGCACGGGTCGAGGAGGTCACCCGCTGTCTGCCCGAGGTTCAGGACTCGCTGGTGTCGTTGCTCTCCGAGCGGCGTATCGCCGTACCCGAACTGGCCGGCTCGGAGGACGCGTTGGCGCACGCGGCACCCGGTTTCAACCTCATCGCCACGGCCAACCTGCGGGACAAGGGCGTCTCCGAGATGTCCGCGGCCCTCAAGCGCCGCTTCAACTTCG
>NZ_MUBA01000056.1 GCF_002154575.1 Streptomyces bobili
GACCGTGCCACAGCAGCATCCGCGGCAAAGTCGCCCGTCACATCGCCTTGCTCGCGACGAGTCGGACGGGAACCTCGGCGTAGGTGTTCAGGATCGTGTTCTGCGCGATCACCGGATCTCCGGTGAACTCGAAACGCTCCACGGACTCGAGCAGCGCGTGGATCAGGGCGTGCAACTCCATGCGGGCGACGCCCTGACCGACGCAGTTGTGCGCGCCATGTCCGAACCCGAGATGGTCGAGGGGATTGCGGCGGAGGTCGAACTCGTCCGCGCGTTCCCACTTCCGCTCGTCACGGTTGGCGGAGGCGAACAGCGCCCACACCCGGGCTCCCTGCGGGATCGTCACCCCGCCCAGCTCCGTGTCGCGCGCCGCGACGCGGGTCAGGCCCCGCACGGGAGTCTCGAGCCGGAGCAGCTCGTTGATCGTCGAGGCCACCAGAGCGGGTTCGGCGCGCAGCGCGGTCCACTGGTCCGGGCGCTCGGCGAACAGGACGAGCAGATGGCCGATGGCCGCGGCGGTGGTCTCCAGCGACGGCCCGATGAAGTCGACGAGGAGGAGCGGGCACTTCTCCTTGGCGATGACTCCCTGATCGGCCGCCTCCAGCATGGCGGCACCGGGGCTGTGGGGCGCGAGTTCCCTGTTCGCCGCGAGCTCGTGGGCGAAGGCGAACAGACGTTGTGTCATCTCCATGTTGTGCGGTGTGCGTTCGGAGACCGGGCCCAGCAGGTCGTTGCCCACCTGTCCCCATGCGTAGAGATGTTCGCGATTGCGTTCGGGTAGTCCGAGGTAGTCGGGGATGACCAGCATCGGCATCGCCTGCGCCAACTCGGTCACGCCGTCGATCTCGCCGCGCGCGACGACTTCGGCGACGAGGTCGTGCGCCTTGCCCGCGATCTCCTCGGCGCGCGCCCGCAGCGGTCCGGGCCGTAGCCCCGCCCCGACGACGGAGCGCAGTACGTCGTGCTCCGGAGGGTCGCTGACGAGGGTGACGCCCCGCATGATCTGGTTGACATCGGGATCAAATCCCACGCCCTCGCCGAGAGGAAGGCGTCGTGGTTGGCGAGCACGGCCTTCACGTCGTCGTACCGTGTGATCGCGTACACGTCCGGTTCGCGCAGCCGGACGACGCCGCCCAGCTCGCGCAGGTGCCGATACTGCTCGTAGCGAACGGACCGGTCCGAGGTCGCGAACATGTCGATCTCTGTCGTGGGTATGACGGCCACGGGTTCCTCCTCGAGCGTCGCCGAGGGAACCGGCGCGCTCCTGTCCGTGACCGGGGGCAACACGCCTCCCCCCTTGCTTCGCTTCCTCGTTCGAGCCGAACGCATGATCCTGATCTTGCTCGGCGGACGCGGCCGCCAAACCGCCTCACGCTGAGGCAGGTCCCTTCGGTCGGTCACGGCTGCGGGAGGAGAACCGCCAACCCGGCCGAGGCAGCGACGGGTTGGTGGCCGCAGCTTTCCGCCGCCTGCGGGTAGCGGGCCGCACGGCGGCCAACCGTCCCCGAGGTGACTTCAACATCTTCATCAATGTCTGCCGTGACCGATGAGTTTTGTGCGGATCCATGGTCGATACGGCTGGATACACCGACAGCGGTGGACCTGTGCTGGGGACGTTCCAGCGTGTGAGGAAGCACATGGAGGCTGTGATGAGCGTCGACGACTCCGACCCGGGGCACGCGATCCGGACGGGCGGGCAGGGGACGCGGGAGAGCGGCCCCAAGGTGCTGGTGGCGGGGGCAAGCATCGCGGGACCCGCGCTGGCCCACTGGCTGCGCCGACGCGGGGCTGAGGTGACCGTGGTCGAACGCGCTCCCGAGCTGCGTTCCGGCGGGCAGGCGGTGGACGCGCGCGGGGTCGCCAAGGAGGTCATCGGGCGCATGGGGCTGGACGCGGCGGTGCGCGCGGCGTGCACCGACACCGCCGGCGCGCACACCGTGGACGCGGACGGGCAGGTACTGGAGACCTTCCGTGCCGACGACGAGGGTGGCGACGGGTTCATCGCGGACATCGAGATCCTGCGCGGGGACCTGTCCAAGGTGCTCTACGACGACACCCGCGACAGCGTCGAGTACGTCTTCGGCGATCGAATCGCCGGACTCGCCCAGGACGCGGACGGGGTCGACGTGGTCTTCGCGGGCGGCGACCGGCGGCGCTTCGATCTGGTGGTCGGGGCGGACGGGCTGCACTCGGAGCTGCGAGCGATGGCCTTCGGGCCGCATGAGCGGTTCCTCCGCCACCTCGGGCACATGCTGGCCTTCTACAGTGTGCCCAACGAGTTCGGGCTGGACCGCTGGCTGCTGGAGTACCAGGATCAGGCGACCGGGCGCTCCGCCCTCCTACGGCCCATCCAGGACGCCAACCGGGCGATGGCCGTGTTCTACCTCGCCTCGGCTGACTTCGACGTCGACCACCGCGACGTCGCGGCCCAGAAGGTCCTGCTGCGGGAGCGGATGGCGGGCCTGGGCTGGGTGGCCCCGGACATCCTCGCGCACCTGGACGACACTCCGGACTTCTACCTCGACCAGGTCGCCCAGGTGGTGATGGACCGCTGGTCGAGTGGACGGGTGGGGCTGCTCGGGGACGCGGCGTTCAGCTCGTCGCCGATGTCCGGGCAGGGCACCGGGCTGGCCCTGGTCGGTGCCTACCTGCTGGCCGGAGAGCTGGCCGCTGCCGGATGGGATCCGGAGACCGGGTTCACCCGCTACGAGGCACGGATGCGCTCGTTCGTCGAGGCCAACCAGGAGATCGGCCGGTTGAACGCCCGCAGCCGCGACGTCCCCGGGCCGGACTCCGAGCCGGCCCCCGAGCCGCGCCCTGATTTCGCCGGCGAATGGTTCACCGAGCTGGTCGGGCGCGCGATCAACGGCGTCGAGCTGCCCGACTACGCAGGGGTGCCGGACTCCGCGACCCCGGCCGGATCGCCGATCACCTCGTCGGCCAGGCCGTAGGTGTCACACAGCGTGTCGAGGTCGAGAGGGACGACGCTTCGATAGGGCACCGCCGGCCGGGCGTCAGCCGGCCCGGCGGGCGGTGACCAGCAGGTACTCCCACTCCATGACCGTCCCGTCCTGCCCCGCCGCCAGGTTCCCGTCGCGGGCCAGGGCCGCCAGGTCCCGGTCCAGGGCGGCGGCCCGGTCGGGCTCGCCCGCGATGTTCTTGTAGACGGAGATGGTCGGGCCGTAGCGCTCCTTGAAGTAGTCGCGGAACGCCTCGGGCGTGGGGAAGAGGCCGATCCGGACGGTCCGGCGCTCGGCGCGCACGTCCGTGACCCGGTCGCCGAGGAGGCCGCGCACATGGTCCTCGTCCCCCCACAGCGGGGGCGGCTGCGCACCCGGCGGGGGCGGCGGCGCGTAGGGCTTCATCGCGGCGAACATCCGGCCGATGAACCCCTGAGGCGTCCAGCTCAGGAGCCCGATGGTGCCGCCGGGGCGGCAGACCCGCACCATTTCGCCGGCGGCCTGCCGGTGGTGCGGGGCGAACATCACGCCGACGCAGGACAGCACGGTGTCGAACTCCGCATCGCCGAACGGCAGGGCCTCGGCGTCGGCCTCCTGCCAGGTGAGCTGCGCACCCTGCTCGGCGGCCACACGTCGGCCGGCCTCGAACAGTTCGGGGGTCAGGTCGCAGGCGACGACGTCCGCGCCCGCGAGGGCCGCCGGGATCGCTGCGTTCCCGGAGCCGGCCCCGACGTCCAGGACCCGCTGGCCGGGGCGCACGTCGCACGCCTCGACCAGGACCGCCCCCAGTTCGGGGATGACCTCGGAGGCCACGGACGGGTAGTCCCCCTGGGCCCACATCGCGCGGTGCTTGGCCTTCAGCGCACGGTCGGCGTCGGCCGTGCTGTTCTGCGTCGTCATGGCTGCGCTCCTCACCGGTCGGACGGCGGTTTCGCGCCGACGGTCTCGAGCGAGCTCCGCCGCCTCCATACGAGCGTAGTGACGAGCCAGGAGAGTGTCTCGCCGTCTGCCGCCGGGATCCGGCGTGCAGGGCGGGGCGAGCGCGGTGGGGGCCTCACCGATCAGAGTAAGTACCGCACGAACTACTCACCGGGTCTCAGTCCGTCCAGGCGGCCAGGGACGCGTTCACGCCGAGAGCCGGGCGGGCTCGGCCTGCTGCAGCTACAGCTGCCCAGCGGTGTCCCATGCCTGGCTGGGCCGCAGGCCAGGGCCTCAGGCAGCGAACGGGTTGGTGTGGCGGGGCAACTGCTGCCCCGGGCGCGCGAACCGCTGGGCGCCCTGTTCGTCGCGTACGGCGAGGAACCCGGCGTCCGTCAGGCGCTGTGCGATCTTCCCGCGGCGGATCGCGGTCATGGGTGTTGCCGGCCGAGACGCCGACGAGGAGGGGCAGTCCCTTCGCGTCCGACAGGACGTGCATCTCGGAACCCGGCTCACTCCGGTCCACAGGGCTCGGACCTGTGTGTTCGCCCCCTTTCTTCAGCGCGGACGTGGGCGGTGTCCAGGACGACGCGGGTGACGTCGAGGAGGCCTGCGTCGTGGAGCCGGTGCAGCACGGCTTCGTGTAGCCGTCCCCGGACGCCGGCTCGAGGCGGAAGTTGGCGCCAGGCAACCGGTGGCGGCGGGCAGGCCGGCCGACTCACCGAAACCCGCCGGACCCAGATCCTGGTCCCCGTCGGCGAACTCCAGGTCGTCAACTGACGCCGAAAACCGAGACAGCCTCATCCAGGAAGACCGAAACAATCGCCGAGAAGCCGTCTCAGCCTTCACATCGAAGACGCCACCGCGCCCAGACGCCTACGAATCCAAGCCGAACACCGACCCGGCCAGCACGAAGAGAACGAGAGTGTCATCCTCCCGCGGGTAAATGAGCCCGGCGCCGAGTCGGTGACGAGGCGCCAGCGCTTCTGCTCGCCGAGCGCCTCACGCAGCCAGTCCAACGACCGGTCTTCAGCACGGCGACGGCGAGCGCCCTGCCCCGACCCGGTGACGATCCTGGCGCGGCTGTCGTCGATCCACCGCTGCGCGTGGACGTAGCCCGGAGGGGAGGCTGCTGGTGGACCAGCAATGGTCGGAAGGCCCGAACACCGATCCCGATGCGGCAAGAGAGCGCTCCGACGCGGACCTACGGGCGTCGCGGGTTGCCGTACGAGCGGTGTTGCGGTGGAACAGGCCGACTTCGTAGGAGCCGGGGGCGATGTGCAGGCAGCCATACTCGGCGATGGCGTCGGTGAGGGGGGAGCCAGGCCGATACCGACGCTGCGGGCTCGACGAGTCACCCCGAGAGGTCGCAACACCGGGTGGCACTAATCTGCGGTGGTGACCGGAACCGAGCTGGATGAGTTGATCGTTGCTGACGGCGTGGCGCTGCGCGCGTGGCTGCTGGACAACCACACCGCCTCTCCTGGCGTGTGGCTCGCCCTCACCAGGAAGGGCGGCTCCGTTACCACGCTGACCTGGCAGCAGGCGGTCGACGAGGCACTGTGCTTCGGCTGGATAGACGGGCAGGCCCGCAAGCGCGACGAGGGGAGTTCCTGGAGGCGGCTCACCCCGCGCCGGCCCCGCAGCATCTGGTCCCAGCGCAACGTCGCCAACGTGGCCCGGCTGGAGGCGGCCGGCCTGATGCTGCCCGCCGGCCGCGCCGCGGTGGACGCCGCGAAGGCCGACGGGCGGTGGACGGCCGCCTATGCGCCGTCATCGGAAGCGGAGGTGCCGGCCGACCTGCGAGCCGCGATCGCCGCCGACCCAGCGGCGCAGGCGATGTTCGAGGTACTCACCAAGACCAACCGCTTCGCCCTCATCAGCCGGGTCAATGCCGTCAAGCGGGCCGAGACGCGCACCCGGAAGATCGCCGAGTGCGTGGCGATGCTGGTCCGGCACGAGACGGTCCACCCACAGCGGGCCAAGCCGGCGGACCCGCCGACGCCGTGACCGGGCATCTGCCGGAACGGACCAACCCACGCTATTGAGCTGCAGCCGTCCTCACCGTGGATGTGACCAGCCGTCAAGGCGTTGACCAGACGGCGTGCTCCGCGCCGCGTACCTCGCCGGCCGCCCGGCGTCGATCCGTGACGCTGCCCAGCCAGCCCAGCAGGAATCCGGCCGGCACCGTCACCAGGCCCGGGATCGTCACGTTCCAGATCCTGAAGTCCTGGTCGGGGAAGATCGACGCGGGTGTGCCGGACGTGTACGGCGACAGCACCAGCGCCGCGATGCTCAGCACCGTGGCTCCCCACAGGCACCACAGGGCACCGCGGGCGGTGAAGCCGGGCCAGTACAGGGCGTACAGCAGAACGGGCGCGAGGGCGGCGCCGCAGACGGCGAGCCAGAGCGTCGAGACGACCACCAGGTTCCAGTCGGCGACGACGACCGCCACGAGCGCGGCGACAGTGCCCGTCAGCGCCGCCGACCACCGCGACGCGGTTCCATCCGCCTTGTCCGCCGGGCGGCTCCCGGCGGTCTTGCCGTACGCGCCCAGCACGTCCCGTCCCAGGGCGATGCCGGCGGCGAGGGTCACATCCACGACGGCCGCGAGCGCGGTCAGGAAGAGGACGCAGGCCAGGGCCGCGACCAGGAGGCCGCCGCCGTCGAGCGCCCGCCCCAGCATCAGCGGCGTGAAGACCTGCGCCGACGGGCCGGCCTGGCGCAGCGCCTCGCCGACGAGGGCCGCGGCGCCGACGCCGACGACGGTGAGCGCGCCGTACAGCAGGGTGAGTTCGGTGAGCATCCAGCGCCCGACGGTGCGGGCGCCGCGCGGGCTCTTCGTCGAGATCGCCCGCATGAGTACGGCGGGCATGGCCAGCGTCGCCATCGACATGCCGAAGGTCTGCCCGATCCGGTTCACGGCGCCCACCCATCCGTCACCGGTGTAGCCGCCCGGACGCAGATACGCCTCGCCCATCCGCGAGCCGTGCGCGGCGGCGTCGAGCAGCCGCCCGGGGTCCCCGCCGAAGCGGTCGAGCACCAGGACGGCAGCGACCACCAGCACGGGCAGGGCGATCGCCGACTTCGCGATCATCACCACGCCGGTGCCCCGGATCCCGCCGCTGACGGCGAGCGCCGTCATCACGCAGCCGATGACCACGATGCAGCCGGCCCGCGTACCGGGCTGCCCGATCAGCGCTGCTGCGACGTTGCCGACCACCACCAACTGCACGACCAGCAGCGGGAAGCAGACGAGCAGGGTCACCACACCCCACGAGACGCGCACGGCGGGCCCGCCGCTGCCGCGCGCGTCCAGCATGTCCGCGGCCGTCAACGAGGCGTGCCTGCGCAGCGGCTCGATGATCAGCACGAGGAGCAGCATGACCCCGATCAGGCTGCCCAGCATCACGCCGAGGCCGTCGAAGCCGGACGTGGCGACCATGCCCACCAGTACGGTGACCGTCGCGACCGTGGTGGTGTCGCCGCCCATCGCGATGCCCTGCTGCCAGGAGCGCAGCCTGCGGTTCTCGGACCGTACGAGAGCCCGGTCGTCCTCGTCGGCGCCGGTGACGATGCACAGCAGCAGGCAGATCACGACGAACACCGAGAACACGGCGAAGACGAGGGACCGGGACGAGGGATCGAGCAGCGTGGTCACGACCACCTCCGGGCACCCGGCTGCGGCTCGATCCGGTCGACCCGTCGCCCGTACAGCACGAGCGCGTGCACACCGACGCCGAACGGCACCACGGCGAGGAGCACACCGAGGCTCACCGGCCCGGCGATCCTCGTACCGTACAAGGCCGGTACGAGGGAGGCGGGCAGCACATAGAGCAGCCAGGCCACGGCGATCCGGACGCCGAGCCGCAGCCCGACGGCCAGGCGCGCCGCCTCCTCGGCGTCGGGTCGCTCGTGCTCCGCGGGAGGTCGCCCGGCGGCGGCGAATGCGTCATGGTGGGGCGGCCCGTGCCAGGGCTGCGGTGCGAAGGACATGTGGGCGGCTCCGCTCACGTCGGTGCGACACCCCGGAAGGGGTGCGAGTACGGGTGTGGGGGTGAGCGCGGAGTCAATCAGACACATGCACGTACCCGCGCGCCCCGGACGCAGGACTGTTCGTCCGCCCAATACGGAGCCGTGTGGACGGTGAGCGGGCACTGCGCGATCGGGAGCGGCAGCGGCAGCAGCGGTCGGGACGGTCCTGGTACTCCGCGACCTCGCCGGCCCTGACGCGGCTGCCAAAAATCCAACTCGAGTGTCTCCTCGGTCCAGCGGTCCACCGGTTTGCCGGTCGGCCTCTCGACGTTCAAGGCCACGCCGTCGCCAGCCCCTCGCCTTCGCCCTCGATACCGTCAGTGCCGCTCCGCCCACCTGATCGGCTGCAGCGTCATGGGTTTCCTCGCTACGCCACAGCGCGGCCGATGAGTTTTGGGATCACGGCCGGTCCAAACTCGTGACACCCCAGGAAAGGACACCGCCATGTCGGAGCTTCTCGTCGACTTCATCACCTCCCTCGACGGCCACGCATCGGGAGAGGGATGGCCCGGGTTCTGGGGCCTCGAGGGCCCGGAGTACCTCGCATGGCTCGGCGAACAGCCCGAGGCCACCTACCTGATGGGAGCGAACACCTACCGACTGATGTCGGGCTTCGCCGCAGGTGAGGTCCCCGATGGCCAGGACGAGTTCAGGCCCGAGGAAGAAGCGTCCGTCGACGAGCTCACGCAAGCGTCCAAGGTGGTCTTCTCCTCCTCCCTCGATGAGCCACTGACGTGGGCCAACTCCACGCTCGTCCGCGACGACGCCGTCGAGGCGGTCCGCGCCATGAAGTCGAGCGGCTCGGGGCTCCTCAGCACGATCGGCAGCCTCAGCCTGTGCCGGTCCCTGCTGCGAGCCGGACTCGTCGACCGCTTCCGGGTCGTGATGTTCCCGGTGATCACCGGGGCCACCGGCCAGGAACGCATCTACGACGGCTATCCGGACGTTGCCCTCGAGATGATCGAGCACCACACCTTCGACGGCCGCATCCAGCTGGTCGAGTACAAGCCCAGTGTGCTCGACCACCCGCCGCTCGGCGTCCCTGCGTGACATCACCCCGGCCGCCGCTTTGAACGGCCGCCCAACCGGCGCCGGCGGGCGCGCAGCGAAACCGCGTCCTGACGTTGGCCACGGTGACCCGGGCGGCGAAGGACAGGGACGGGACTCCGAGGCATCTCTTCGACCTTGCTGGTGACCGTCTCGGCGTGTCGCCCGCCCTCTTGCCGCAGCCCGGATCGCTGTGCGTGGCTGGTATGGGTCAGTTCGCGATTCCGACGACCTGCTCGATGGTGTCCGGCTGGTTCACCATGGCGAGCATGTGGTGGGCGACATCGGCGCGGGACACGGAGAACCCGCCCCGGATGTTGCGGTTCCACGCGGTCCTGTACCTGCCGGTCAGTGGCTTGTCGGTGAGCTTGGGCGGGCGCGACACCGTCCACTGCAGTCCGCTGTCGCGCAGGGTCTGCTCGGTGACGGCGAGGTCGGCATAGTGCCGGCCGAACATCGCCCGGGTAAACGGGACTCCCAGGTGGCGCATGAAGAAGCCGTCGCCGGGGTCGTGCCTGGGTGGCGTCGACTGTCCGGGCACCGGCACCGGTCCGACGGGTGCGGCGCTGACGATGATGATCCGGCGGACGTGCTCGGCCCGCATCGCCTCGACGATCGCGCGGGTTCCACGCGAGGTGATGCCCGCGTCCGCGCGCGGGTTTCGCGGGCCGAGCGCGGACAGTACGGCGTCGGCGCCGCGTACTGCCGCGGCGAGCGTCGGCATGTCGGGCCGGGTGAGGTCGACGGCGACCGTGCGGACGCCGCCCGGCAGCTCCCGCGGGCGGCGGGCCACGGCGGTGACATCATGCCCGTCGGCCACCGCCTGCTCGACCAGGTGCCGTCCGATGCCGCCGGTGGCGGCGACGATCGTGAGTTTCATCGGGGTCCTCCTGCGGTGAAGGCGGCACGGTGGTCTCGCGCCCAGGTGCCGTACGTGCGTGCCGGGCGGCCCAGCAGCCGCCGCACGGTGTCGGTGGTGGGCCCGGCCTCGCGGGCGTAGTCGGCCAGCGAGCCGAGCAGCCGGTCGGGTACCTCGTCGGGCAGGCCGGCGGCGAGCATGCCGCGGCGTATCTCGTCCGGTGCGGCCTCGACGAACGACAGTGTCCGCTCGAGCGCCGCGCCGAGCGCGGCCACCTTCTCCGGCTGGCTCAGCGGCCGTTCTCCGGTGAGCAGGTATGTCTGACCGCGGTGCTGCGGGTGGGTCAGGGCGAGGGCGGCCACGGCGGCGATGTCACGCTCGTCGACGGTCGAGGTCCTGGCGTGCGGGTACGCCCCCCGCACGGTCCCGGTCGCCCGGATCTGCCCGGCCCAGGCCAGCGTGTTGGCGGCGAAATCGGCGCAGCGCAGGATCGTCCAGTCCAGGCCGCTGTCCTTGGCGATGTCCTCGACCGCCTGGAACTGCTGCCGGAAGCGTGCGTGCCCGGCCGGGTACTGGACGGTCACGGCGGACAGCACGACCACCCGTGCCGCACCCGTCTCGCGGGCGCGGGCCAACAGGTCGACAGCGGCTGATCCGGCGGCGCGTGGGCTGAGCAGGATGGCCTCCACCCCGTCGATGGCGGGAACCTTCGCGGGATGGACGAGCTGTGTACCGGCGGGGAATTCGGCGTGCGGATCGCGGGTGACAGCGGCGACTTCCGCTCCCCCCTCGGCCAGGAGGCGGACGGTTTCCCGGCCGACGACGCCGGTGGCCCCGGTGATCAGGATCATGACTGAACCCCCAGTGGGTGTGTCGATAGTCGATCTCGCTCGGTGGATGTTCACGGTTCGTAGCGCGGTTCACATCGTGGGAGAACGTCACGGACGAGCCGTGCGTCAGGACCATCGGAATGCGGCACTGAAGCCTTAAGTCCTGCCCTGTCGGGCTGGTCGGGCTGGTCGGGCTGGTCGGGAGATCACTGGGTTCTGCGGGTCCGCTTCACTTCCTGGTCGACGGCCCAGGCGTCAGCGACCGGGCCGAGGTGGCTGAGCTTGTCGGGGTTGATGACCGCGCGGATCGTCTGGATCTGCCCGTCGAGTGTGTCGAGGGCGAGGATGTGGAGGATCTTGCCGTCGCGGTCACGGAAGAGCGCGCCCGGCTGGCCGTTGACCTCGTGCGGTTCGAACGTGATGTCGATCCGGGCCATGAGCGGGTAGACGGCGGCGAGCAGCCTGGCCACGTTCTCGGCGCCGGTGACGGCCCTGGCCAGCTGCGGTGCCTTGCCACCGCCGTCCCCGACGAGCTGGACGTCGGCCGACAGCAGACTCTGCAGTCCGTCCACGTCACCCTGCGTCAATGCCTCGAAAAACCGCCTCGCCAGCTCCTGCCGATCCTGGCGGTCCGCTTCGAACCGGGGCCGTCCCTCGTGCATGTGGCGGCGTGCCCGTACGAGCAGCTGCCGGCACGCCGCCTCCGAGCGCCCCACCGCGGCAGCGATCTCGTCGAAGTCGAAGGCGAAGACCTCCCGCAGCACGAACACCGACCGCTCCAGCGGACTGAGCCGCTCCAGGAGCAGCAGCGCCGCCATCGACACCGAGTCGGCAAGCTCCGCCGCGCGGGCCGGGTCCTGGTACGGATCGTCCAGCAGCGGCTCGGGCAACCACGGTCCGACGTACTCCTCCCGCCGCACCCGGGCGGAGCGCAGCACGTCGATCGCGATCCGGGTGACCGTGGCTGACAAGAACGCCTTGGCCGACACGGGCCGGGTTCTCGAGGCGTCATAACGGAGCCAGGTCTCCTGCACCGCGTCCTCCGCCTCACCCACGCTGCCCAGGATCCGGTACGCGATCGAGAACAGCAGCGGCCGCAGCTCCTCGAACTCCTCGACCTTGCCCACGCCGATTTCCCCTTGCGGTCTGAGTGCCCGGCCGGACTCGCGCCGACGAGACATCTTTCGAAGATCATCCGATGTGTGGGCGGAGCAGACAACGCTCGTACCGCGACCGCCCTGCCCGCCTTGGCCACGGCGTCCTGGCCCCGGCGGGCCTGACCTGGGCCAGGATGCGGTGGCGGTTCAGTGGAACTGGCCGACCTGGTAGTCGCCGGCCGGCTGCTGGGTGATGATGTTCAGCCGGTTCACCGTGTTCATGAACGAGACCAGCAGCACGAGGGCCGTGAGCTGCTCCTCGTCGTAGTGCTGGGCGGCACGCGCCCACACCTCGTCGCTGACCCCGGTGGCCGCGTCCGCGACCCGGGTCCCCTGCTCCGCCAGCTCCAGCGCGGCGCGCTCGGCCGCCGTGAAGACCGTTGCCTCCCGCCAGGCCGCGATCAGGTTCAGCCGCACCGGGCTCTCGCCGGCTGCGGCGGCTTCCTTGGTGTGCATGTCGATGCACACCGCGCAGCCGTTGATCTGGCTCACGCGCAACGCCACCAGTTCCTGCGTCGTGGCCGGCAGCGGCGATTCCTTCAGCTCCCGGCCGACCGACATGAAGTACTTGAGCGCCTTGCCGGCGGTCGGGCTGGCGAAGTAGTTCAGTCGCGCATCCATCGTGTGCTCCTCCACGTTCGTCGATGCCTTCACCCACCGAGACGAGACAGCCCTCACGTCTGTGACACGAAGCGGTGTGAGCCACGTCTCTCCGCTGACGGGGCTCGGGATGTCACAGGCCAACTCGCTGCCTCGTCTCGGGTGCGGAAGTCCTCGATCAGGGAGTTGATGATGAACCTCGCACTGTGGATCACTGCCGGAGTGCTCGCCGCTGTCTGCCTGGTGGGCAGCTCCAAGATGTTCGTGCCGCGGGAGAAGCTGGCCGCTATGGGCTCCTCTGCGCAGTGGGTCCTGGAGTTCAGCCCCGGTGCCCTCAAAGCCATCGGTGCCGTCGAGCTGCTGGCTGCGGCCGGCCTGATCCTGCCCGCGGTGCTCGACGTCGCGCCGGCACTGGTGCCGTTGGCCGCCACCGGACTCGTTGTGCTGTTCGCCTGCGCGCTCACCATGCGTCTGCACCGTGGCGAGAAGGCCACGATCTCAGGCGACCTCCTCTACCTCGCCCTCGCCGCCTTCGTCGCATGGGGCCGTTTCGGCCCCGAGTCCTTCACCGGCTGACCACCGGCGTACAAAGCCGAGCGCCGAAGTGCCAGGCACATTCCAGGCCGTACCAATACACCTGGCAGCCGACGGAGTTGGCTACGACGTCACTCGCCTCAGCAATGACCACCCCGCCTACTGCAACAGCTTCGCCTACAGAAGGGAGCACAGCCGTGTCCCTGGGTGCTCTGCGGCGTCCAGCGCCTGGCCCAGAGTCGGCTTCGGCGTCCCGGCGGGTGCTTCCTCGCAGTCAACGGCGTGGATGACGCCCCGGCCGGGTCCTCGGCCGCCGTCCGGGATTCTGCAAGACCCGGCCCGACGGCCGCCACTCGCCGAGGAGCTGCTGCTCCGTCGTTTCCGCGTCGTGGCGGGGGTTCAGCCGATGCCGTGGAGAGCGAGCGAGTGTTGAGGGGTAAACCAGGTCGACGTAGATCCGTGCGGTACCCGATCATGCGTTCATGCCCCTGAGAGAGACCCTTTCCCGAGTCGACGCAGACCTGGCCGCCGGCCGGGTTCCCCTCGCCCGCCAGCGTCTGCGCGGTCTCGTCTCGTCCTTCCCGTACGACCTGAGGCTCCGCCGGCGTCTGGCGGAGGTGTACCGGCTCTACGGCGACGCCGCCGAGGCAGGACGCTGGATGTACCTCGAAGAGGACCGCGATGCTGACGAGACCGGTGCCTTCGAGACGCGGTACGGGTCTGCCGGGTGGCGGATGAAGGCTCTCGCCTGGCGCGGTCCCGAGGCGATGGCTGAGACCCCCTTCGCTCAGGGGCAGCTGGTCGCGGTGCGGACCGCCTGCGCCGAGGAACTGGGCCACCCCGTCGACTGGGACGACCCCGCCTCCTACCAGGACGGCCTTGCGGCGAAGTACGAGGAGGCGCCCTCCGAGCCGTGGACGGTCGGGGGCGTCCTGGCGGGCGTCGGCTGCCTGGCGGGGACCCTTGCGTTCCTCGCGATCTGGGTAAATGGAGTCATTGCCCTCTTCAACTGAACTCAGGTCACCGCCGGTGAGGGGTGTTCGTCCGCTCCAGACCGACGATCCGGCGCTGGTAGTTCCTCCAGCCCGCGCGCTGCTGGACGAGTACACCGGGGTACGCGGGCCCGGGACGGGCTGGGGTCTGCACGAGCACCGGCAGGAGCGGCAGCCCCCGGCGAAACGCCCCCAGAGGTCGTTTTCGCCCTCAAGTGAATACGCGTCTTACACCTGTCTCATCCCAGGACGTCCGCCGCAGGGTCGGTTCAGTGACGAGGGGTCACCACCGGCGCCGGCACCGGCACCGGCGGACCGGAGCCGTTGCATGTCCACTGCCTTCGCGCTGGGACTTGTGCCAGCGAAGGCGTTCTCGGCGAAGACGGCGCCGTAATCGGTATCTGCTGATCCGCCTGCCGCATTCGGCTCCTGCAGCCAGGGTGAGCAGCAACGTGAGAAGTGCCGCCACGACCGCCTGAGACGCGCAGGCCACCGGCAGATCAGCCCAAGTGAAGCCGTAGCTGATCAGCGCCGAGGATGTCGACCCCCCGCTCAGGGCCAGAAGGAGCCGCCTCGTCTCACCGGGAACCGGCCGTCCCTTGGCAGCCCACTTCTTCAGGCCTTCGACGAACCAGAAAGCAACCAGCGCCGCCGCCTCGATCCCTGGCAACAGGACCGCCAGGCCAAGGTCCAGGACCCACTTCGACATGTCCACCATGCTGAAGCGGGCGGACAGCCACGCGCCTGAGTACGGCTACTCAGTGCTCCATGGCCGGCGCCCGGACACGTTCCACCGGCCGCCGTCCCACCCGGATCCGGTCACACGGACCGCCCCACGCATCAGGTCCGAGAAGCTGTTGTCCGGACCGCGCGTGACCGGAAGCCGTCGCCGAGGTCGTGCCTTCCCATTCCTGCGCCGTCTCGTACAGCCTCCCGCGCGACAGGGTCGGCCTCCGCGTCCCGGCCGTGAAAGGCCCCCATGACCCGGCAGTTGCGCCACACCACGAACAGCACGCACCCGGGAAGCACCGCGAGCCCCAGCAGTGGCGCCTGGTTGACGAGGACGAGGGCCACGGTCCCGAGGGCCAGGTTCATCAGGGCCAGTACTCCATGCCGGACCACCGCGTAGGGAGCCAGCAGGATCAGTTGCCGCTCCACGGCCCCTCCCCCGGCCACATGGGCGAGCGCGACAGGCCATGCCGACGCGGCCACCAGCGCGACCACCACCGCCACGGGAGCGACCGCCGCGCCCAGCGCGGCGGTTCGCATGGTCACGACGTCCGCGACCGCCGCGATGACGAGCAGCACGGGCGGTGCCGAGACCAGCACCGCCCGCCGGAATAGCTGCCGGTAGGCCCGGAAGTACAGCCGGACGGGAGCCTGCTCGTCCCCCGTCGTCGCATCGAGATAGGCGAACGCCGCGGCGAGCGAGGGTCCCGGCAGCACCAGCAGCAGCAGTCCGAAGAACACGGGGTGGTGCCAGGGCTGATGGCTCACTTGCAGCGCGAGCAGCAACGGGAGATGCGTCACGGCGATCCCGAGGTTGACGACCAGGACACGGTGGACGTGCGCCCAGATCAACTCCCATGAGCCGTAGGCGACGTTGAGCCGTGGCCGTCGGTCGGCTTCCTTCATGGCCATCCTCCCTCAGCCCTTCACGCCCGTGGTCGCGATGCCCTGGACGAAGTAGCGCTGGCCGAGCAGGAACACGGCCAGGACGGGCACCACGGAGAGCACCGAACCCGTCATGATCATCGCGGACTCGGCGTCGTACTGGCCGATGAAGGCGCGCAGGCCCAACTGCACCGTCCACAGGCGGTTGTCCGTCAGGTAGATGAAAGGGCCCATGTAGTCGTTCCAGGTGTTCACGAACGTCAGCAGCGCGAGGCTCGCCAGGGCCGGCTTGGACAGCGGGAGCACGATGCGGGCCCAGATCCCGTACTCGGTGAGGCCGTCGAGGCGGGCCGCCTCGCTGACCTCGTCCGGGATGGTCAGATAGAACTGCCGCATCAGGAAGACGCCGAACGCGCCGAACGCCTGCAGCAGGATCAGTGACGTGTAGGAGTTCACCAGGCCGAACTTCTGCATCATCACGTACTGCGGCACCATGTACGCCTGCCACGGCACGGCGATCGTCGCGATGTACCCGGTGAAGAGGAGGTCCCGGCCGGGGAAACGCATCTTGGCGAATCCGTAGGCCGCGAAGCTGCCGGTGAACACCTGCAAGAACGTGATCACGACGCTCAGGAAGAACGAGTTGCCGAGGTAGGCGCCGAACGGCACCCGCGTCCAGATGGTGGAGAAGTTCTCCCACTTGAAATCTTCGGGGATCCACTGGATCGGCACCGTGAACACGTCACGGTCGTCCTTGACCGACGAGATCAGCATCCAGATGAACGGCAGCAGGACCGCCAGCGCCACCACGGCGAGCAGCAGGTACAGGGCGATCTGCCCGGTCACCGCCACCGCGCCGCCGCGGGCGCGGTGCTCCACCGCGGGCCCGCCGGGAGCCGGCTCCGCGGGCGCGCTGCTGTCCTTGCGCAGCACGGTGGTGTTCATCGCTCGCTCCTTCGCTGCATCTGGAACTGGATCACCGTGATCACCAGGCAGATCAGGAAGAGCGCGAGCGACACCGCCGAGGCGTAGCCGAAGCGGCCCTGCGTGATGCCCTCGCGGAAGATCAGCTGGGACAGGACGAGGGTGGAACGCCCTGGACCGCCCTCGGTCATCACCTGCACCAGGTCGAAGACCTTGAAGCTGGAGACCGTGATCATGACGGTGACGAAGAAGGTCGTGGGCCGCAGCCCCGGCAGGGTGACGTGCCAGAACCGCTGCCAGGGGCCGGCGCCGTCCACGCGGGCCGCCTCGTACAGCTCGGCCGGGACGGTCTGGAGTCCGGCGAGGAACAGCACCATGTAGTAGCCCATGTCGCGCCACACGCTCGCGATGATCAGTGCGGGCATCGCCCAGTCCTGGGAGCTGGTCCAGCCCGGCGGGTGGTCGACGCCGAGGAAGGTCAGGAACTGGTTGACGGGCCCCGACTCGGGGCTCAGCAGCATGTTCCACACCACGGCGACGGCGACGAGCGAGGTGATGTACGGGAAGAAGAAGGCGGTGCGCAGGACGTGCACGCCGCGCAGCTTCTGGTTGAGCAGCACGGCGAGGCCGAGGGAGGCGACGAGGGTGAGTGGGATGTGTCCGGCCGCGTAGTAGAAGGTGTTCTGGAGCGCGGCCCAGAAGTTGGAGTCGTTCCACAGCCGCTGGAAGTTGTCCAGGCCCACCCACTTGGGGGTGGTGTAGGAGTTCCAGTCGGTGAAGGAGATCGCGAGCGCGCCGATCACCGGGACGAGGGTGAGGGTGGCGAACCCGAGGAAGTTGGGCAGGATGAACGACCAGCCGACCAGGAGGTTGCGGCGCCGCCGGCGCTTCGCGGCGGCCTGGTGGGCCGCGGAAGCGCCGGAGGACGTGGTCTTGGGGGCGGGAGGAGCGGCGACACTCACTGGACTTCGTTCCTCACGCGGTCGTCCATCTCCTTGATGCCCTCGTCGACGGACTTCTCGCCGCTCATGATCAACTCGTGCTCCTCCTTGAGGATCTGGTCGATGTCGGAGGTCTTGTCGCTGACCGGCATCTCCAGCTGCACCGTGGTCGGCTGCATCGCCTTACGGGACAGTTCGTCGGTCGGCATGCCCTCGACGGAGAAGAAGGTGTCGAGGATCTCGCCGCTGGTGTACGCGGGCGTGACGCCGATCTTCGCGACGGCGGCGGCGCCCTCGGGGCCCGAGGCCCAGGTGACGAACTTCTTGGCGGCGTCGGCGTTCTTGGCCTTCTTGTTGACGGCGAACGCGGTCGGCGAACCGAAGGTGACGGTCTTGCCGTCGTTCTTGATCTGCGGTATCGGCGCCATGCCCCAGTTGATATCGTTCTTGCCCTGCTTCTTCTCGGCAAGCAGCGCGGCGGCCCACCAGGAGCCCATCGGCACCATGGCGGCCTTGCCGGTGGTCAGCTGGGAGTCGTAGGTGACCTGGTTGCTGGAGGCCGCGGAGAACGACAGGGTCGCCTTCGCCTTCTGCAGGCCGAGGGCCATCTCGTACTGGTCCTTGAAGAACGCGTAGTCGCCGCCGAGCTGGTCGCCGCCGGTCTGTGCGGAGGACATCGCCTGGACGACGGAGCGCCAGATGTGGTGGTAGGCGCCGTAGACCTTGTCGGATCCCGAGCCCTTGGTGAACTTCTTCGCGAGCTGGGCGTAGTCGTCCCAGGTCAGCTTGGACATGTTTGTCGTGCCGGCCATGTCCTTGTTGTAGAAGAGGACCCAGAAGTCGGAGCGGTAGGGCAGCGCGTAGTACTTGCCGTCGAGGTCGTAGTCGTCGAGTCCTGAGTACGACGCCTTGTCGAGCTTGGTCGCCTCGTCGGTCAGCGGCAGGAGCTGGCCGCGGGTGGCGTAGCGGGCGTAGTCGGTGACGTTCTTCATGGTGAGGACGTCGGTGGTGTCACCGCCCGCCAGCATCGTGGTGACCTTGTCCGGGTAGTTGTCGGCGAGGATGTCGACCGGCTGAACGTCGATGTCGGGGTTCTTGGCCTCGAAGCCGTCTATCAGGGCCTTGAACTCGGGGGTCGTCTTGTAGTTCCACAGGGCGATCTTCACGACGGTCTTGCCGTCGGCCGAGGAACTGCTGTCCGTACCGCTGGCGTTGCAGGCGGTGGCGGTGAGGGCCGTGGCGACGATCAGTGGCGCGATGTGTGCGAGCTTCTTCTTCAACTTCATGGCGGCGGCTCTCCTTTGAGCTCACGGATGGAGCGATTGACAACAGGGGGGATCAGGCGCTCAGACCCAGCGCCCAGCTCTCCGCGGTGACTTCGGCCCGCAGGGGCTGGCGGTCGACCCAGCGGGCGAGTTCGTCGAGGACGTGGTCGGTGAGCCGGCGGGTCTCGGTGCCCAGGGACCCGGCGATGTGCGGGGTGATCATCACGCGGCCGAGGTGGCGCAACGGCGAGTCGGCGGGCAGCGGTTCGGGGTCGGTGACGTCGAGGATCGCGAACAGCCGTCGTGCCGCGCACTCGGCGGCCAGCGCTTCGGGGTCCACGAGCGAGCCGCGGGCGGTGTTGATGACCGTCGCGAAGTCGGGCAGCCTGCGCAGCTGTTCGGCGCCGATGAGGTGGCGGGTCTCGGCCGTCTCGGGGGCGTGCACGGACAGCACGTGGATCCGCGGCAGCATCTCCTCCAGCGGCACGAGGGTCGCGCCGGCGCGGGCCACCTCGTCCGGGTCCGCGTACGGGTCGGCGACCAGGACGGTGGTGCCGCGCAGCACCTTCAGGAGCTCGACGACCTGCCGGCCGATCCGCGAGAAGCCGACGATGCCGACGGTCCGCCGGAAGTTGGACAGGTCGCCGTACCCGGTGACCGAGCCCCAGCCCCCGTACGCGCGCTGTTCGTCGGCGGCGAGGAACGGGGCCTTCTTGCCGGCGAAGATGATCGAGGCGAGGGTGTATTCGGCGACCGGCACGGCATTGGCGTCCGCGGCGCTGGTCACCCGGATCCCGCGCCGCCACACCTCCTGGCCGACCAGGTCGCGCACGCTGCCCGCGCCGTGCAGCACGGCCCGCAGGCGGGGTGCCGCCGCGAGCCGCTGCGGGGTGAGGGCGGGCGCGCCCCAGGAGGTGAGGAGCACCTCGGCGCGGGCCAGGCGTTCGCGTGACCGGGTGCTGTCGAGGTCGTCGGTCCAGCAGGGCTCGTCCAGGGTCACGAGGCCGGCGAGGCGGCGCAGCCGGTCCTGGTCGAAATGCGCCTCGAAGCTGGACCTGCTCATCACGACCAGAGCGCGGGCCTTGGTCTGCATGCGGTGCGGGCTCCTCTGCGTTGTGGGCTCCCGCTCGAACAGCGGGTGCCATCTGTGTTTCCGGCGAGTTCCGGCCAGAAGACGCTGAGTCAGAGATAATGGGCGACCACACAAACCCGCCAGAGCTCGACCACAGACGAAACGATCTGAACAGACTCGAACATCGCGCCCGGGGCCCGGCACCGGACGGGAGGGGATGCGCCATGACGTCGCCACGGCACGAGGACCAGGAACGACCCGCGGGGGCCGACCGGCTGTTCGCGCTGCAACGCCGCGAACGCCTGATGGGCCACCTGCGACTGCACGGTTCCGTACGTGTGCGTGATCTCGCCCTCGACCTGTCGGTCAGCGAACTGACCATCCGCCGCGACATCGCGGCGCTGGCCGGTCGCGGTCTGCTGACCAGGGTGCACGGCGGGGCCACGCTGCCCTCGGCCCTCGAGCAGGAGCCGGTGCGCAGGCGCCGGCTCGCGACGCCCACGTTCACGATCGGGATGGTCGTTCCCTCGCTGGACTTCTACTGGCCGCACATCGTCAGTGGCGTTCGCAACGCCGCGGCGGCACGCGGCGTCAACGTCCAGCTCAGGGGCTCCAGTTACGACCAGGCGGAAGACCGCAGACAGATCGTCCGGCTGACCGAATCCGGGCAGGTGCAAGGGTTGCTGCTCGCCCCGAACCTGGAGGGTCCCGGCAGGGACGAGATGATCGACTGGATCGGCAAGCTGCCGGTTCCGGTCGTCTTCGTGGAGCGCAAGACACCCGAGTGGACGCCGACGCCCCACCAGCTCGAATGGGTGTGCACGGACCACGCGACCGGCCTGGAGATGGCGGTCCGGCATCTGCACACGCTCGGCCACCGTGACATCGGGCTCGTCCTGTCCAAGGGCAGCCCCACCTCGGCACACCTCGCCGTGGGCTGGCACCGTGCCTGCGCCGAACTCGGCCTGTCCGACGCCTTCCTGATACGCGAGAGCGTCGCCCTCGGCGTGCGGGGACACCGCCGGATCATCGGCGACATCCTGGAGGGCTGTCGCCGCTCACGCATCACCGCGCTCATCGTGCACAGCGACCCCGACGCCCTCTCGGTGGTCCAGTACCTGACCGAGCAGGGCATCCGCGTCCCCGACGACATGGCACTCGTCAGCTACGACGACGAGGTCGCCCATCTCGCCGACCCGGCCTTCACCGCGGTGCGGCCACCCAAGGCGCTCGTGGGCCGCACGGCCGTCGAGATGATGCTGGCACGCCTCCTCGAAGGCAGTGGCAGACCCGCACAACGAACCCTGATCCTCCCGGAGTTGATGATCCGCTCGTCCTCGCTCCCGGCCACGCCCCACTCCCTGCCCGTGCCCCCGCCCCGGCGCCAACGCCGTGAAACAGCGTGAGCGGCCCCGACGCCACCGGCACCAGGACCACTCACCCTGAGACGAGGACCGTCTACTGCGCGGTGTCCTCCCTACGCACCAGCTGGTCGTATGCCGCCCCCAGCCGGGCCGTGATCTGCTCGACGCCGACCGTGTCGAGGCCCCTCTGCCCGTCCTCGGCGGCCTTCGCGGCGGCGAGGGCACGGGCGAACACCGGCCACGAGGTGTCGGTGTAGTCGCCCGGCTCCGGCGACCCCACGTCCGTCAGCGCGCGCCGGATCGGTGCCGTGTCGACGGCGCCGTCCACATCGTGGCCGGAGACGGTGGTGAGGGCGTCCAGGACGAGCTTCCCGGACTTCAGGACGAACCGCACCTCATGCCTGCCGTCCGCCAGACCGCGGAGCGCGTACGTCGCCAGGCGCTTGTCCGTGGCGGCGGTCTTCGCGTTCGGGACGATCAACTCGCCGTCGACATACACGTCGAGGACGGCACTGCCGTCGTTGCCGCCGATGACATCGACGCCCGTGCCGCGGAACGGGACGGTGAAGGACGCTCCGGCCGTCGTGCTCGTCGACGTCGACCGGTACCAGTCCATCGCGTCACCGAGAGCCGCCTTCCGGCTCCATGCGCCCTCGTACGACACCGCACTGTCCATGTTGTCCAACTGCGCGGCGGCGTACGGCGTGTAGCCGCCGATCGTCTCGACCTTCAGGTTGTCGAAGCCGGTCCTGTGGAATCCGCTGCCGAGCTTGACGCGGCCCTCGGTCTGCGGGGTCGGGTCGTGGTACGCCGCGACCGCCCGGCCGTCGACGAAGGCGGTGACCTTCGCCCCCTTCGCCTCGACGGCGAGGTGGTAGCCGTCGGCAGCCGCGACCGTGCCCTGCGCGATCACCGTGCCGTACTCGTGGAACGTCCAGGCGCCGTCGGGTCCGATGCGCAGGTTGTAGGCGGCGTCACTGATCGCCATGCCCTTCTGCTGACGCACGCCGAGGGCGGCGAGCCCGCCGTCCCGGTCCGGGAACGAGACGTCGACGGACGCCTTGTAGTTCTCCCAACGGAAGTCACCGACGGTCGTGTTGGGGGTGTTCCTGTTCCAGGCGGCGGTGTCCTTCATGGACTGGTCCATGTACTGGTACAGCACCCCGTCACCGCCCACCTCCCACGCGCCGGTCTGGTCGACCAGATAGCGGGGCTGGTTGCCGCGCGAGGCGAGGTACGGCTGGAACGTCCTGCCGACCCGGACCTTGCCCTCTTCCTCGTACCCGAAGTCGTCCGCGTAGAGGTAGCCGTCGCGGGTATTGGACCGCTTCCCGTTCGCGTCGGTGTCGAGGACGGCACGCTTGCCGGACTTCGGCAGGCGCTGGTGCGTGGCCGCGTCGACGCTCTTGTCGAGGGTCGTCAGGGTGGTGATGGACCGCGGCTTCACGGTGTACGTGTAGAAGCCGTCGGCGCCGGGGCGCATCTCCTCGACCAGGTGCTTGAAATTGGCGTCGTAGCGCTGCCCGGGGTCGGCCGCCCGCGTCTCCCACACCTCCATCGTCGGATCACTGCCGAGGCGCAGGTTCTCCGCCTTGATGCGATAGGTCCTGCTCCGGTCGCTGTCGTTGACGACGACGGTGGAGAAGTCCTTCTTCGCCGGGTCGGCCAGCGTCATGTAGCTCGGGGCGCCGTTGGACCCGTCGACGTTCTCGGTGCCGCTCACGCCGCTGCGGCTGGCCTCGGGAACCGTACGCCAGATACCCGCCGTGTTCGTCTCGTTCTCCCAGCCCGTCCTCGCGAACTGGGTGAACTGCTGCATGACGTACAGCGCCGCGTCGTAGTGCAGATACCCGGACCACGGGTCGCGCGCGCTCACCAGTTCCTTGTGGCTGTACTGGGCGCCCTCGTAGAAGGAACCGATCGCCGGCTGGAAGATGTAGTGGGTGCGTTTGGAGTTCGCGTAGCTCTTGACCAGGCGATTGGCGACGTCGAGTGCGCTCTGTACGCCACCGATTCCGGTGCTGGCCCCGTTCGGGCCTTCTGTGTTGTTGACCCGGTAGTCGGTGTATCCGAACGAGGCGGTGCCCTCGCTGTACCAGACCTCCTTGTCCTGGCCGTACTTGTTGTCGCCGGTCGCCAGCTTCGTGTAGGGAAGGTACGTGTCGCTGTCGGCGGCACCCTCGCGCCGATCCTCGGTCGTGTAGTGATACCCGGCCGCGTCGACGATCCCGAAGAGGTCGGCGTCGCTGAGCATGGCCGGCCCCATGTTCAGGGTGTTGTTCTCGTCAGAGGCGACGATCTTGATGCGGTGGTACGCATCCGCCACCGCGCCCCGCTCGGCGGCGGGGATGCCGTAACGCTCGTCGGCGAATTCCGTGTCGTTCACAACAGTGTTCTTGTACCACTTGACGAAGGACACGTCCGGCGATCGTGTCTCGTTCTTGTCCGGGTTCACGTAGTCGACCATGTACCCGTACTTCTGGTACACGTCGAGAAGGGTCTCCTTGTACCAGCGGTACATGTCGTCCTTGCCGGTCCCCTTGTTCCACTCCAGCTGGACCCATCGCGGCATCTCCCAGCGCAGGATCGACACCTTGAGTTTCGGGTTGACCGTCTTGGCGTCGGCGGCCAGTTGGAAGCCCGGGGAACGGGCGGCGTCGGCGAGTTCGTCCGCCGTGCGCATGGTCGCGGGATCGGCGCCGGTCGAGGTGTTCGTGTCCGACCCCATCTCCACCTTGACGTGGTTGACGAGCGGGTTGTCACCGCCGAACAGCACCCGGATCAACTGCCAATAGCGACTCGGCTGTTCGGCCTTGTAGTCCATCAGCAGATTGCTCGTGCTGTTGCAGCTGAGCACGCCGAGACCCTTGTACGTCAGGCCGTTCACGTTGTCGGCACGCACGTCGTTCCCGTCGACCACGACGTCCACCGGGTCGTCCGCGGCGTGGCCGGCCGGCGCGGCGATCAGCCCCGTCGCCAGCGTCAACGCGGCGGTCGCGGCGAGCGACACCCATTTCGATCCTCTGTGTGCACGCGTCTTCTGCGAGCGCGTCCTCTGTGTACGCGTCCTCTGTGTACGCGTCTTCTTCATACGCATTCGGCTTCGTTTCCTTTGCCTCGTCTGCCTCGTCCTGGCTCGGGCGCGGGAACATGACACAACGACGCCGTTCAGGCCCTCTACGGATCACCCGCATCCGAACACATGCATTCGCACTCGAACATCGAGGGCCCGCACGCCGTGTCACTCACCGTCGGGCAGCCACCTCACCTGTGCCGAATGCCGGTTGAAGACGGGGTGATAGCTCTCCGGTGGCGCGAGGTAGCTCGCCTGGAGGCCTCCCGTATCGACGACGATCTGGTCGACGGCGATGGCCGGGTCGACCATGAACACCCGCAGTACGTGCTCACCGGGGGCATCGACCGTCAACGCGGCGACGAGCTTCTCGACACCCTCCTCGACGTTGCGCGCCCAGGCGTCACCCCGGTTGCCGGTGGCGATCGCCTGCCCGGTGAGCGTCACCGGCTCCTGCCCGTCGAGCGCGACGGCCACCCGGCGGGCGCCTCGCTCGTCGAGGGACGGCAGCCGGAAGACCGTCACCGGGAAGGTCCCGGCCGTCACGAACCGGACGCGATACCACAACTGCGGCGCCCGCACCGCCAGTTGTCGCGTAAAGGGGTCGGCGGTGGAGGGCGAGGCAAGCATGGCGCCCGCCCTGCGCCCGAGCCCTCGCACCCGCTGCCACTCCGCGCCGCCGCCCCCGCGTCGTCCGTCGTAGTGTGCGGCGTCGAGGCAGACGTAGCCGTTCGCCTCGACGTATCCCCTGGCGCGCCGGCGCCCCCGCTCACCGTCGTTGACCACCTTCACCGGTACGGAGACCTCTCCCCCGGCACCCGCGAAGGCGACGGTCGCTTCCTGCACGCCCTCCGGCACGCTGTCCCAGTCGATCTCCACCCGCACCCGTGTCTGGTCGGTGAACGCTCCGGCGTCCGCGCTCAGCCGCACCCACGGCACGCTCACTGCCGCTCGCCAAGCCACCGTGGAGAAGCCGGTGTTGAAGAGGTCGACGAAACGCACATCACGCGTGTACGACGAGAACCTCAGCGGCTTCTCGGCCCCGTTCGCGTTGCCCTCGGCCGCGACGCCGAACCCGGCGGTGTCGGCGGCCGGTACGGTGACGACACTCGGGCGGCCCGGCGCCTTGGGGATCTGCGACGGGTAGGGATTGACGATCCCGCTCCATTTGCCGCCCGCCACCTGGGAGTTGTAGCGCGTCGTGAGTGCCACCTCCTTGGCGTGCGCGGCGTTCGCCAGCTTCGCGTACGTGTTGACGCCCGCGCCGCGTCCCTGGGCGACCGCCAGGGCGTTCCGCTCGGCCCAGTAGAACTTGAGGTTCATCCGGAAGGCGCCGTGCACCGGATACTCGACCAGCTCGAAGAAGGCGTCCTGATAGGCCGCGGGCAGCGTGGCGCCCAGTGCCTGCGTACGGTCGAGGAGTGCCTGATACGCGGCCATGCGGCGGCCCATCTCGTCGCCGTGCGCGGTCAGCGAGAACTGGCCGCGGGCCACGAACTCGGGCCGCAGCTCGGCCGCGAGCCGGTAGTACTCGGTGCGGATCTCGGCGATCTCCCTGCCGTGCCGCCGCCCGAACTGCCGGCCGGCCCACTCCTCGACGAAGTCCACGACCGAGTCCGCATCCCACCGGTCGACGTCCCAGGCCATGTCCATACAGAAGGACAGACCGTTCTCCTGCGACTTGAGGTCACCCACGTTGAAGATCCACACGCGGTCGACCCGATGCTCGTACGCGCGCCGCAACTCCTGCCAGATTTTCGCGACTTGAGTGGTGTCCAGCCACAGATAGCTCTTGGGCCGCCCCCAGTAGGAGATGTGGTAGTACAGGCCGTTGCCGCCGCTGCGGGCGCGTTCCTGCGCCGTGGGCAGCTGACGCAGGTTGCCGTGGTTGTCGTCGGGCCATACGAGCGTCACGTCGTCGGGCACCCGCACGCCCGCGTTGTAGAGGTCGAGGACCTCCTTGTACGGGATGAAGATCTGAGAGGTGGCCCTGTCCCCGACCTCCTCCACGAGGATCTGCCGCTGGGCGGCGACGATGTCGTTCATCACCGCGACCTTCTCCTCGACCGTGGTGGCGTGCTTCGTCTCCAGGGCCGAGTCGTGCAGCCCGCGCATGCCGATCGTCCAGCTGCTCTCGTACACGGCGTTCTCCCGGGCTCGGGCGCGCCAGTAGTCGGAGATCGTGTCGGGGTTGACCGTGTAGTCGTAGACGGGGAGGGTGCCGTCCGCGTTCGGGTGGTCGGCGGCCCAGGGATCCCATTCGTGCACACCGTTGCGCAGGAGCGCCTCTGGGTGGCTGGATCCGACCACGATGCCGTAGGAGTCGGCGAGTCGAGGGTTCTCCCGGTGCTTGTTGAAGAAGTCGGAATACGGGTGCATGGCGGGCCACAGGTAGTTGGCCTTCAGCCGCAGGATCAGTTCGAAGACGCGCCTGTACGTCTCCGGGCCGATGTTCTTGTCCGTCTCCTGGGTGCGGTGGGACCACGTGGTCAGGTTCTGCTCGTCGTTGATGAAGATGCCTCGGTAACGGACCGACGGTTCATGGCGCTTGACCGTGGCGGCCTTGACCGTCACGGTGTCGCGGCGTTCGACCGGTACGTCGGCCCACCAATACCAGGGCGAGACGCCGATGCGTTCTGACAGGTCGTAGATCCCGTACACGGTGCCGCGCCGGTCACTGCCCGCGATCACCAGGGCCCGCTCGACGCCCTCCACGGGACGCTCCACCACCTGGGTCACCGACGCCTCCCAGCGTCCCGCCACGCGCGAGACGTCCAGCCTCCCCTCGGCGACGAGCCGGTCGACGACCGGGCTCGCCCCGAGGGTGCCCACGACGACGGCGAGCCCCGGCAGCTCCGCACCGTCCCGGACGAGCCGGGGTCGTACGCCGGAGACCCGCTCGACGTCGGCGCACAGGTCCCCCGCCGCGCGGGCCACGGCGGGATCGTCGGCCTCGGCCACGAGGACAGCGGTGGCCGCGCCGTTCACGACGAGCGGGAAGTCCGCGGCGCCGGCACCGGCCTCCTTCGTGGCCGCGTGCGCGGCACCCGTCACCAGTGCGGGCACCAGCGGCGCGGCACCGGTCGCGGCCATGCCACGCAGAAAGGCCTTGCGGCTCAGGGGGTGGGAATCGGGTCTGCGCTCGGATCCGTCTGTCATGGGGCTGGAACCTAAAACGTTCCAATGAACGCGGTCAACACTCCTGACAACACCGGCCGTTCGCCCTGCTGGACGTGGCGATGCACTGCCTACGTCTGGCTGAAATCGATTCAGAAGACGTTAAGGCCTGAGCGTTCCGCACCGTCGCCGCGCGACCGTTCGCCCACCGGCGTGGAGCTTTGGGGGAAGTGGACGTGCGGCCGGGCCAGTGGGGCGACAGCGCGCAGCTGGTCCCCGTCCTGGAACGCAGCCGGGTCAAGTGCACCAGCGGTGGCCATCCGCGCACGCGGCCCGACCACCTCGGGGGCGATAGGGCCTACAACTCCCGTCGGGCGGCGTCCCGCTGGTCCGTTGTCCGTCCTCGTTCAGGTGTAGCGTCCTTGACATGGACTCTCGTACCACCGTTGAGCGCGCTCAACGCCTCAAGCAACTGCACGCCGAATACAGGCCGCTCGTACTGCCGACCGTCTGGGACGTCTGGTCCGCGCGGACGGCAGCCGCCGCCGGGTTCCCCGCGCTGACGATCGGCAGTCATCCGCTGGCCGACTCCCGGGGGGCCGACGACCACGAGGGGCAGACCTTCGAGGAGGTGCTCTCCGCCGTCAGGCCGATCATCGCGGCGGTCGACGTCCCGGTGTCCGTGGACCTGGAGTCCGGGTACGGGCAGAAGCCCGCGGATCTCGTCGCCGGGCTCATCGAGGTCGGCGGCGTCGGTCTCAACGTCGAGGACACCGTCCACTCGGACGGCGGCCGCGTGCGCAGCACGCAGGAGCACGCGAGCTACGTCGCCGGCCTGCGCGCGGCGGCTGACGACGCGGGGGTCCCGGTCTGGGTGAACGGGCGGACCGACCTCTTCCTGCACACGAAGGACGCTTCCGGCGTCCTCGACCAGGCGATCGAACGACTGCGGGCGCTGGAGCAGGCCGGCGCCGACAGCGTCTACCCGGTGGGTATCCAGGACGACGACGACCTGCTCGCGGCGGTGACCGGCGCCGTCGCCATTCCCGTGAACTCCACGGCCCATCCCCTCAGGCACGATCTTGAGCGCTTCCGCCGCCTGGGCGTCGGCCGGATCACCTACGGCCCACTGCTGCAGTTCGCGATGGCCGACACGATGAAGGACATGCTCGGGCCGTGGGCACCCTGAGGAGCTGATCGACCCGACGGGGCCGCCCGTCGGGTCCTTCGCCTCACGGCAGCAGTGACACGTAGTGCTGGTCGAACTCGGCTACGCCGCACGGGACTTCCTCGGTAAAGCGCCCTCGGGGGCGCTCCCTGCTCGACCTCCCCGTCGACCGCTGGTCCGTCAGCAGCAGCCGCAGCAACGATACGACCGGTGCGGGCCCCGTGGGCGTGTTGCGCCCCGTCGTCGTACGCGGTCTGGAACGCCCCACCGACCTGACGCGACGAGGGCGACGCCGACGGTCATGTGGAGTCCGGGGGGGGGCTACACGCAGCGACCAGACCACTGATCTCCGGCCGGTCCCGCCCGACTCCCCGAACGCATAAGGCCGGTTCGGGAAGCCGCCCCCGCGTTGATCACCATCGGCCGCATGATCGCCGGCCACGACCTCGCCATCGGCGTGCTCGTCCGTTCGGTCACCGCCATATGTCCCGTCCACAGGGAAAGGCCCGGCCCTCCAGGAGAGAAGCCGGACCTTACCGAGGCTGCGGGATCAGACGGGGCGGATGTTCTCCGCCTGCGGGCCCTTCTGGCCCTGGGTGACATCGAACTCCACCTTCTGGCCTTCCTGCAGCTCGCGGTAACCCTGGGCGGCGATGTTGGAGTAGTGGGCGAAGACGTCGGGGCCGCCGCCCTCCTGCTCGATGAAGCCGAACCCCTTCTCGCTGTTGAACCACTTGACTGTGCCCTTGGCCATGGCCGTCTCCTTCGAGAGAAAACCGGGCTCGCACCCTGCGGGCCCGGGAGGTGATCGCCTTGGTCCGGAGAGGCGCTGAACAGCAAGAACGCCCGTGATTGCGATCACGGGCGAACGGACTTCGGAACCACGACTGCTGAACCACCACGCTATACCGGCGCGGCGACAGCCGCTAGCGATAACACGGCGCGTCAACGCCCCTCCTGTCGACACACGCGTGGCATCGACCTCCGCTGGGGACCCGCCGGAGTCGCACGCGTCGGTCCGCATCCGTCTCCATGCACGGTCCTTCGGGTCCGCTGAGCACCGGCGTGGTAGTTTGTGAGCGATCGTTCAACTACAAGGGGCGTCGATGGGCCGCAAACAGGTTTGGGAGCAGGGCGAGGTGCTGGCCTCCGCTATGCGTCTGTTTCGTCGTCGTGGCTACCTGGGCGCCTCGCTGCGCGACCTCGAAGAGGCGACCGGAATGCACCCGGGCAGCCTGTACCGGGCGTTCAGCAGCAAGGAGGGCCTGTTCAGCGCCGCGCTGGATGACTACAACGAGCGCGTGGTGGAGGGAAGGGTTCGCGCCCACCTGCGGGACGCGGAGGACCCCGTGGCCGGCATCCGCTCGTTCTTCACCTCGGCGTTCGACACCGGTGGCGGTCCCGAACCCGATCCGGGGTGCCTGCTCACCAACACCGCGGTGGAGTCGTTCTCCGTTCCGCACGTGGCGCCAGGCGTACGCCGGGGGCTGGAGACGATCGAGTCCGGCTTCGCCGACGCGTTGACGCGCGCCCAGGCCCAGCGGCTACTGCCCGAGGAACTCGACGTCGAGAAGTCAGCCGCCCAGCTCCTGGCCCTCTATCAGGGCCTCCTGGTCCTCGTCCGGTCCGGTACTGACGCCGCCAAACTGCACACCATCACCGACGGAGCCCTGGCATTGATCCGTGCCAGGAATGCCACAGCCAAGCAAGCCGACGAAGAGGAACAGCGATGAGTGACCAACAGCAGCTCTGGGACAAATACGCCGCGTGCTGGTCGGCCGACCCCTCGAGGCGACTCACCGCGCTCGGCGCGGTCGCGGTCGACGACGTCACCTACCGGGACCCGGGAACCGAGGTCGGCGGCCTGGCCGAACTCGACGCGTACATGGGCGGGTTCGCCGGGGCGTTTCCCGGACATCGCTTCCGCATCGACGAAGTCCTTGACCACCACGACCGGTCACTCGCCCGCTGGACCCAGGTCGGGCCGGACGGCGAGGCCTTCATGACGGGCGTGAGCAGCGCGGTGCACCGGGACGGCCTTCTCGCCGATGTGACCGGATTCTTCCTCCCCGCCTGACGACTTCGGCCGACCCCGCCAGACCGCCACCTATGGGCACTGCTCGGCGACTTCGGCCGCCGGGCATGCCGACAGGCGGGGTACGCCTTCAACTGGCCCCTGTTTCGAGGTGGTTACTGCGCAGGTAGGTCAACGCGCCGTCGTCGTCCGGTCGCAGTTGTCACGGCCTGTCATGGGCTCGGACGCTGCCATGAAGGCTTGCAGGAGGGGACGGTCGTCTCCTCGGCGGGTGGCCATGAAGATCCGGCTCACTGTAGGAGGCCCGTCGAGTTCGACCCTTCGGGCACCTGCGGGGAGCAGTGTCGTGACGCTGTAGGGGGCGATGCTGACGCCGAGCCCGGCCGCGACGAACATCATGATGGTGTGCCAGTTCGAGCACTCCTGCGCGACCTGGACGTCGATACCGGCGTTCCGCAGCGGCTGCGTGTTCATGTCGAACGCGTGAGTTCCCGCCGAGCGCGGAAACAGGATCAGCGGGTCTTCAGCCAGCGCCCTCGCCTCCACAAGGCCACCTCCTGCGGCGGGGTGCTCGCTGGGGACGACGGCGACGAACCGTTCGGATGTCAGTAGGGAAAGGCCGATGTCGTCTCGCTCCTCGGCGTCCCTCACGATCCCGACGTCGGCGGTGCCCCGCTTCAGGGCCGCCAGAACGTCGGTGGTGAAGCCGTCGTGCAGTTTGACCTGGACATCCGGTCGACGGCGGGAGAACTCACGGAGGATCTCGCTGACGATCGCGGTGGCGGAGGTGATGAAGGCGACGTCCAGGCGGCCGGCCTCGCCGCGGCCGACACGGCCGGCCTCGTCGAGGTCGGCCGCCAGGCGGTCCAGAAGGTTCCGGGCCCTCGGCCCGAACGCCGCTCCCGCCTCTGTGAGGTGGACACTGCGTGAGGTCCGCCGGAACAACTCGACGCCGACGATCTTCTCAAGCTGCCTGATCTGCTGGGACAGAGCGGGCTGAGCGATGTGCAGACGCTGGGCGGCGTGGCCGAAGTGCAGTTCCTCGGCCAGAGCCAGGAAGTACCGGAGATGACGGAGCTCGATTCGCTGATCCATAACTCAAGCTTATTGATTGAGCCTGAGCCGTGTATTGGACATATGGGTGAGCGGGCCGGAGGCTACGAGCAGTCACATCAGAGAAGAGCCAGATCAGAAAGCGAACCCGTCTCATGCCGCACGCCTCCGCCCCGGCCATGGTCTCCTCGATCCGCTCACCGAGTGACGCCGACGCTTTCTACGCGCTGAACGAGGAGTGGATCTCGCGCCTGTTCACTCTGCAGGAGGAGGACCGGGCTGTTCTCGGGGATCCGTTCGGCCGCATCGTGGACGCGGGCGGCGACGTGCTGATGGCCCGCGAGCCGGGCAGCGACACCGCAGTGGGGTGCATCGCACTTCTGGCGTATCCGGACGCCGTCTTCGAGCTGGCGAAGATGGCCGTGGCCCCCGCCGCGCAAGGACGCGGCATCGGCCGCCACCTCATAGCCGCAGCGATCGACCGCGCCCGGACACTCGGTGGAACCCGGCTGTTCCTCGGGACGAACACCAAGCTGGCCCCCGCCATTCACCTCTACGAGGACGCGGGGTTCGTCAGGATCACCCGCGACCGTCTCCCAGTGCCCGACTATTACGCACGCGCTGACATCCTCATGGAACTGAAGTGATCCTCGCGGCGGCAATTCCTCGCGCCCGGAACAGCTTAACCGTATCGCTCATTTCGCTTATGGAAGGAGACTGGGTGGTGAGCAGAATGCCATTCGAAGTTGATACGAGGAGCACGATGAAGACGATCGGGCTGATCGGCGGAATGAGCTGGGAGTCGACAGCGGAGTACTATCGGTTCTTGAACGAGTTCACGCGCGACCGACTCGGCGGACTCCATTCAGCCCGATGTGTGATCTATTCGGTGGATTTCGCAGAGATTGAGCAATTGCAGGTCCAGGGACGCTGGGCAGATGCAGGCGAGACCCTGGCTGCGGCCGCTCAGTCTCTGGAAGCGGCCGGCGCTGATCTGGTGCTCATCTGTACCAACACCATGCACAAGGTCGCCGACGTCGTCGAGGCGGCGGTGTCCGTTCCGCTCCTGCACCTGGCCGACGCCACCGCAGCCGCCGTACGGACATCGGGCCTGCGCCGGGTTGGCCTGCTGGGCACGGCGTTCACCATGGAACAGGACTTCTATCGAGGCCGTCTCGAAGCGGCCGGGCTCGATGTCCGCATCCCGGATAGTGACGGGCGCGCGCTCGTGCACAAAGTGATCTATGAGGAGCTGTGCCTCGGAATTGTGCGGGACGAATCGCGTACTGCTTACCAGAAGGTCATCAAAGACCTCGTCGCCGCCGGCGCGGAAGGCATCATCCTGGGCTGCACCGAAATCGAGCTTCTCATCACCCCTGAGCACTGCCCCGTGCCGGTCTTCCCCACTGCACGAATTCACGCTCAGGCAGCCGTAGACGCCGCTCTTCCGGATACCCAGAACCACACTGCCACGATGCCCGTATCCCGCTGACTGGAGTGCGGCATCACTCCCCGCCCGTAAAAGCCACGACCCATACGTCGCAGACGGTTCCGCTCCCCGCGCACGCGGGGATGGCGGTTGGTCGGCCGGGAGCGGAGCGGGGCAGGCCCGCGTCTGGTACGGCAGCAGGGCCCGGACCACGCGTCGTGGTCCGGGCCCTGCCCCATGCGGTGCCCACCCTGCGGTGGCGGTGCGTCAGCTGTGTGCGGTGTCGTCGCCGGTCTGCCCGGCGCCCTCAGCGGTGCCTGCCTTCTCGCGCATCTTGCGCAGCAGCTCCGCCTTCTGGTCGGCGGCACTCTGGCGGTCGAGGTTGCGGTGCGGACCGTTGTTCTGCCGTTCGGCGCGGGACAGCTTCTTGCGCTGGCCGCCGCCCATGCCCACGGGGTTGTTGATGTTCTTGCTCACGGGTTCTCCCGGAATGATGTGGAAGTGATCTACGGATTCATCGGTGGGGGACGGGCGCGGCTACGTCGAAGGACATCAGCAGGGGCCCATCACGCTCTCACTCGTGAATCGGCGTCTGGAAGAACATGACCAAGACGGTACCCGGTCCCGTCAGCTCCGTACACCAGGTTCTTCGCCGTCCCGGCGTCGGCGGAGTACGCCTGCTTGTCCAGTGCTGTCGCAAGCCTGTCGGTGATTGCCCGATGAGCCGTCGCCGGTCCAGCGCTCCCCGGATCAGCTGGCCGGCCCGTAGGGTTCTCGCACGCCGACTACCTGGAGCCGGTCGTCCGCCGGTACACACGGTAGGTATTGCCGGGGCACGACGCGTGACTCACCTGCCGGGAAGAAAGCCGCGGGCGCGTTCGTCGAGTTCGGCCGCGTGTAGGCCGCGGGCCGGGAGGGGCGAGGCCGCGGGCCCGAAGGGGCGAGGTCGCCCCTCATGCCGGTGCCGGCCTTGCGGGTGCGGACGGAGCGGACGCCGTCCATGCGGGCAACGGTGGCAGGACTGTACTGCTCGGTCACGGCCCGGTGATCACCCAGGGTTTCGTGGACCTTGGCCGTGCGGGAGTACACCGAGGCTGCCGACGGGCCCCAGCTATGGGCCTGGAACGGGACCTCGGAGCAAGCCCGCGCTTCCGCCGCCGTACGCCTCAGACGTCCTCCTGTGCGGACGCCGCATGGGCTCGCGCGAGGAGGGCGTCCATGCCGCGGAGGAAGACATCGACGTCATCTCGAGTTGCCGCCTGTCGTAGGCGTCGAAGCTCGCTTCGACCACCGCATGAAACGACGCGCCGACCCGAGCAGGCCGCACGCCCTATGGACTGGCAGCACGTCGGCGCCACAGACCCATAGAGCCCCATGGATACGCGCAGACACACACCGTTCAGACCCGCGCCTTGCACGCCCACCTCCGGTGGCGCAACGCCAACGCCCGCCGCCAGGACGTCCTGGTCGCCGAGCGCAAGGAACGCGGCCGCCTGCACAGCGAATCTGTCTGGGCTACTTGACCAGCCGGAAGGCGGGGTGCCCAACCCAGGCCCGCAGGAACGCCGCCGATCCCAGCGCCATCCAGTCGTCGCCCGCGATCCCCAACACCCCCGGAAGGCCAGCGACGACCGACGCCTGGCCGTCCAACAGCTCGACATTGGCCACGCCCCCGATGACGTCCATGACAGCGGCGGTCAGCAGGGCCGTGGTCACGTGGTCGATCTCGCGATTGCAGCCCGCACTGACATTGACGGCATGGGTCGGTCTGAAGCCGAGGATGGCCTCCACCTCGGGCTCGTCCGCGTGCTCAGCCTCGAAGGTGCTCTCGTCGCCGACGCCCGACCCCATCAAGTAGACCAGGAAGGGCCGACGCCAGTCCTCGCGCTGCGGATTGAATCCCACCAGGGCTGTGAGTTCCTCGTCCGCGGAGGTGTTGCCGAGGAGTGGCAGCGGGTACGGCTTTCGCCAGTCCTTCTCTCGCCTGTCCTCGACGCCCAGTCGCTCTGCGGGCACGTTGACGTCGAAGAACCCGGGCCGCTTCTCGTCGAAGTGGGAGGAGAGCCCCACCATCAACGCGCGGAACTCCCGCAGCACAGCCGGGGAGAGCGGCTCCGCCAACTCGATCACCAAGGTCGGACCAGACATGCTGGAAGCCTAGTTTGATCGGCTCCGCGACCGCTCGCATTGTTCCCACACCGAGTCCAGCCGGTCCGAGCACCGACGCCGCCAACCCGGCGAACCTGTGCGGTCAGAGCACTAGGCGTCCTGCGCGAGTGCTTCTTCAACGGTGCGGGACAGGACGTGTGTGGCTTCCTCGTGCGAAAGCCGCACACTGCGCACGGCACGGATGCCGTACTCCGAAACGGAGCAGTGGACGGTGCAGTCGTAGCCGCCGTCGGTTTCCTCGACAGTCACGTGCATGTGCAAGAGCCAGTCACAGTCCTGGGCACCCCAGACCAGGTGCAGGTGGCGGCGTAGTGCGGCGAGCCTGTGGTGGGGCGGCAGACTGCGCTCGGTACGGCAGTCGTCGCATTGCAGCAGGTGCTGCAGGCTGCCGGGCCGGGCCAGGAACTCCTTGCCCTGCCCTTCCATCGTGTTGCAACTGCCGCACAGAGGGCCGCGGATCAGGCCGTGGGCGTGGCAGTGGTCCCAGTCGGTGGCGGGGCGGGCCGTCTCGCAGACCACACACAGGAAGTTGGCTGCGCTAGGGCCGTGTTCACGGACACGGACGTAGGCGGCCCCCTGCAGTTCCCGGCGGTAGCGGCGCAGCCTCGAGACCGCACAGGCAGGACAGATGATCCTCCAGCCAATGGCGGTCGGGGTGCGCCAGCTGCCATCGGGGCTGAGGGCTCCGCAGCCGTCACAATGCTGCTCGGCGGCCTGGAGTCCGCTCTCGCGCTCATCTCGCTGATCGAGGATGCAGGCGAGGGTGCGGGGGATCATCCAAGCCGCGTCGGCCCACACGAGTGCACGCACGGGCAGCGTGCACGCGATGGTGTAGTGCTGGTATCGCCGGAGCAGGCAATCGGGGTGGGTGTGACGGGGCTGCTGTGCGGCTGCCTGCGGAGGGTGGCACCGGCAGCCGTAGCTCGCTCCCGCGCGGTCGACGACACGCTGCGTCTCGGTACGCCAGCCGGTGTGTGTGAAGTCCTCCGTCCTCCGCGCGTCTTGCTGAGCGCGCTCCAGGCACACGAGGTCTTCGGGGTCCCAGGGCAGTTCCGCCACCGTGCGCCCCGCGCGCAGCACGGCCTCTGGTACGAACCGCCACTGGCGGGCGGATTTGTAGGCGCGCACCGGTACGTGCCCGAAGAAGACGAAGTCATGCGGAGCCCGGTCCTTACGCCGGAACCGCTCGCAAGCCAGCGGGATCGGGCAGGCGCGTGTCGCGTCGGCCAAATACCACGCCGCTGCCTTTTGAGTGAGCACCCGGCCAGCATGGCACCCACCACTGACAACGAGGGAAGCGTGGGTTGAAGAGGGGCGACGAACCCGGCGGGCGTGTCGAGTTGGCGATATGCCCGCCACTGCGCCTCCACCCTCTCTCGCTCGGCCGCGGCGCTCGGGCGGTACAAGCTGCCGTATCCCCCGCCGACTGAACCTGGCGTTCGGAATACCCCCTGGGGTATACCTGTTAAGGTGAGTGTCCGATACCCCAGGGGGTATCCCTGTCAAAGAGGAGTCGTCAGCCGTGTTCTTCGTCGACACCCTGGAATTCGAGGGCCTGGGCAACCGGAGCTACCTGACCGGCGGAACCCATGCCGCTGTGGTCGTAGACCCGCCGCGCGACATCGACCAGGTCATTGCCGCAGCGGCCCGCCGCGGGGTCCGCATCGCTTTCGTGGCCGAGACCCATGTCCACAACGACTACGTCACCGGCGGTCTGGAGCTGGCCCGCGTCACCGGTGCCCAGTACCTGGTGCCGGCCGGGGCGTGCGTGTCGTTCACCCGCACCCCCGTCGCCGACGGCGACGCGGTGACGGTGGACGAGGGTCTGGTGCTGCGCGCGATCGCCACCCCGGGGCACACCCCGCACCACACCTCCTACGCCCTGACCGAGGACGGGCGCAATGTGGCGGCGTTCACCGGCGGCTCGCTGCTGATCGGCACCGTGGGCCGCCCGGACTTGGTCGAGCCGCGGCTCACCGAGCAGCTGGCACGCGCCCAGCACGCCTCCGCCCACCGGCTCGCCGGCGAGCTGGATGACGAGGTGCCGGTGCTGCCCACCCATGGGTTCGGCAGCTTCTGTTCCACGTCCCAGGCCGAGGGGGACGCGACGACGATCGGCAAGGAGCGCGAGACCAACGACGCGCTGACCTTGGACGTGGACACCTTCGTCACCCAGATGCTCGCTGGGCTGGACGACGTGCCCGCGTACTACGTGCACATGGGCCCGGCCAACGCCGCAGGTCCCGCGCCGGTCGACCTCACCCCGCCGCGGCATGCGGACGCCGAGGAGATCGCCTCCCGGCTGGCCGCGGGCGAGTGGGTGGTGGACCTGCGCAGCCGCACGGCCTTCGCCGAGGGACACGTGGCCGGGTCGTACAACTTCGAGGGCGAGGGCAAGCTCGCCACCTACCTGGCCTGGCTGATCCCTTGGGGCAAGCCCGTCACGCTGCTGGCCGAGACCCCGGAGCGGATCAGCGCCGCGCAGCGGGAACTGGTGCGGGTGGGCATCGACCGCCCGGCCGCCGCCGCCACCGGTGACCCGGCCGCCTGGGCCCGCGGGAGCGAGCACCTCGCCTCCTTCCCACGTGCCCGCTTCGCCGACCTCGCGGATGTCCGTGAGCATGGCGACGTGGTCGTTCTGGACGTGCGCCGGGACTTGGAGCGTGCGGGCGGTTACCTCGACGGCTCGGTCCACATCCCGATCCACGAGCTGCACGGCCGCATCGGCGAGGTGCCGGACGGGGAGGTGTGGGTGCACTGCGCCGGCGGCATGCGCGCGGCGATCGCCGCCTCCCTGCTGGATGCCGCCGGCCGCGCCGTGGTCGCCGTCGACGACGGCTTCGACGCCGCCACCGATGCGGGACTGGCCCTCACCCACCCCGACGGCACCCACTGACACGCGCCTCCGCGCCATCCCCACGAAAGTGATCAAACGATGTTCTCGCTTCTCCGCCGCGGCCCCGGCCGCCTCACCCCCCAGCAGGCCCGTCAGCGGACCGGCGAAGGCACCGCTGTCCTGCTGGACGTCCGCGAAGCACCGGAGTGGAACGCCGGGCACGCGCCCGACGCCCAGCACCTGCCGCTTTCCCGCCTGGCAGCAGGGGCACCGCTCCCGGCAGCCGCGCAGGGCAGGCCGGTGGTCACGATCTGCCGCTCCGGTCACCGCTCCCAGCAGGCAGCCAAACTGCTCGCCGGACGCGGCGTCCAAGCCTCGGACGTCACCGGCGGCATGACCGCCTGGGCACGTGCGGGCCTGCCGGTCACCGCTCAGGACGGCAGCGGCGGTGTCATAGCGTGAGTGCGCTGGTCCTGGCCCTGATCGCGGGGGCCTTGGTCGGACTCGCGCTCGGCGCGCTCGGCGGGGGCGGCAGCGTCCTGGCCGTCCCGGCACTGATCTACCTGCTCGGCTTCACCCCCGCCGCCGCCACCACCGCCAGCCTGATCATCGTCACCGCCACCTCGCTCACCGCCCTGTACGCCCACGCCCGCACCGGCAACGTCCGCTGGAAAGCCGGCGCCCTGTTCGCCGCGGCCGGACCCCTGCCCGCCGCCGCGGCCGGAGCCGCCGCCTCCCGTCTGCCCCAGCCCGTGCTGACCGCGGCGTTCGCGGCCGTCGCCGCACTCGCCGCCGTCACGATGCTCCGCCCCAGCCGCGCCACCGCCGCCCCGGCGGCCGACGGGGCAAAGCCCGTCAAGGCAGCCGGCACCGGCGCGGGACTGGGCGCGCTGACCGGTCTGCTCGGCGTCGGGGGAGGCTTCCTCGCCGTCCCGGCCCTGGTCACCGTGCTGGCATTCGAGATGCAGGCCGCCGTCGGCACCAGCCTGCTGGTCATCTCAGCGAACTCGCTGGCATCCCTGGCCGCACGCGGCGCCGGCACAGCGGGTATCGACTGGACGGTGATCGGCCCCTTCACCGGGGCGGCGATCCTCGGCGCGTGGGACGGCAAACGCCTGGCGGCCAAGGTCACCGGCACCCTGCTGCAGCAAACCTTCGCCGTCGTACTGCTGGCCGTGGCGGCCTTCATGCTCATCGACGCTCTCACCTGACCGGCCGGACGAGCGACCGGGTGGCACTGCCCACATGGGTCGGGCCGGTGGAAGAAGCAGCTGCACCGACCAGGTGCGCATCTGCTCCCCCTCACCGGAAGCGGCCATGTCCACAGCGGTCAGACAGTGCCGCAGGCCGGCCGCGATGATCGCGAAACCCGCCTGTCCAGAGAACCGACCGTTATCGACGTACGCACCACCGGCGAATACGCCCCGGCCACCTGCCCGGCGCCCACAACATCCCCGTCGACCAGCTCGACACCACCCTGCCGCCGCGAAGGCCGCCACAGCCGCGGCGAACTCCTCATGGGGGACGCGGCTGGGAACTGGCCGGGCAACTCCCGCGGCTTGTGCGCGTTGTGTGCTTCGCGTCCCTGAGAGGGAGGTTCCCGGTCTAGGCTTTCCCAGCAAGGGTGTGGATAGGGGGCTGCTGGTGGACCAGCAATGGCCGGAAGGTCCGAACGCCGATCCCGATGCGGCGAGAGAGCGCTACAACGCGGACATGCGGGCGTCGCGGGGTGCGATACGAGAGCTGTTCCGGGTGGAACTGCCCGTCGCGCACCTGGGCCTGATGCTCGTTGCCATAGCGACTGTGTATGTCAGCGTGGTCTGGTCCCCCAAGACGGGAGTGATCATCGCAGGAGGCTTCGCGGCGCTGTTCGCCGTCGCTCTGGCTGTGGCACTCCTGTCGGGCAGGCGAGGGTGGGGTGCAGCGCGCGCCGCATACAAGTTCACCTTCGGCTGGGCCAACTGGATCACGCCCTAGGCATCCTGACGGCCCGTACGACTCTGGGGATGATAGAGGCCGGGATTCAGAGCAGCGCGCCGCACTACATCGGTTCGACGAGGGCGGCCCGCCATTCAGGCTGCGGGTCCGCTCCCAGGCTCGTCCAGTACTCCGTTCCACGGACGATCTGCCCGTCACGGACGGTCCAGAACGATGCTGCGCGGAAGACGCCAAGACTGTCGTGTGGCACCTCGACTTCGGAGACGACTTCGTCGCCCTCGGCCACCACCTTGAGCACTCGAATCGACCAGCCCTGCGGGTATTCACGGTTCACCGTGACGAAGTTTTCCCGGCCGACGATGCGTTCGAGGCTGATCGGCCACTCGACTATGACATCCTCCGCGATCAACTCGGCGACGCCTGCCCAGTCACGAGCCTGGATCCGGTCCCACAGGGTCTCAATCACCTTCGAAGATTCCATCGACGGAGCGTCCCACAGCGGTCTGACAGAAGCCACGGCGGCCGTGCGCTGTATCCGACGGCGTCTGGTGACGAACTGCCGATAGGCGTCGGGCACGGCGATGTCGTGCTTGGCCGCAAACGCAGCGACGCGTGCTTCCGCAAGCTTCGGACCGAGGCGAAACTCGTGTTTCTCTTCCCCGAAGGAGTGGCTGCGCAGGGGTTGGAATGGGATCTCGGCCAGCTTGCGACGCAGTCGGGGTATGCGGGCATCCATGATGCGTCTTCTCTCATTCCCCTCACCCTGTTCGTAGCTGTGAGCGTCCACGTCTTCGGTTCTGCCGCTGATCTTGTGACTGGTTGCCAGCTCATCGTGAGCGGCTGCGAAACTGGGCAACTGCCGTGCCGATGACTGATGGGACCCGGTAGGGTTGTGATCTTCGGTTGGCGGAAGCCACCCGGAGTCCCCCTGAGGCTGTGCCGACACGATGAACCCCGACGACACTCCCGCACGGCTCCGACTCGACCGTGCTCTGGACTGCTTGGACGTCACCTTTCGCGGAATGACCGCCCGCAGTGATGAGACCCAGTGTGACTGCCACTGGGGCAGCGAAGAAGAGCTTGCACAGTTGAAGGTCCCGGACGTGGTGCTCGACCCGGACCTTCTGCGTCGCACTTGGGATGCCCCCGACTGGGACGACCACGGCGCGGTGCTGCGCCGTATCCTGCCTCAATTCGCCAGGGCGCTGGTCAGTGGCCTCGTGGAGCCCATGTTCGGCATGGACGAGGTCGGACGTTCGTTCATTCGCGGCCGCTGGCGGCAATGGCCTGCGCACCAGAGCGCTGCGGTGTGGGAGTTCCTGCGTGCCTGGTGGGCTCACACCCTCGCCGAATCGGATCCGGCCGTCCCTGCGCATGAGGTCCTCGCGCTGTGCGCCGAGGCATCTGGCACGCTCAGCCCTTGGCTCAACACCTGGGAGGCATTCGAAGACGGCGTTGCCGACCGGCACCTGACCGAAGCGGCTACCCACTGGGAGTACGACCTTCTGGGCGATCAACTTCCTTGGAACGCGTGGGACAACGCAGACGACCTGCGCACCGAACTCGGGGCCTGGTTGGTCCGTCACGCCCCTGCGCGGCTTCAAGCCCAGGACGCTCCCGAGGAACTGCTGCACCGCATACGGCTCATCGGACTCACAGGCCCCGCCCGCTGGGATGACCCGCACTGGCCCAACCACCGCTATTGATTCGGCTTCAGCCCGCAGCCTTCCCTTCCCTGGTATCAAGACCGTCTTGAGCAGCCTCAGGGCGTGAGGAGTACGCGCTTGCGGAGGAAGTAGAGGTTCACTGGCCCACATTCTTGCCTTCTGAGTAGCTTCTTCCTTGTGGCCTGCCCTTCAACCTGGCCGGAGCTCCAGGGGGTGGAGAGTCCGGCGGCGACGGCGTCGACATCGCGGCTCAGTCCGTCCGCCGAGCCGCTCGCGCAGCCAGTCCAGACGCGGTCCGCAAGTGGGCGGCCGTTGGGTGTCCAGCTGGTGTCCATAGAAATCCAGGTGCGGCGAGTGGTGTTCCCGGGGATGGGGGTCAGTTCAGGGGGACTGCTCCCTTCCCTGCGAGGGCCTCGGCGAGGCGGTGCGAGTCGCCGGTGGTGGTCACGAGGTGAGCGTGGTGCATGAGGCGGTCAGTGCTTGCGCCCACGAGAGTCTTCGGCATGATCGTGTCGAAGTGTCGAAGCTGGGGGGTGGATGTTGCTGGTCCCAGCGATGGACCGGAGTTCGTAGGCGGCGTCGATGATGCGGTAGAACGCCTCGGCGGCGTCTTCCCCGACGGGCAGCAGGCCGATGTCGTCGATGACGATGAGGTCCGCGCGGCAGATCCGGGCGACGGTCCCGTGCGGTGGACCCGTCGACCTTCGGCTTCCCGATCGCGGCGCTGAGCGTTTCCAGGGTGAACCAGAACACCCGCAGGTCGTTCTCGATCGCGGCCTGGGCCAGGCCGTCGGTGAAGTGGCTCTTGCCTGTCCCGTCGGTTATCTGGGGTCAAGCAATCGGTCCGGGCGATCGCCCTGGTGGCGACGTCGAAGACATAGATGCAAGGGTTGGCCAGCATAAAGCTTCTGTCCTGTGGTGGGTCCTGTCCGTAGGATCTCGGCATGCCAGCTGACGAACGCGTGACCCGATCCTCGTTTCGCAAACCGCTCCAGTCGATCATGGTCCCCACGGCAATCGGTGTCCTGCCGGACCGGATCTGGTCGGATGAGGAGTGGGAGCGCATCCAACTCGGTTACCGGTCCAGGGGTATGGATGAGAAGTGGAACGTTGTCGTTGAGGGCGATGTCGTATTCCTGCACCGGAGCTGGACCGGCTTTGGCGTCTTTGAAGCGACGTTCGCACCTGTCGAGGGCGGTGGCCGGCGGATCGCCTCAGCCGTCGTGGAAGCTGGCCGCGGGGGCCTGCACGGGAACTCGACCGACCATGACCGTCTGATGCTGGACCTGGTGCTCAGCGCGATAGTTCTCGGCGAGCCAGCGAGAGAACTCCGGGAGAAGTTGGTGGAGTTGGCCCGCGAGAGGTCCGGGAATGCGGATGTTCCCGCTGGGGCTGTGCAGCACAGTGCCCTCGGCCTGCGTTCGGATGCGTAGGTTCGCTGCCCGCAGGTCAGCGGGGCTGGACCTGTCCAGGCAAGCCGCGGCGGTTGAGCTCGCGGCGGAGGCCAAGGTTCTCGCAGTGGGCCTGTTCCAGTGCGTCCCGCAGGGCCTGGATCTCCTGGCGGTGCTGCTTCTTCAGCCCCAGCTCGACCGCGCGGGCCATCTTGGCGCGGATGCGGGTGGCGCCGGCGGGTCCGGCTTCCTTGAACCAGCGCCCGGCCCCGGGGCCGATGCCCACGAACGCGATCTCCGCCTCCGAGCGGGACCGCAGCCACGGCTGGTGGATGCTGCGGCCGTCGGGCTGGTCGGAGTGGTGGGCGTCGATGATCTGTGGAACACCCGGGTGGAGAGATCGTGGGCGCCAAACCTCCGACGGGTCCCCGGAGTTGGTGCGGGCGGTGATGGATAGTTTCTCGCCGGCCGCCCGGCACCACACCTTGTCGCCGGTATAGCCCGGCGGGGTCGAGTAGCGCACCGCGTTGAAGTTGATGGTGCGCTCCGAGCCGACCATTCTCTCCTCGCCCAGTGCAAGCGCGAGCGGCTCGATGGGCAGGACATGCAGCGTGGTGCGTTCGACGTCCAGACGGTCGCCGGGTATCTGCCCCGTCGCCCTGTCACGGCGCGAGTTCACCGCATCAACCAGGTCAGGCACGTATTGGTGAGCTCTGCGAAGGTGTCGTAGGCGGCCAGAAAATTCGCGTTGGTGGGCACCAGGTCGGCCTTCGCGATCCGGACCGTGGCCTCCGCACCACCCTTCGATTCCGGGTCGTAGGCACGCAACTGACCACCTGGCAGCCGTAGTGCCGGCCCGCGGCGACCATCTGCGGATGCCGCACCGGGATCCCGGCGATGTGCTCGACGGCGACCGTCTTCGCATTGTCGGTCAGCACATACGTAGGCGCCCCGCCGATCCGCCGCAGCGTGGTGTCCAGGCAGGCGCCAGCGTGCCCACCGTGCAGTCCCAGACCGGGATCACCACCCGAAACGGCGACCAGGACAGCCATGCGCAGAACAGCCAGGTCCGACCGCCCTGCGATGCACGGCCCCTCGCCCCAGTCGAACTGCAGCCACCGGCCCGGCTCGTGAATCCACGGCCGGTACGCCGGCTCGTGGGCACCCCGTGCCCGGACGGTGCGCAGGGACGGTCCAGTCCCGTACACAACGCCTCAAGCGGGGCGGCGGCAGTCGCCGGCCCTCGGCATGAAGCGGCCCGCCAGGTGGAGAAGGCGCCAGCCAGGAAGCAGCCGGCCGAGAAGGCTCCGTTCACTGGTGGGGCGCGCCCGGCCCAAGACGGTGGCGGCATCGGCTGCGACTGGAGACTTCGTCCAGCGGCCGCCGCGCACAGCTCGCGCGCCGCTGCAAGGAAGCGTCCGGCGGCCGTCGTAATGCCCCCTGGAAGACGGGATGTCAGGGCATGGAGCTGTCCGAGTTCCAAGCGATCATGAGGAAGACAGCGAAGCCGATGAAGACGGCGAGGAAGAGCATCGCGGCACCCGTGCTGGCGGCGAGCCTTCCTCGAGCCGGGGCCTTGGCGGTGGCCTGCTGGGGGCGCTCCGGCAGATAGTGCACGGTGACGAGGTCGCCCTCGATCGTGGTCGACGGCCCGCCCTCCTCGTCGAACCGGATGACGTGCCCGTCACGGGCGGTGAACTCGTAGACGTGGTGCAGTGTCGTGCGCACCGTGCTGTCACCACCGCCGCTGGTCGTCGTGTACGACCTGACACACCGCGCCTGCGCGGTGTCTCCCCTGGACCAGGCGGCACTGACCTGGCGGGACCGGCGCAGCAGGACGACGGCCGCGTATACCGCAAGGGCGATGAGGAGGACGGGTACGACGTTGAACAGGGCTTCCACGGGATCCTCCAGGAGACGTCCGTCGACCCGGACCAGCCAGACCCGCGGACCGTCGGCGATGCGTCCTTGCGGCACGGCTGTGGTCCGGTCGCCGGGATTTTTGGTCGTGTGTTCCGGTCGGCACGCAAGGCACACCCGCTACCAGGGCCCGCAGCAGTCAGATGACGCAGCGTAACCAGAACCATTCACGGCGACGAGCAGGCGCGCACGGCCGGTTCGCCGCCGGCCGGCCGGCCGGTCATGGACCGCCGCCACGTACGTTTCAAGGACTGGAGGAAGGTTCGCGGCCGTGTGCGCTTCCGCAATGCTGAACACAGTGCCGCAAGCCGGACACTCCGCACAGCCGAAGACGTGTCTGATCCCCTCGGCGAGCCTGTGCTGCCCGTCCCGGCCGGCTGTGGCGTGCATCCATCGGCCCGGGTCACGAAGCTCCTCGGCCGGGGCGGGCCGTAGCGTCCGCCGCTCGACGTCGCCCCGATCCCAGTCCCGCATGGCCGAGTAGCAGCCGTAGTCGCCTACCGCGATGGTGACCTCCGCTTCGCAGCGGGGGCATGACACGGCATAGAAGTCGTCGTCGAAGTCCCCCAGGGAGGCACTCCAGTGGTGGTGTCCCGCAAGGGCGAGCAGATCACCGAAGAGCCGGTTGTAGTCGGCCGGACGGGTCCGCAGCCTCTGGTCGACAAGTTGCCGCAGCCGGGCGACCTCGTTGGAACAGCTCGCGAGCAGCGCTTCAGCGTCAGGGTGCCGCAACGTGCCACGCACGATGGCGCCGGCCAGTTCGAGCGCCTGGGCGGACGTGGGAGCCAGGGCTGCCAAGCGCGGGAGAGCAGCGAAGCTCGCCGCGGAGACCGTCTCACCGTGAAGGCAGAGACGGTCCCACAGCTCTTCCCACGCCTCAGGAGCTTCCTCTCGCTCCACCCGGTCCAGGAGCAGTGGCACCCGCCCAACCGCCCCGTGAGCATCAACCACCCGCGTCCAGTCCGTCACCAGAGCATTCAACTGTTCCTCCCGTCCCGCCGCCGGCCTGAAGGGTGACAAGACCACAAGGATTCCCAGCCATCGCAGGACAGCCCCTCAGCCCGCAGACCGGTGTGGGTTCGGCGTGCCGTCATCGCTCATGTGCGCCCGCTGCCAGATCTCGTTCCAGCCGTAGGTGACCTGCGGCACGAGCCGGTGCCGGTGCCCGCACGGACACGGCACCGGCGCCCACGCGCACCCACGGCACAGCCCGACCCAGCTGTGCCCGGTCGAGATCGGTTCCAGCGGTCTGGCGTCCCCGCAGGCTGGGCAGCCAGGGAGATCGGCGCCGTCCAGAATCGCGTTCTGTCGCCGGACGTACTCGGGCAGCCGCAGCGGCGGATGGCGAAACGGGTCTTCGTACCAGGCGCGGTCCTGGCCCTCCCACCAGCTCCGCAGCCACCACGGTCGCGGGTTCGCCACAGCCCGCCGCCCAGCCCGCTTCTCGGCCCGGCGCCGCGCGGCGTACTCCTGCGTCCGCGCGAGCCACAGCACCCTCGCCTCATGGAGTTCCTCCACCGCCCGCACCAGCGCGTCCGGATCGGCCTCCAGCCGCCGTGGGATCGCGGCGCTGAGGGTGAGGTGGTGGTACGTCGCCCGGAAACCATATGGCGCGAAGAGGGTGATGCAGGTCCGCAGCGCGTTGTGCCGTCGGCGGAGAGGGAGGCGGGCGTCGTGCACGCGCGCTCGGTGGGTCAGGAAACTGGTCATCGTGCAGGCCTCAGGTCCAGCGCCCGTGCCAGGGCGACGGTGACGACGGCGGCGTGTGTCGACAGGTGATGTTCGGCCCAGGTTCCCACGCCACAGCACAGGGCCGGCCCGCTTGAGTCCTCTGGCGGTCCATCAGGGTCTCCCGCACAAGGGCCCGTTGCTGCGCGGGACGACTCCGCGACGGACACCTCCCCGAGGCGGCACAGGCTCGGCGTTCTGCTGGGCTCGGGCAGGCTGTCGTCCTGGCAGCGGTTCGCGATGGTCCTGACGGTCTTCGAGTTCGGATGGTTGAAAACGACCTGGTCAAACGCTGTATCAAGCAGCGTACGAGTCGCGTCGGAGTCACACCGGCGGGATGATTGCAGTTGTGGCACGACGTACCGAACACACCGCTCAGGTGAGGGAGGACGGTATACATGAAGAACCTTTCAGCCACCAGACTGCGCACCACCATGACGGTCACGGCAGCCGGCGGGCTTCTCGTAGCAGGCCTCACGGCCGCCCCCGGTGCTGGTGCGAGTGAGGCGACCGCACAGGTTCGGAGCAGCGTCAAGGGGCCGTATACGCCGTGCTACACGGACGGCGAGACCTACAACAAAGGCACCCCCGTAGGGAGCGCTCCACTGAAGTGGAAGTACTCCACGACCCCCTACGCCGGCGCGCGATACGACCGCTGCAAGAACACGGTCACCCTCTACTACGGTGGTTACAAGGCGCCCTCCTGGTACAAGGTCAAGTGGACGCTCTCACCTGCGGGCGAGACCCATAGGTACAACGACTACGCGGCCGGCTCGCGCAAGCTCGTGCTGACCGCCACGCATGCCCAGGGCCAATACACCACCTACACAATTCAGGTGCGAGCGTGCAGCGGGACTCTGTGCACTGCGTGGTCCCCCATCGTCTACCTCTCGTACCACCCCTGACAGGTCATTCGGCCCTACGCCCTCGCGGGCGCCCTGGGCCGACGACGGCGCCCGCCCGCTCTTCGCCCCGAGGCAGTGCTGTCCGTGAGCGTGGTGTGAGCAACGGCGGCCATGGCCAGGCCCTCGGCTCTGCCAGCCGTCGCTGACCATGTACGGGATTTGAGACCGCGATCAGCCCGTGGCAGGCTCATGGCGCATGATCGATGAATTCGCGAAAGACAACCTGCACCGGAGACTGCGGCGGGACCGCGAGGCGCTGCTCTGGAAACTCGACGGCTTGTCCGAATACGACGTCCGCCGACCTTTGACAGCGACCGGGACCAACCTCCTCGGCCTGGTCAAACACGTCGCCACCGTCGAGGCCAGGTACTTCGGCGAGGTCTTCGACCGCCCTTCTCCGGAACCGCTGCCCCGGTGGCAGGACTCCAACGGCAGCGATCAATGGGCGGCCGAGGGCGAGACCCGCGGTCAGATCATCGCCTTCTACCGGCGCACGTGGGAACACTCGGACGCGACGATCAACGAGCTTCCCCTCGACGCCCCCGGTCACGTGCCGTGGTGGCCGGAGCCTTCTCCCAACACGAACCTGTTCGCCGTCATGGTCCATGTCCTCGGCGAGTCCATCCGGCATGCCGGGCACGCCGACATCCTGCGCGAGGGCCTCGACGGCCGGACCGGGGTGCGCGCCGAACACGAGCAGCAGATCGACGAGGAAGCCCGCGCCGCCTACCGCGCGAAGATCGAGCAGGCCGCCAGGTCGGCCGCACCGATCACGGCTTAGTTGGGTGCACCAGGCAGCCTGACATCAGCTTTCCCTGCCGGCGCTTGCCTACCGTCTTGCCAGTGAAGGCGCAGCGTTGCTGTGGCAGGGCGTTGCTGTGACCGGGCGGCTTCCTCAACGCACGGCAGCGACTGCGCGCGATGAGCCGCCGTACCGACCGGAAACCTCTCCGCGCCGGCGACAGCCCCGCCGAGTCGTTCCCTCTGCACCGCTTGGCTCGCAGCCGTCGGGCTCGCGTGCTGAATTGGCTCCTTGTGCTGCGGGGATTCCCTCCCGGCCGACCTCTGCTGTCGAGCAAGGCGTCTACGCGCCCGACCAGCGCCGTGCTTCACGGCTTCCTGAACGCGGCCGGCTTCCCCTCTCGAACCCGGCGGTGAAAGGTGGCTCATCTGGCGGCGCGGGCCTTGCCGGGTCGATCAGCAGGGAGCCTCGCACGGGTCGTCGTACGGGGCCTCCAACGCGAACGCGTAGTCGGTAGGGGCCTGTTCGGCCTCCTCTTCAGCCGGTGGGAGTCAGTTCCGGCGCCTGCTGCGGCTGCTCCTCCATGTGCGCCGCAGGCCCGCCGAACCATGCCACCGCGACTGCGCCTGCCACCGCCAGGACGAAGCCGAGCACCGCCATCCAGGCGAGGCCAGCCCGTGAGGCGTCGCCGAGCCACAGCACGCCGATCGCGCCGGGCAATACGGTCTCGCCGACGACCAGGGCCGCCGTGGCCCCGTTGACCGAACCGATCTGCAAGGCGACGGTGTGCAGGTACATCCCACCTACACCGGCCGTCACGATCGCGTACAAGGCGGGATCCGTCAGCATGGCGGCCGGATCGAAGGGGGTGACGCCGTTCAGGACGCGGACGCCCACGCCGAGCGCACCGAAACCGAGTCCGGACAGCAGTCCGGCAAGAATCGCGGCGCGGGGACCGAGGAGACGTACCGCGAGCGTGCCGCCCGCCATCAGAGCAAGCGAGATCGCCAGGAGCCACCAGTGCGTGGCGATCGGGACGCCGTGTCCACTGCCCTCCTCCCCCGCCGCCGTCGCGAGCAGAACGAGCGCCCCGCAGACCACGCCGATGGACGTCCACTCGGCGCGAGTCAGCCGGATACGCAGGAGCCTCACGCTCAGCACCGCGGTGACGACCAGATTGGCGCTGATCACGGCTTGAGAAAGGAACAGGGGCAGTAGCCGAGCAGCCAGTGCGCCCAGTGCGAAGCCCACGAAGTCCAGGATCGTACCGACGATGAATTCCCAGGTCATCGCGGCCTTCGCGGTGGAGGAGAGGCTGGGTCCCCCGAACTCGGTGGTGGCCGCACCACTGCGCGCGGACCTGCGGGACCCGACGGCTTGCAGGACCGAGCCTGTGCCGTAACAGACGGATGCCGCAACGGCGGTCAGCAAGCCGATCAACACTTTTCGCTCCGTTCCTGATGGGCACCGACTCAGCGCCATCTCGGTTGACGAGACGGGTTATGGCCATGGAGCGTTGCCTCGCCGTCACCTTCGCCGCCCGCTCGTTCCGTGACCGGGGCGGCGGCGCGACGGAGGACGTCATGCAGGTCGGCACGGTCAGCGTCTGATCAAGGCAACGTGGCCGTCGCCGACCGAATCGTGGTCCGGGACGAGGGCCGGGTCGAGCTGGACGGCACAGGAAGGAATGGGCAGGCAAGGGCAGGCGCATTCGCCCAGCTCACCCCGAAGTCAGGGCGCTGAGGTGCCGCGTGCTTCCGCCGCAGCTCGGCCCTACAGTGATCACCGGTTCAGTGACCCGAACGTCTTGAAGGAGTGCGGCATGGGGGATGCCAGGGTGGCCGGTACGGCGGCGGAAGGGCTTGAGGGGTACCGGAGAGAGCTGACCGGGTACTGCTACCGGATGTTGGGGTCGTACGCCGAGGCCGAGGACGCCGTGCAGGAGACGCTGGTCCGGGCCTGGCGGAGCATCGACCGCTTCGAGGGCCGGTCGGCGCTGCGGTCGTGGGTGTACCGCATCGCGACCAATGTCTGTCTGGACGCGCTGGCCTCGGCCAAGCGGCGGGCGCTGCCGATGGACCTGTCCGGCCCGAGCGAGGGCGCCGCAGTGCCGGCACCCCCGCAGGATGCCGCCGCGTGGGTGGGGCCCTGCCCTGGCGGCGATCCGGAGGCAGCCGCGGCGACGGGCGATTCGGTGCGGCTGGCGTTCATCGCCGCCCTTCAGCACCTGCCGCCCAGACAGCGGGCCACGCTGATCCTGCGGGACGTCCTGGGCTTCTCGGCACGCGAGGTCGCCGACCTTCACGGCTCCACCGTCGCCTCGGCCAACAGTGCCCTGCAGCGGGCCCGGACGACGCTGGCCGCCCGCCGCCAGGTGACGGGCGGGCCGGGCGACGACAGCCTCCGCCGGGTGCTGGCCGAGCGGTACGCCGCGGCCTTCTCCCGTTACGACATGGAGGAACTGAACATGCTCCTCCACGTCGATGCCACGCTGTGCCTGCCCCCGTACGCGAAATGGATGCGCGGCGTACCCGACATCCAGGCGTGGCTCACCGGCCCCGCGATCGGCTGCCTCGGCTCACGCCTGATCCCGACCACGGCGAACGGCTCCCCCGCCTTCGGCCAGTACCGTCCCCTCCCCGACGGCACCGGCTACGTGCCGTGGGCCCTACAGGTCGTCGAATTCTCCGGCGACCGGATCACCGGCATCACGGCATTCCGTGACACCGAACGCCTCTTCCCGCTGTTCAGCCTGCCGGACCGCCTGGCCGCGGACGCCCCCACCGGCGCTCGTGCCTGACCACGTGCTGCCGGTGCCCTCGACTCGGGTATGGGCGACGGGAGCGGGCGCGGCCAGCTCCTGGCGATGACGGTGGAGCGCGGCGGGCAGCAGTCCGAAGGACTCAGTGATCCGCTAGTGATTGATACGTCAACAGTCAACTTTCGGCGCAGTTGTTGATGCATCAACCTGGGCTGGCCGCCTGCTCCTGCGCGAGGCCTGTGCCGGTGCCGCGAGCGGAAAGCAGCGAGACATGGGTGGGGGCGTTGGGCACCTGGGCCGGCCTGTTCTTGGCGAACTCCTTCCGCAGGACGGGCACGACCTCCTCTCCGAGCATGTCGATCTGCTCCAGCACCACGGTGAGCGGGACTCCGCCGCCGTCCACCAGGAACAGCTGGCGCTGGTAGTCACCGGCGTACTCGCGGAAGGACAGCGTCTTCTCGATGACTTGCTCCGGGGTACCGACGGCCAGCGGGGTCTGCTCCATGTACTCCTCCATGGACATCCCGCCGCCCATCACCGGTGAGCTGTCGAAGACGGGGCGGAACTCACGGAGGGCGTCCTGGGAGTTGCGGCGCATGTAGACATGGCCGCCCAGGCCGACGATCGCCTGCTCGGCGCTGCCGTGACCGTAGTGTGCGTACCTCTCCCGGTACAGGTCGATCATCTTCCTGGTGTGCTCCTTCGGCCAGAAGATGTTGTTGTGGAAGAAGCCGTCGCCGTAGAACGCGGCCTGCTCGGCGATCTCCGGGGAGCGTATGGAGCCGTGCCAGACGAACGGCGGTACGCCGTCCAGCGGACGCGGGGTGGAGGTGAACCCCTGCAACGGCGTGCGGAACTTCCCCTCCCAGTTCACGACGTCCTCGCGCCACAGCCGGTGCAGCAGGGCGTAGTTCTCGACGGCGAGGCCGATCCCGTCACGGATGTCCTGGCCGAACCACGGATAGACCGGACCGGTGTTGCCGCGGCCCATCATCAGGTCCACGCGGCCGTCGGCCAGGTGCTGGAGCATCGCGTAGTCCTCGGCGATCTTCACCGGGTCGTTGGTGGTGATCAGCGTGGTCGAGGTGGACAGGATGATGCGCTCGGTGCGGGCCGCGATCCAGCCCAGCATCGTGGTCGGGGACGACGGCACGAACGGCCGGTTGTGGTGCTCGCCGGTGGCGAAGACGTCCAGGCCGACCTCCTCGGCCTTCTGCGCGATGGCGACCATCGCCTTGATCCGCTCGTGCTCGGTCGGCGTACGGCCCGTGGCCGGGTCCATGGCGACATCACCGACGGTGAAGATGCCGAACTGCATCGTGATCAGCCTTTCTGGAGTTGATACATCAACCATCATTCCGTAACTCTCCCCGTCACATCCGTATTCCGCCCGTACGCGCCACCACCCCAGACGCCGACACGGGCAAGAGGCAGGGACACGAGACACGGACACGGGACAGGGACACGGGACACGGGACACGGACATGGGCCAGTAGGCACGCCCATCGACGATCGGACCCACTCCCCCGCCCGTCCGTCCGGAACGGCATCCGGCTCGCAGGCCCGTGGCGATCTCAGGGCGCCCCGGCTGCCGGGCAGTACTGCGGTCGGCCGATCAGGCGACGTCCTCGTCCAGCTTCGCCACCACCCGCTCGGAGATGTCGGCCAACATCCGCAGCTCCGCCGGGGTCACATGGTCCAGGAACAGCTCCCGCACCGCTTCCACATGTCGCGGAGCCGCCGCCTCGACCGCCGCCCGTCCGGCATCTGTGATCACCACGAACGCTCCCCGCGCGTCATCGGGGCACTCCTCACGCACCACCAGTCCCCGTCCGGCCATGCGCGCGATGTGGTGCGACATCCGGCTCTTCTCCCACTCGAGCACCCGGCCCAGATCCTGGTAACGCTGCCGCCCGTCCGGCACATCGGTCAGATTGACCAGCACCGCGAAATCCGCGGCCGACATTTTCGACTCACTCTGCAACAGGCGCGCAAGGCGCCCGCCAAGCCGCTCGTGCAACCGGACAAAGCCCCGCCAGGCGCGCTGCTCCTCTGCCGTCAACCACCGCGCTTCTTCATCCATACAAGCGAGTGTAGAGGGGTTGATGAGTCACCGAGTCGGACGAGGCCAACCCCGGTCCGGGAGGCAAGCAGCGCCCTGGCCGCGGGCAGGGCGGCCTTCGCTGCGGCCATGCCCGGCAGCGCGGGCCGCGAGCGCCGCGGCGGCGCCTGTTCAGGCAGAGACGAAAGCCCCCGCGGGGACTTCGTCGAGGACGAATCCATTGTCGAGCCGGACCCGCACCGTGACGCGGAGCGTCCGTCGCTGGTAGGCGGCCCACTGCTCTTCCAACACTCCTACCTGCTCCTCCAGCTGCCTTCTGCTCCCGGGCGGCATCTGGTGGCCGAAGTCGTCGAGGAGCGACTTGAGGCGCAGGTACTCACGGACCTCGTGGCTCTGCTGCCGGTGATGTTCGTCCACACGCTCGACCGTGCCCTCGATGCCTGCTGCCAGGGCCACGGAAGCAGCGCACGCAGCCCACTCCTCCGCAGGCTCCTCGGCTGGGGTCACCGACCCGGCCAACCGGAGGTCCGCCGCCAGCCGCACCCGTTGGCCCACGTTCAGCGTCATCGATCCTTCGTCTTCCTCGTCGGTCACCGGCCATCCGGCAGACATGACGTCGCCGGGCGTACAGGAGAGGAGGAGATCATCCCACCCTCCTCTCCCGACACGACCGGAGCCCACCGGCCATCGCCGGCGCACCGGGCGACGGGCGACGGGCGAGTGCTCTACCCCGACCGGTCAGGCACTGGGCAGGATTCCGGTGCGCGCGACGTCGGAGTACCAGCGGGCGCTGGCCTTGGGAGTACGGTTCCCGGTCGGGTAGTCGACGTAGACGGCGCCGAAGCGCTTGCTGTAGCCGTGCGCCCACTCGAAGTTGTCCAGCAGCGACCACAGGAAGTAGCCGCGCACGTCGGTGCCGTCCGCGATGGCCTGCTGGACGGCGGCCAGGTGGCCGCGCAGGTAGGCGATGCGGGCGGGGTCGTTGACATGGCCCGAGGGGTCGGCGTAGTCGTCGAAGGCGGCGCCGTTCTCGGTGATGACCAGCGGCAGTTCGGGGAAATCGGACGCCAGGCGGCGCAGGAGGTCGTACAGGCCGCTGGGGTCCACGGCCCAGCCCATGGCGGTGGTGTCGCCCGGGGGCTGGTGGAAGGCGACCTCGTCGGCGGCCGGCCACGGACTGTGGGCGCTCCCTCCGTGCCCGTCCGATGTGTGGGTGCCGCTGCCGTCGGCACGGGAGACGAGGGTGGGGGTGTAGTAGTTGACGCCGAGGAAGTCGAGCGGCTGACGAATCTGGTCGAGGTCGCCGTCGCGGACGAAGGACCAGTCGGTCAGCGACGCGGTGTCCTTGAGCAGGTCCTCCGGGTAGGCGCCGCGCAGCATCGGTCCGGTGAAGACACGGTTGGCCAGCGCGTCGATCCGGCGGACCGCGTCGGCGTCGGCGTCGTTGCCCGTGAGTGGGCGGACGTGGTGGATGTTGAGGGTGACCGAGCACTGGGCCTGTGCGGGGATGCGGTCGCGCAGTGCCTGGACGGCCAGACCGTGGGCGAGGTTGAGGTGGTGGGCGGCACGCAGGGCTGCGACCGGGTCGGTGCGGCCGGGGGCGTGCACGCCGGAACCGTAGCCGAGGAAGGCGCTGCACCAGGGCTCGTTGAGGGTGGTCCAGGTCTTCACCCGGTCACCCAGTGCGTCGGCGGCCAGGGCGGCGTACTCGGCGAACCGCTCGGCGGTGGCCCGCTGCGGCCAGCCGCCGGCGTCCTCCAGCTCCTGCGGCAGGTCCCAGTGGTAGAGGGTGGCGACGGGCTGGATGCCCTTGTCGAGCAGCTCGTCCACGAGCCGCCGGTAGAAGTCGAGACCCTTCTGCACCGCGGGGCCGCGGCCGGTGGGCTGGATCCGGGGCCAGGCGAGGGAGAAACGGTAGGCGCCGATATCGAGGCCGGCCATGAGGGCGACGTCCTCGCGCCAGCGATGGTAGTGATCGGTGGCGATGTCACCGGTGTCGCCGTTGCGGACCCGGCCCGGCGTGCGGGCGTAGGTGTCCCAGATGGACGGCGTGCGCCCGTCCTCCGCGGCGGCCCCCTCGATCTGGTATGAGGCGGTCGCGGAGCCCCAGAGGAAGCCCTTCGGGAAGCTGCGGGAGGCGTCCGGGGCGGAAGGGGTCTGCTGCTGTGCTGCGGTGACCACGAAAGTCCTTTCACAATGGGGCTGTTCGCTGATGTGGCGGTGTGCGGGCGCCAGCTTGCGGTGGGGCAGGTGCGGCGGTCAGCCCTTGACGGCGCCCGCCATGATGCCGCTGACGATCTGGCGGCCGAAGACGATGAACATGGCCAGCAGCGGCAGCGTGCCGAGGAGTGCGCCCGCCATGATCAGGGACTGGTCCCTGACGTATCCGGCGCTGAGCTGTGTGAGGGCGACGGGGACCGTCGGGTTCGTCATGTCGAGCACCACGAAGGGCCAGAAGAAGTCGTTCCAGGCGTGCACGAACGTGATCATGAAGAGGACGGCCATCGCGGGGCGCGCCACGGGCAGCACGATGCTCCAGAAGATCCGCAGCGAGTGCGCGCCGTCCACGCGTGCCGCCTCGACCAGTTCGTCCGGCAGCGCCTCCGACAGGTACTGCCGCATGAAGAAGACGCCGACCGCGCTCACCAGGGTGGGGAAGATGACGGCGGGCAACTCCTGTGACCAGCCCAGCTCGGACATCATCATGAACAGCGGTACGACACCGAGCTGTGGCGGCACCATCATGGTGCCGATCACCAGCATGAGCAGCACGTTGCGGCCCTTGAAGCGCAGCTTGGCGAAGGCGAACCCGGCCAGCGTCGCGAACATGACCGTGGACAGGGCGATGACACCGGCCACGATCAGGCTGTTGATCATGGCCTTGCCCATCGCCGCCTCGTCCCAGGCGCGGGCGAGGTTGCTGAAGAGATTGGGGCCGGGCAGGAACGGCGGCGGCGTCTGACTGACGCGGGTGTTGTCGGTCGAGGCGGCCACCATCGTCCAGTACAGCGGGAAGATCGACAGGATGGCGGTGACGGTCAGCAGGACGTAGGCGAGCGGACCGGCGTGGTGCTGGCGGCCGGCGCGCTGGCCCAGCAGCCGACGGCCGCCGCGCGCGGCGGGCTTCTTCGTGGCGGTCCGGGCGGGCGCGTCCGTCCGGACCGGGAGGCTCTCTGTGGTCATGACGACTCCTGGTCAGGACGTGCGGGAGCGCAGGCGCTTGATGAGGCGCTGCGCCACGAAGACGAGGACGAGCAGCAGGAACATCGCCCAGGCGACGGTCGCCGAACGGCCCATCTGGTAGTTCTTCCAGCCCTCCTCGTAGAGCAGCAGCCCCAGCGTCTGGTACTGGTTGTCCGCTCCCCCGGTCACTCCGTTGGGTCCCTGCCCGAAGATCAGCGGCTCGCCGAACAGCTGCGTCGCGCCGATGGTGGAGAGCACGATGGTGAAGACGATGGTGGAGCGGATCCCCGGCACGGTGACGTGGGTGAACTGCTTCCAGCGCGAAGCGCCGTCGATGGCGGCGGCCTCGTAGCGATCGGCGGGGATGGCCTGCATCGCGGCCAGGTACAGCAGCGCGTTGTAGCCGGTCCAGCGCCAGATGACGATGGTGGAGATCGCGACCTGGGCGGGCCACTTGTCGGCCTCCCAGTTGACCGGGTCCATGCCGACCAGACCGAGCATCCAGTTGATCATGCCGAAGTCGCGTTCGAACAGCATGGTGAACACCAGGGCGGCGGCACCGACCGAGGTGGCGTAGGGGACGAGCGAGGCGATGCGGAAGAAGAGTGAGCCGCGCATCTTGTAGTTGAGCAGGTGGGCCAGACCGAGCGCCATCAGCAGTTGCGGCACGGTGGAGATGACGCCGATGGTGATGGTGTTCGCCGTGGCGTTCCAGAAGCGGGCGTCGTTCCAGAGTTCGACGTAGTTGTCGAACGCCACCCACTCCATGACGTCGAGGGTGGCCAGTTCCACCCGGTGCAGGGAGATCCAGGAGGTGTAGAGGAGGGGGTAGAAGCTGAACGCGGCGAACACGACGAAGAACGGGGCGACGAACGCGTACGGCGCGCCCTTGACGTCGAGCCGGTGGAGCAGCGCGCCGAGCCGCGGACCGGCGCCTTGCCGGTCCGGCTGGGGGGACGGCCCCTCGCCGGCCTGGGCGTTAGTGGTGGAGGTGGCCACCGGTATTCCTTCCTGAGGGCAGAGGTGTGACCGGCCCCCAGGGCCGCCGGCGATGTGCGGGCGGGCCCTGGGCGGCCGGAAGGGAGTCGGGTCAGCCGACCGCCTTCTCGATGCGCTCCGCGGTGGTCTTCCATGCCTTGTCCCGCTTGGCGCCCTGCTGCTCGATCAGGGTCAGGCCCTGCGAGAAGGTGTCCTTGATCGTGCCGTCCTTGCGGCCGAGGACCTGCTTGTCCGGGATCTCCTGGGCCGCCGCGCCGAAGATCTTTCCTATCGGGGCGTTGTTGAAGTACTCGGAGGTGACGTTCTGGACCTCGGGGGTCTCCAGCGCCTTCTGCGAGGACGGGACGCTGCCCTGCTTCTCGAAGATGTGCGCCTGCTGCTCGGGCGCGGTCAGCCAGGCGACGAGCTTCTTGGCCTCCTCCTTCACCGGGCTCTGCTCGACCACGCCGAGGAAGGAACCACCCCAGTTGGCGCCCTTGGGTGCCTTGGCGACGTCCCACTTGCCCTTGTTCGCCGGGCCGGCCTTCTCGCCGATGTGGCCGAGCATCCAGGCCGGGCAGACGGCCGTGGCGAACGTACCGTTCGCCAGGCCCGGGTCCCAACCGGGCTGGAACTGGCGGAGCTTGGCGGTCAGATCGGCCTCCGCCGCGTCAGCGGCGAGGTTCCAGGCTTCCTTGACGGCCGGGTTGGTGTCGTAGATCAGGTCGCCCTTGGCGTTGTAGTACTGCTCCGGGTAGCCGTAGACCATGGCGTTGAACAGGCCGCTGGCCGCGTCCATGTACGCCACCTTGTCGCCCTTGAAGTCCTTCTTGAAGGTGCGGCCGACCTCCACGTACTTCTTCCAGTCGCCCGCCCACAGCTTGGCGACCTCCTCGCGGTCGGTGGGCAGGCCGGCCTGCTCGAAGTAGTCCTTGCGATAACAGACGGCCATCGGGCCGATGTCGGTGCCCAGGCCGAGCACCTTGCCGTCCTCGGTGGTGATCTGGGACTGCTTCCACGGCAGGAAGTGGTCGGCGCCCGCCACGTCGGAGAAGTCCGCGAACTTGCCGGACTGGGTGTCGACGATCTCCTTCGCCCGGCCGATCTCGATGCCCTGGATGTCCTTCAGTCCCTTGCCCGCGGCGAGACGCGTCTGCAGGGCTGTGTAGTACGTCTGCTCGTCACCGGCCACCTCGGCCTTGATGTCGACGTTCGGGTTCTCCTTCTCGTACTGCTCGAGAAGGCCCGTCTCCTTGAAACCCATCACCCCGAACATGCCCATGGTGATGGTGATCTTGCCGTCCTTCTTGCCTCCGCCCGTCGCCGAGTCGTCGCTGCCCCCGCAGCCGACGACGAGTGCGAGCGCGCCGACGGCCGCGACGGCCCCAACCGCTCTGGTGCGCGCGGACCTGTGGACAGTGCTCATGCGTTTCCTCCAAGCGACGGCGCTGACGCACCGGAGTGACGATCTGGGTGGGACTGAGACGGCACAGCAGTGGTGGGCACGTTCCCACCACTGGGTGGGAACGTGCCCACCGGCGGTTGAGAGACTCGTGGCAGCGCGCGCGTATGTCAATGACTTGAAAACGATTCGTTCGGCGAACCGGGCTTCCGGCGTTCGCTTCGTGACCCCACAGGGTGCAGTCGCCGCTGCGGCGTCTGCCACAATTGCCGCTGGTCACGTCCGCGGCGCTGCCGTCGCGGTAGCCGCTCGGAGGAGCACATGACAGGGAATCGCCAGCCCACGATCAAAACGGTCGCCGCCCGCGCCGGGGTAGGGCGGACCACGGTGTCCCGCGTCATCAACGGCTCGGACCTCGTCAGCGCGGACGCCCGCGAGCGGGTCCTCGCGGCGATCAAAGAACTGAACTACGTACCCAACTCGGTGGCCCGAGGCCTCGTGACCAGCCGCACCGACTCGGTGGCCCTGGTGATCCCGGAGTCCGAGAGCCGGCTCGGCGCCGAACCGTTCTTCGCCGCCCTGATCCGCGGTGTGAGCGCGGCACTGGCCGAGACCGGCACCCAGTTGCAGCTGACGCTCGTCCGTGACCAGCTGGAGCGCGACCAGCTGACCGCGTCGGTGGCGACCCGCCGGGTCGACGGCGTCCTGCTGGTCTCGGTCCACGCGAACGACCGACTGCCCGGCATACTCGAGGAGATGGGGCTCCCCACCGTGCTGGCGGGCCGCCGGGACGAGCGGGAAGGACTCAGCTACGTCGACTCCGACAACGCCGGAGGCGCCGCCGCGGCCGTTCGGCATCTGCTCGGCCGGGGCCGGCGCCGCATCGCCACCATCACCGGGGCACTCGACATGGACGTCGGCCGGAGCCGGCTCGCCGGCTGGCGCGACGCCCACCGCGAGGCGGGACTGCGAGCCGACGAATCCCTGGCGGAGGCCGGCGACTTCAGCGAGGAGGGGGGCCGTCGAGCGATGCGTTCGCTTCTTGAACGCGCGCCGGATCTGGACGCCGTCTTCGCCGCCTCGGACCTCATGGCCGTCGGAGCCCTGGCCGAACTGCGCCGCCAGAAGCGTCAGGTGCCGGGCGATGTCGCCGTGATCGGATTCGAGGACTCCGTCCTCGCCCGCCACACCGACCCGCCGCTGACCACGGTCCGTCAACCGGTCGAGGAACTCGGCCGGACCATGGCCCGGATCCTGACCGACATCACCCAGCACGGCGCCGAACGGCAACAGGTGACGCTCCCGACCGAGTTGGTGGTGCGCGAGTCGTCGTGACGCCGCGATGACCGCCGGGGCCGCCGCCCGGCCCGACGCACCCCTGCACTCGCCCAGGAACCGCACGATCCTCGGCGGCCGGGAGGCCATCCGTTGAAACGCTTGTGCGTGGAAGGCTGCTCGCGACCTGGCGCCGTCCCGAGTCGCGACTCGGGGCGGTCAACGGCTCGGAAAGGATCGCGCGCACGCCGGCCTGCGGACGGGCGGTCGAGGTGAGAGCGACACCCGCCTGTCAGGAAGACGGGGACCGACGAATGACGCGTCGGCCGGCGGCACGGCCGAGGCGGGGTCCGGGTGCGGGTCCGGGTGCGGGTCCGGGTCCGGGTGCGGGTCCGGGTCCGGGTGCGGGTGCGGGTGCGGGTGCGGAACATTCGGCAGGGATGGGAAGTTGAGGACGTCGTGATCACCGGGATGGACCACGTTGTCCTCGCGCAAGGGCCGGCCGCCGCCGTGGTGGAGCGGTTTCTCGGGTCATGGCTCGGCCGCTGGCCCGCGCTCCGGTGTGCTTCCGGTGAGGACGACTCCGACGGGGTGTTCTCGCCCTGGGTTCCCGGTCAGGTCCCCGGGACATCCGCTGCCCGCGGCGATCTGCTCATCGCGCGTGACGAGGTGATGGAGGCGAACTGGGACTTGTACGGCTACGCGCTCGACGAGCGTGACGAAGGCCCTCTGGCTCTCTCCTACGAACCGGCGGGCTGGCAGTCGCTCCCCATGGTCCCTCGGGAAGATCCGTACGGCCGTGCCGGCTTCCGGTACGAGCCGTACGACATCACGGTCGTGGGAGCGGGGCTGTATCTCTTCAGCCTGGTGACCCCCCATGACAGCGCCTTCACCCGCACGGCACTGGACACGCTGCTGCGATCCGCCGACCCGACCTCGCCTCGCCCATGACCTGGGAGTCGGACCGGCGGTCCTTGTCCAGCAGTAGGTGGCCGTTTGACGGTCAGGTGAAAGAACCAGCGAACCGGCCGCGGCCGTTGCACACGCGCTCACCGAACTGAGCGTTCCAGTGCACCCCGGTGATCGGAGACCCACTGCCAGGCCGTCTGAACCTGACTCACCGCCCCTGCGTCACGGAGCCGGGCCATGGCGGCGTCACCAGCATCGGCCTGGGACTCGATGCCCCGCCAACACCGGTCCTGCCACCACAAGATCGTGGACACGAGGTCTTGCCGGTCGGACAACTCGTAGCTGTCGACGATCAGCCTCAACCGGCGGGCTGCCTCCTCGACGTCGGCGACCGAAGGGCCCAGATCGAGGTACTGCCAGCAGACATGAGCGATGTCATGGATCCGAGCGCCCGGCGCGGCAAGGTCCCAGTCGATGAACGCCGCTGGCCGAAGCTCGCCACGGGAGCGCCGATAGACCGTGTTCCTGGGCGACAGGTCGTTGTGACACACGACCTCCTGGTCACCGGCCAACGGAGTGCCGGACGTCAGATCGTGGAACTCACGCACGAGCCGGGCGACCGTCGCCAGACTCTCGTCGGATGAGACAGCGGCAGGTTGTCGCGGCTCCCACGCCACATGCCCCCCGAGGTAGCTGAGGACTTCACGGCCCTCGTCGTCCACGCCGAGATACCGCGGAGCCCCGCCCCAGCCACCGGCTTCGAGCAACCTCAGCAGATCAGCCACGAACCTCGTGCCGGCCGAGGCCGGCCGGCGCACCGTGTTCCCGACACGAGTGACCGCATTGACGAAACCTCCGGGCAAGGGCGACTCAGGCATCCGTCCACCTTGCGGTGCTCCGAGGGCGCGTGACAAGGGAGGCGAGAGGGCCGACGTGTCACGCCCGATGCCCGAGCGGCGGACGGCCGTGACACGTTCCCGGATGCCGGCCGGCTCAGCCTTGCGGGACGGTGAGGCGGCCCATCCACCAGTTGCCGGTGGCTTCGGGGTCAGGGCTGGACCAGAACTCGATGACCGCGTTGGTGAACTCGGCCGGCGACAGCGTGCCGTCGCCGTCGGTGTCCAGGTGGCGGAACGCCTCGGCCGCACGCTCCTCGGTGAGTTGAGGGAAGTGCCCGCGCTGGAACGCGAGGAACTCATCGGGACTGATCCGGCCGTCCTGGTTCGTGTCCGCGATGGCCAGATAGGTCTCGGCGAGCCTGCCCAGGGTGGCCGCGGCGGTCTCGGGATCGTCGGCCAGCGTGCGGGTCGAGGCAACGAACTGTTGCTTGGGGATTCCCTGGCTGCCGGCCGGGACGAACGGCAGGTGCACCTCCTGCCAGATGGCTGTGTAGGCGCCGATGATCCGTTCCGCCTCCTGGGAGTCCTCGGCATGACCGAGGGAGGACGCCACCCGGCGGCCCATCTCCACATGGTCGTCCTCGGTGAGGACCCCGCTGCCGTTCACGTCCAGCTGATCGAAGCCGTGCTCGATCTTCGTCGTCAGAAAGTCCTGCTTTTCCATCACCACTCCTCGCGGGTACGGCAACACAGAGGACACGGCACGCCGACAGACGCACCCCGTCACAACAACCGTACGTACGGTGACGAGTTGTGCAGCTGCTTTCGCGAACTCGTACACCTACGGCTGACCGGCACGGAAGAACCCTCGTCGGGTTCTACAGGTCGGCCACGAGCAACCGGTAGCCGACGTCGAGGGTTTCGCGGTCGAGCAGGTCGGCATGGCGTCGGTGCCACCGGCCGGAGGTCAGGTCGTCCGACAGCCGGGCCAAGCCCTGCTGGACGACCTCGTCGCCGGTCTGGGCGAACAGCGAGATACCGGCCCGCACGTCCGGGTCGAGGTATGCCTCGGGGCGACGCCAGAAGGCGGCGAGGAATCCGTCGGTGCAGTCGTGCGGGATGGGGACGGTTTCGATGCGGGCGCCTCCCAGCAGCATGGCCAAGCGATCGACCGCGACGGCTCGCGTGCTGTCGAAAGCGGCTGCTTCGGGGAGGTACTCCTCCAGCAGCCAGAACCTGTGGTTGATGCCGGGGTCGAAGGTGAGGACGACGACCCGCTGTCGGGCGATGCGGAGCAGTTCCCCGATGCCGGCTTCCAGGTCGCTCCAGTGGTGCACCGTCAGGAGGGCCATCGCCGCGTCGGCCGAGTCGTCGGCCAGAGGGATCGACTCCGCGGATGCTCGCAAGGCCGGTGCGGATCCGGCCGGGCGCTGGGCGATCATCACTGAGCTGGGTTCGACGGCCAGCACCGTGTATGACGGTTCGTACGAGCCGGTGCCGGCTCCTACGTTGATGACGCTGGTGGCATTACCGAGGGCTCGACGAACCCTGGCGGCGATTCGGGGGTCCGGTCGCCGGGTGTCTGCGTAGGTCGCACCGATGCCGTCGTAAGTCGCCATACCGAACCGTATGCGCTTCCCGCTGACACCGGGAAGAGCGCGCAGCGTTGGCAGTTCTCATCGACATCCTCGAGCTGTCCGACCGCCGACTGCTGGGCCGTTCACCTGCGCTGCCCCCTCGGTCGGGCGGAGGCCCGCCGGAGCGGACCGTGGCTGGGCAACGCGATCAGAACCGCTCGGCGTCCCCGGCCCGCACTGGTCCAGCAGCGAGCCCACCACCCGCACCACGAAATCGGGTACGCGATCCGGGAAATCGTGACCGGTTCCCTCCGGAATGCACACTCTCCACGCCGACCGGTGGAAGGACCATCGTCCCGTGGGAACCCGGTGGGCGCCATGCGCGGCGCCGGACCTCACCAGGCGCAACCGGGCGGGCCGACGCCGTGCGGACCCTGCCAGGAACCGACGGCGGCGGCGCCGACGCGTCACCGTCGCCCGCGCGCTCGCCGTCGGCCCGGCAGGTGCTCAGCGCCGGCCTCGGCCGAGCTTGGAACTCAGCACCGACAGGAAGGTCGGGAGCCGGGCCACCATGGATTCGGGAACCGGGGTGACCTGGACGGTGCCGACACCGGCGCCGATCCCACGAGGTCGGCCATCGCCCGCAAGCTCGACCAGCTCCGGGAGGCTCAGCAGGCCGGACAGCTGGCCCCCGCCTGGGACCCGGTCGATGTCCTCGCCCTGGTCAACCAGATCGCCACCACATGGGCCGCTCAGCCCGAGATCGTTGCCGTCTCCGCCGAACAGGCTGCGGACCCGTCCGTCGCCGCTCGCCGTGCCGCGGTGGTGGACGCGGTCGAACGCCTCTTCCCACGCGTGAAGCGGTGACGAGCCGGCTGGCCGGTCCGGGAGGGCTGCTCGGCACCGTGCACGCACCGCCACGAGGGCCGCGGCCGGTCGAGGAGCGCTTCCGCTCGACGACCAGGTCCCGGCCGTACGTCTCCAGGTTCCTCACGTCACCGCGGCCGGCGTCAGGCCCTCCAGCCGCTGACGTTCCTCGCGTCGCCGCGGGGTCTACTCGGCCTCGGACAGGTTGAAGAGGTTGTCGCGCTGGACCACGCACAGGGCCCAGATGATGAAGCCCGAGAGCGCAATCATCACGACCGACCACACCGGGTAGTACGGCAGGGAAAGGAAGTTGGCGATGATGACGAGTCCGGCGATGGCCACGCCGGACACGCGCGCCCACAGGGAGACCTTGAGCAGCCCGATGCTCACGATGACGGCGAGCACGCCGAGGGAGAGGTGGATCCAACCCCAGCTGGTCAGGTCGAACGCGAACGCGTAATTGCGGGTCGTGACGAAGATGTCGTCCTCGGCGACGGCCATGATGCCCCGGAAGATGTCGAGCAGGCCGACGAGGAAGAGCATCACGGCCGCGAAGGCTGTCAGGCCGGCTGCCCACTCCTGCTTCGTCGTATCAGCGGGCCGGGTATGTGTCGCGGTCATTTCGCGCCTCGATTCGTGGTGTGCCGATACTCAGCGACTGGGAGTGCGGGCGGTCGAACCGGCAGGCTCCGCCGGGCCATGGCCGGCCAGGACCAGTTCCTTCGCCCTGCGGAACTCCTCGTCGGTGATGTCACCTCGGGCGCGGATCTCGGACAGCTTGCTGAGTTCGTCGGCGCTGCTGTGTCGGCTCGTACCGCCCGCGGCCTCCCTGACGCGGGTGTCGAAGGCCTCCTGCTGTGCTCGGGCCTGCGCTATTTCCCGGCGACCCATGTTCTTGCCGCGGGCGACCACGTAGACGAAGACGCCCAGGAAGGGCAGCAGGACGGTGAACGCCAGCCAGCCGGCCTTCCCCCACCCGTTCATCTCGTCGTCGCGGAAGATGTCGAAGACGACGCGGAAGAGCAGGACGAACCACATGATCCACAGGAAGAAGAGGAGCATGCTCCAGAACACGCTCAACATGGGGTAGTCGTACGCCAGATACGTCTGCGTGCTCATATCTCTTCTCCGTCCCGGCGCTCGACGAGCCGCCGTCCTTTTGCGTGTTGCCCTCAGCGTGGACACGGCCGGGGACGGGTGGCCTCACCCGATGCGGGTGAACCTGCGGGCAGCGCCCCACTCGATGAACGCGCTCGTGCGGCAGGCCGCCGGAACGGCGGGGTTCGGTGTCAGGCCGTCCCGGATGGGGCCCGCGCCTCCGTGGGGTGCGTCCTTCGCAGTGCGGCCCGCCATGCGAGAGCGACCATCGCCTCGCCCAGGCCGAGCAGGATGAGCCACAGGCCGAGCAGCCTGGTCAGGGCGCGGGCCGACTCGGCCGGCAGTGCGAGCACCACGACCCCCGCGACGATGCCGAGCACCGCGGCGCCCAGGACGACGCCACGGTGTGGCAGATCCTCGGCGGCAAGGGCCGTATAGAGGGTGAGGATGCCGGACACCAGCCAGACGGCCCCGACGATCAGCGAGAGCGCGTTGATCGTCTGCAGCGGGTTCCGCAGGCACAGCACTCCGGCGAGGATGTAGAGCACGGCCAGGAGTAGCCCTGGGAGCCGTTCGTGCCCGGTCCGTGCGAAGACGTCCACGAAGCGGAACGTCCCGGTCACCAGCAGGTGAAGGCCGATGAGGACCGCCAGGACGTGCAGCGTCGCGTCCGGCCAGACCAGCACCAGTACGCCCAGCACCAGCGTCGTGACGGCCGAACCCAGAAGCCAGCTGCCCGAACGGCCGAGCCGTCCCAGTGCCTGGGCGGGATCGTCCGTCGGACCAGGGGCCGCCCCGTCGCGCTCCTGTTCCTCTCCGCTGCGTGATGCCGGACTACGCGGCATGGTCATGGCTCCTCCTCGTGTGATCGAACGGACGCTTGCGGACCGCGGACGGAACAGTGCGAAGGGGACGGTGTGAAGAGGGCGGTGTGCGAGGACCTGACCGCTCCAGGGTTGCGCTCGCCACCGGATGCCGGGTCACCCACCACGGGTGACCCGGCGACGCCGTGACGGTGAGGGAAGGCGCCCGCCGCCAGGTCGCTGAGGGCTCTCGCCCGGCACCGCATGCCCCGGTCCCGTCACTCCGGCAGCTGCCGCATCTCGAGGACATGCAGGCCCAGTGACTGGCAGCGTGCCAGCAGCCCGTACAGGTGTGCTTCGTCCACGACGGGGCCGAAGAGGACGGTCTGGCCGGACATCACCACATGGCCAAGCTCCGGAAAGGCTTTGGCCAGCGTCTCCGACAGGTGTCCCTCGACTCGGATCTCGTAGCGCACGAGCTGTCCTCCCATGGCGTGCGTGGGACGGGCGGACGGCACCCTCTTCCCACGATCGTGCGCCGGCGCTTCCCGTAGGGCCTCACCCGGTACAGGTGACCGTGGCCCGGCGGCGGACCCCGCGGGTCCGCGGCCTGTTGCGCCGGCCCCGCGCCGAACAACCGGGCATGCACGTGGGCGACCCGGAACACGATGCCGTTGCGTAACGGCGGCAGCCCCAGCCCTGTTCGGCGAGACAGGCACAGGCGGCCGGTGTCGAGAACCGCGGAGGCCGCGCACACGGCCCCGTACACGCTGGTGGCTCCCTGTGGACTCAGCGCGTCGACTCGGTCGCGCCGGCCGGAGTGTCGGTGCCCGGCTTGCGCGGACGACTGTCCCGGGCGCCGGGCAGGTGAGGTGTGACCAGGAAGCTGGCGACTGCGATGCCGCCGGTGGCCAGGATCGCCGCCTTGAGGCCGTCCAGCTGTGCGGATGCGTAGGAGTCCGCGACGGCGTCGACCTGGGACGACGGCAGGCCCGCACGCTCGGCCGCCGAGCGCACCTCATCGGTGGGGACGAAGGTGATCCCGGCCTCGAGAGCGACACCGACCTGCTCACAGGTCTGTTCGGACAGCTGTGGGTTGTCCTCCACCTGCGAGGTGAAGGCGTGGGCGAGCGCCCCGATGAGAATCGACCCGATGAGCGCGGTGCCCAGCGCGGAGCCCAGATTCTGTGCCGTGAACTGGAGTCCGCCTGCCTCACTGCGTTCGCCCTCGCCGACGCCGGACTGGACGACGTTGCCCAGTTGTGAGGCGAGCAGGCCGACGCCCACGCCCAGCAGGGCCATGGCTCCGGCGAACTGCGCGTCGTCGATGACCGGGTCGACGGTGGCGAGCAGCCACACGATGGCCCCCGCCAGGAGGGCCAGGGCCAGTCGGACGACCCGGCGCGGCCCCCACAGGCGTCCCAGCGAGGACGCGGAAAGGGAGGTCACCAGCATGGTGACGGACACGGGGAGCAGGCGCAGTCCCGTCTCGAAGGCGTCGAATCCCTGCACTACCTGCAGATACAGCGGGATGGTGAAGAACAGTCCCAGCAGGATGAGGTTCTGGCTCAGTAGCGTCATCAGGCCGGACCGCAGAACGGGCCTGCCCAGCAGGGACAGGTGTACGAGAGGGTCGGCGCCCTGGTTCTCCCGCCGCCGTTCCCAGTGTCGGAAGAGCGCCAGGACAGCCACCCCGGCGCCGACGAAGAACAGTGTCGGGGCGAAACCTAGGACGGTGAAGGGAGGATTGCGGGGCTCCACCCATCCCCAGGTGCTGCTCTGCAGTACGCCGAGCACGCACAGCCCCAGCCCGGCCGCGGAGAGCACCGCACCGACCCCGTCCAGCCGGGGGCGCGGGCCGGTCCGGGGCGAATCCGCGATCACCCGGCGGCACAGCAGGACGGCCGCGACGACCACGACCTCGCCGGCGAAGACCAGCCGCCAGGTCAGGTACGTCGTCACCCAGCCGCCCAGCAGCGGGCCGACCGCGATACCGGCGCCGGCGAGCCCGCCGATGACCGCGTAGGCGACGGCCCGGTCCCGCCCGCGGTAGGACTCCGCGACGAGGGCGGCCATGGCCGGCAGCACCATGGCGGCCCCGAGTCCCTCGATGACTGACCAGCCCAGCGTGAGGACCCACAGCGTGGGTGCCACGGCGGTCAGGGCAGACCCCACGCCGTAGACGACCAGCCCCAGAAGGAACATGCGGCGACGCCCCAGGATGTCCCCGAACCTGCCACCGATGATCATGAAAGCAGCCATGACCAGCGCATACAGGGTGATGACGCCCTGGATGGCGGTGACCTCCGTGTCGAAGTCCTCGACCAGCTGACTGATCGACACGTTCATGACCGCGGTGTCCAGGACCATGAGGAACTGGGCCGTACCCAGGACGATCAGAGCCCGCCAGTGCTTCACGCTGTCCACCTCGCCACATCGGCCGGTTCTCCGGCGGAGCCGGCCGGGCGGTGGCTTTCGCCGCCCGGCGCTCCTGTCCATCGCATCCCACGTACGCGCCTCGTGCCTCACCCGCCACGGGGGAAAGCGGCGTCCCGTGAAGTGCGGGGGCCGGAGCTGTCACCGAGGCACGTTCAGAGCAGGTGGAGGTCACGCGCGCGGCGCACGGCGTCGCCTCGCCGGTTCACGGCCAGCTTCCGGTAGACGCTCTTGAGGTGGGTCTTCACGGTGTTCACCGACACGTAGAGGTCGGCGGCGACCTCCTCCGTCGACATCATGCGGGCCAGCCGTTCCAGGACGTCGCGCTCGCGTCCGCTCAGCTCCACCTCGACGAGCGGCGGCGGGGACGGGGATTCCGGCCCGGACTGCCCGCCGTGTCGCGGCAGGCCGGGGGTGAGCCAGCCCGCTGCCAGCTCGTGGAGCGCAGGCGTGGCCAGGAGGGGCCGGATCCACGCTCCCGCATCGAGGAACGGACGTCGCAGCCGCTCCTGGCGGGCGTCGAGGAGCGCCTGGGTGACGAGCTTGCGGGCCGTGTCGGTGTCTCCCGCGCACTGCGCGGCCTGGGCTCTCACCAGCGCTGCCCTCACGGTCACCGCCGGGCCTGGCCGGCCGGCGGTGCGGATGCTGTCGAGCAGGCCGATGGCCGCCGAGGCACGGCCTGCGGCGACCTGGATGGCCGCGGCCTCCACGGCACACACCGGCTGGTCACCGGTCACGCCCTGGAGCACCTCGGCGGCTTCGTCCGGCCGTCCTTCGGCCAGGTGGGCGGCGGAGGCGAAGAGGGCTTCATATCCTGCCGCCCACGGTGAGACCACAGCGGCGGCGACGGCCGGGTCCGCCGCCTCCACGGCGGCTCTCGCCTTGCCTCTGACGAGCAGGAGGCGTGCCGTGGCGAGTGCGCGTCCTGCCGCCATCACCGGGTCACGTGTTCCCGGTGGCGGCTGGGCCGTCTCGTCGAGGAGGGCTTGGGCCCGGCCCAGCTCATGGCGGTCGACGGCCACGGCGGCCAGGACCAGCTGTCCGATGCCGGATCCGGACGGCCGGGGCAGGCCGGCCCGTTCCGCCTCGGGAACCGTCGCCAGAACCCTGCGCTCCGCCCGGCCGGGCCAGCCGTTCAGATAGTCGAGCAGGGCCAGGTGTTCGAGCGAGTCCTCGCGGGGCAGCGCGGTGGAGGCGCCGCCGGGGCTGCCGGCCGCCGCGGTCAGGGCGGCGCGGGCGTCCTCGAAGTGCCCGGCCCACAGGCGGGCGGAGCCCAGATGGGTCAGCAGGAGAGCGTTGAGTTCGGGATGCCTGTCCAGGAGGTGCGCCGGTAGTTCCTGCCGCAGTTCATCGGCCTTCTCGGCGGCCCGTTCGGCCAGTTCTGGACATCCGGCCAGCCGGGCGGCGAGCGCTTCGAGCAGCGCGAGGCTCAGTTTGGCGGCGGCCGGCTCAGGCGCGTCGTCGGCCAGGTGCTCCTCGGCGCTGCGCAGGCGGGCCAGTCCGCGGTCGAGGTCGTACCGGGAAAGGTCGCCGGCCGCGCGCACGAGGTCGGCTGCGGGGCTTCTGGCTTCGGGCCCCATAGGGGAGAACAGCTCGGTCAGGTCACCCGAGCGCAGACCGGTGAAGAGCTGTCCGATCGCCAGGTCGTCGACGAGGGCGCCGGCGGCGAAGTCCCAGTCGCTTGCGGCAGCCCCGTGGGCGAGTGTCTCCGGCAGGAATTCGCACCGGCGCAGCCAGTGTGCGGCCCGCCGGTGGAGTTCCGGTTCCAGGCCGGGCAGGCGCTCGCGCAGATGAGCCCGGAGTATCTCCCCGAACAGCGGATGCAGCTGGTACCACGAGTGCCCGAGGTGCTCCACGAACGCGTTGGCGCGGTGCAGCCGGGCGAGAACGACCTCGGCATCGGTTCGCAGGGTCAGCGCGTTGGCCAGCTCGGGACAGAAACGCTCCAGGACGCTGACGCGCAGCAGCAGGTCCTGTGTCTCCTCCGGCTGTCCCTTGAGTACCTCCGCCAGCAGGAAGTCCGCGACCGTGGTGCGGTCCGCCTCGAACTCCTTCAGGTAGAGCTCCGGGTCGGCGCTCTCCCGAGCGGCCAGGGCGGACAGACGCAAGCCGGCGGCCCAGCCGCGGGTGCGGTCCACCAGGGCGCCCGCGGCGTGGAGCGGGAGGCTCAGACCGTGCAGCTCAAGGAGTGCGACGGCCTCCTCGGAGGTGAAGGCCAGCTCGGCGGCGCGGACTTCCGTCAGCTCGCCGGCCGCCCGGTAGCGGTGCAGCGGCAGCAGGGGTTCGGTCCGGGTGACGAGGACGAGGTGCAGGCCCCGCCCGGCGTGGTGCAGGACGAACTCCAGCTGCTCCGTGACCTCCGTGGTGGTCAGGCGGTCGTACTCGTCGAGCACGAGGATCACGGGCTGGTCGCGGTCGTTCAGCTCGGCGGCGAGTGTCGCCAGCAGCCTCTGGTCCACCCCTGTCGCGTCCGAGGGGGGCTCGACGGCTTCGGAGGCCGGTGCGCCCCAAGCGTGCAGAGCCTGAAGGACGTATGCCCAGAACACGCCGGGACGCCGGTCCCCCACTTCGACGGTGAGCCAGGCGACGGGCTGCCGCTGTCCGGCGGCCCAGTCCGCGGTGAGCAGGGTTTTGCCGGCTCCGGCCGCCCCGTTGACCAGGGTCAGCGGCGTCTCGCGAGCCTGGTCGAGGTGGTCGACGAGCCGCTGCCGCCGCAGGAACGTGGCGGGCCTGGCCGGAAGGGCGAACCGGGTGCGCAGGAACGGGTCTCCCCGGGGATCGGCGAAGGGAACCGCCGGAACCACTGGAACTGCCGGAACTGCCGGATCGGTCGGTCCTCGGGCGCTCTCGTAGATCTCGGCCACGGCGCTCATCACCCCTGTCCGCCAGGGTCACGTCACGGGCGGCGCTCCCTCCTCCAGCATCCCAGCCTCGGCCCCGCGGCGCGCGGCACGCCGGCCACTGGCCTGTTCACCAGCCCTTATGCCCCTGCCGGCAGGGATGGTGCACGCCGCCGGTCAGGCTGCCGGCAGTTCCTCCGCGGGGAGCCGGCCCGCGCGCACCGCGTCGGCCAGGGCCTGGTGGTCGCGCTCGTTCTGGTCCGCGTACGACTCCGCGAAGGTGGCGAGTGCACGGTCGAACGAGTCGCCGCCTCCCAGGTACGCGGCGATGGCGACACGGTCGCCGGACCGCGCGTGCGCACGAGCCAGCGTGGCCCCGCACAGTTCGCCGAACGCGCGCATGTCCTTGGGCCGCATCCGCTCCGGCATGGCGATGCCCTTCCAGTCGCGCAGCTGGCGGACGTAGAAGTCGCGTTGCTTGCCGTCGATCCCGTCCACCCGCTCCCAGCCGAGGAAGATGTCGCTGGTGGCCTGCATCAGCCGCTGGCCCGAGACGACCCGCTCGCCCTGATTGCGGTACCGGCTCGGGCCGACGTGTGCGGCGAGCACCGAGGTGTCGGCCTCCTTGGCCTGGAGGAAGAGCGGGTCCTGGTCGTCCCGGCCGAGGAGCAGGAAGATCCAGCACCGGGTTCCGACGCTGCCGACGCCGACCACCTTGCGGGCGACGTCGGCCAGTCGGTAGTCCTCCAGGAGCGTGCGCCGGTCGGAGGCGAGAGTGCGTCCGTACCGCTCGATCAGAGCGCGGAACTGGCGCTCCAGCGCACTGCGTTCCACGTCCGGCAGCAGGTCCTGGGCCGGGACGAGGAGCGGGGGATCCGCCGCGATCCTCGGCCGGCCGTCGACCGTCTCGGTGAGCTTGTCGAAGGCCTGGAGGCTGTCGCGGGTGCGGGCCTTCGCCAGCGCGCGGGCCAGGTTCTTCCGGCCCTGCTTCGTCGCGTGGAGCCGGCCCGAGGCCAGTGATTCGAGGAGGTCAGCGTCGATCTTCGTGTACCAGACGTCGAGGTTGCCCGTCGCCGCGAAGCGGATCATCGCCTTGCGGTAGGAGCGGACCGTGGCACTGACGATGCGGGCGCGTTCGTCGTCGTCGAAGCCGTTCGCCCGGCCAGCGATGACGAGGCTCGCCGAGAGGCGCTTGACGTCCCACTCCCAGGGTCCCGGCAGCGTCTCGTCGAAGTCGTTGATGTCGAACACCAACTGCCGTTCCGGCGAGGCGAGCAGACGGAAGTTCAACAGGTGCGCGTCCCCGCACAGCTGGGCCGTGAGTCCCGAACTCGGGCTGCCCGCCAGGTCGGAGGCCATGATCGCGGCGGCGCCACGGTAGAAGCGGAACGGGGACTCCGTCATCCGGGCGTAGCGGATCGGGACGAGTTCGGGCACTCGTGCCTCGGACTGGGCCTGAAGGATCGCCAGCGGGTCCGGCCGGTCGGGAGCGGGCTTGTACACGGCGTGGTCCGACCGCGGTGTGCGGCGCCGTAGCTCCTTGCCGAGAGCCGCACGCTCCTCCGGCGTGGTGTGGGGTGCGGCGCGCATGGCCGTGGTCGCGTTCTGGGACATCCGAGACGCTCCTGCCTGATGCTGCGGCCAAGGAGAGGCCTGCGGCACAGGGCCCGTCGTGCGGGCGGTCAGCTCCTTGGCCTTCTGTCCGATGGCGGCCGGGCCGCGCGGATCATCGACGCTGATGACAGCCGCTGTCAGCTTTGCGTCTCGATCTCGGCATCGGCGACGGCGATGGCGATGCCGAACGCCGTGGCGATGTTACCCGCTGCCGTCATCACGCGGGCGGTGCCCACGATGGGTGCGATGGCGACCAGGACGTCCTGCAGTTGTTCGACGGTCAGGCCGGCTCTGACGGCGGGGTCGATATGGGCCGCGTAGGAGATGGGCGGGGCGTCCGAGGCGGCGAGTGCCGCGATGCGTGTCAGGACGAGCAGGTCCGGGGCCATCCCGCACCGCTCGATCGAGTCGACCGTCATGGCGGCGAGGGTGTCCAGGACGGGGGTGTCCGAAGCAGTGGACATGGCGTGCCCTCCTGGGGTGTCGGGCGCGGGGGTGTGACGCGGCGGGAGCCGAGTTCCGCACCTGTGGGGCCTCTCCCCAACCGTAGGTCCCATCCGGGACTCGCGCTCATCGCGCGCCGACGGTTCGCGACGCCCCGGCGGCCGGTTGATCACTGGGTCATGGGTCCCTGGTGGCCGAGCCGACGGGTGCTCCCTACCGTTCCGGCACCCGGCGCCGTGGCTCGCCTGCTCCAGCGGCCATCGTCGGTCACGTGCCCGCACGTGCGGCGGCGTCACCATGACCTGCCCGGATGGCTTGCGCTCTGTCCATCAAGAACCTTCCGCCCCTGCCCTCGGCGTGCGCAGCGAAGCGGGGAGGACGAGATTGGAGGTAGCCCGACCGGCCGGAGACGACGAACGGCGCTGGTGCGGGGCGGATCGACACCGAGACCGTATACGGATCGGAGACACCATGAAGGACCTCAAGTTCGAGCAGAAGCGCTCCCTGTCACGCTTTGAGGCCGCTGATCAGCTCACGGCACTGGCCACCGCGCTGCGGGACGGCGGGGAGGCTGAGCTGGAGTTGGGCTCGGGAACGCTGAGCCTGCGGATACCCGATGACCTTCACAGCGAGATGGAGGTCGAGATCGGTGGTGGGCAGATCGAGCTGGAGATCGAGTTGAAGTGGCCGACCACGCCGACCCGGGCAGCGCCGACGCGGACGGCCGCAGCCTCGGAGAAGGCCACGCCGCGCAAGAACACGGCCGCGAAGCCGGGGTCCAGCGCTACGAGCGGCAACAGGATCAAGGGTGCCAAGCGGCCCGTGGCGAAGAAGCCCTCAGCCGCGCGAGGAACCGAGGACTGACAGGACCATCACGCCACATTCCGTGATCTCCCGGCTACTTGTCGCGCTCGGACGCATCCGACTCTCTCAGGACTCCGAGGCCCCCTCGATGCGAGCTGAGAGTCTGCGGCCAGGGCAAGAGGAGGGGCGAGAATTCCCGTTCGTCACCATTAGTGATCGCTCGCGGCCGGCGGGCCGTCGTAGCGGAAGGATCCCTAGTGGGCGGCCCCTTCCTCGTCCTCATCCCTGTCGCGTTCTGTGCGGCGCTGCTCCGCCAGGCACGCACCGTCCTGGAGTTGGCCGCCCTCGACGGCCGCGACCCCACGGCCCGCGCCCGCGCACGCGAACTCCTCGTCCTCCAGGGCGTGTACGAGGACACCGGGCAGGCGCAGCACGCGCTCGCCCGCACAGGACCCGACGCCGGCGCACCCGTCCGCTGGAAGCGATGGGCGGCCCTGTGGCACGTCACCCTGCGGATGGCTCACCTCCTCGGCGTGCTCACGCCAGGCGACGCGGGCCAGACACCGGGTCGGCGCCTACGCCGGGTCACCGTCCAAGCCTGGCGGTGGGTGCTCCTCGGCACGGCCTTCCTGGTCGGAGTGGTAGCCCCGCTCGTCTGGCTCCCGTACATGGCAGTGACCTACCAACGCGCCGACGCCCGTCTGACAGACCGCGCCCTCGCCTATTACTTCGCCGACACCGCATCCGCCCGCCGCAACCGGACGTCCCGCCCCGAACCGGAGGTGGTGGCGGGCGCACTCCGCGAGCTTCTCTCCCTCCTCGTGCCGCTCGCGGTGACCGCCGTGACCATCCTGACCGGGCTGCGCCTCGCCGACAGCCGATGGCCGGTCCTCGGCATCACCCTGGCCACGGCATCCGCCGCGGTAGGCGCACTCTGGTACCGGCGCCACCACCGACGCCGCCCCCCAACTGACCACCTTCTTGCTCGCCGACGCGGTACTGATCGACGTCGCGGGTGGCCCCAGCGCACGATCGGGGTAGTGTCGGGCGATGCCCGAGCTGAAGCTGCTGCATGTCGGCCATGCCCCGGCGGTCCTGGCGTTCGAGCTGGCGAACCGCAGCTACTTCGCCGCGTCGATCCCCGACCGCGGCGACGACTTCTTCGACCAGTTCACCAACCGGTACGACGCCTCGCTGGCCGAGCAAGAGGCCGGCATCTGCGCCTTCTACGTGCTCGTCGCCGAGGACGGCTCGGTACTCGGCAGGTTCAACCTCTACGACTTGGAGGACGCCACCGCCAGACTCGGTTACCGGGTCGCGGAGCGGGTCGCCGGCCGAGGTGTGGCGACCACGGCCGTCCGGGAGCTATGCCGGACGGCGACAGCGGGGCACGGCCTGCGCACACTGCGGGCGGCCACCTCCCACGACAACGCCGCGTCCCAGAAGGTCTTGACCAAGGCCGGGTTCGTCCCGGTTGGCCCTGCCACCCCGGCCGATCTCGGCGGCAAGTCCGGCACCTGGTACGAGCGTGACCTCCAGCCATAGAACTTGATCTTGCTCGTGGGCCGGCCGGCTGCGGCAGGCTGCGGCCACCGCGATCATCGGTACGGTTCACCCGCGAGCTGCTACCCGAGTTGACCGCGGCACTGCGGGACACCGCCGGACGGGCCGACGCCGACCTGGCAGCGGCCGACCTGGCGGCCGACGCGGGACCTCAGATCCCCGAGTAGACCCACAGCCGTATGCGAGACCGCACCGTTCATCCGCACGGAGCGGAGACCACGGGGTCGCGGCAGAACAAGAGGGCTACAGCAGGCTCGTCGACAGGTCGGTGACGAAGTCGGCCTCGCAGGCCGGGAGTTGCCGCCGGCCGCGCGCAGGCAGTACGGCCAGTTCCTGGAACGGTCGGGAGATGGCCCCCCGTGCCGAACTTGCCTGCCACTCCCCCACGCTCGCCGCCTCGGTGCTGTCGGTGGACGCCGTGCTCCACCTGAACGGGACGACGGGAGCCACCTGGGCCCTCGGCCGACGACGGGCCCTGCGCCGCGTCACCGATGGTGCCCGCAAGTCTGCCCGAACGGCCCTGGCGTACCTGCCGCGTGAACGGCAACGTGGCGGGACTGTACACGGCTGAGGGCGAGGGAGAGCGGCGATGCGGGCGCGGCAGGACACGCAGGATCAAGGCCCGCAACAGGAACGGGACCGGCGTCCGGCCTCGGTCCGGTCAGCCGCCGCGAGCACCGCCGCATCGGGTCGAATCGGCGAGCTGTCGCCTGCTGCCCTCGGCGTGCTCCAGCGAACGGTGGGCAACCGGGCACTGGCTCAGCTCGTCGCCGACGAACGCCACGAACACGGTCCGGGCTGCGGACACTCGGACGGCACGGCCGTCCAGCGCGCCCCCGAGGTCGACGCGGTGTTGCGCAGTGGGGGCCGTCCACTTGACGCGCCGCTGCGGCAGGAGATGGAGGCCCGGCTCGACGCCGACTTCGGCGACGTACGTCTGCACGTCGACAGTGCTGCCCGCCGGTCGGCCGCCCAGCTCGGGGCCCGTGCCTACACCTCCGGCAGCCATGTGGTCATCGGTGAGGGCGGAGGCGACAAGCACACCCTGGCCCATGAGCTGACCCATGTGATCCAGCAGCGAAGCGGGCCGGTCGCGGGCACCGACACCGGCGACGGGCTGCGGGTCAGCGCACCCGGCGACCCCTTCGAGCGGGCCGCCGAGGCCAACGCCGCCCGGGTGATGTCGGGACCCGCGCCCGTGCAGCGGAGCGCCGGCCTCGGGGAGGGAGTGGCATCCGAACGGGGGCGGACGGGCGAGGGTTCCGGTCGGCGGCGGCAGGTCCAGCGCGTCGCCTACAACACGAACGCCGTGCCGCAGGGCTCGTTCATCTACCCCGTCGTGGACTCCGTGGGCAGGACGACGTCCATCGAGATGATCAGCGACGGCTCACTGACCGGCTCGCCCCCGGCCGTCGACCCCACAGGGTACGGCTACATCCGCCAGCTCGGTCTCACGAACTTCTGGATCCGTTTCCATCTCATCAATATGCAGGCCGGCGGTCCCGGAACGCAGAACAACCTGGTGCCCGCCTCCAAACGGGACAACAGCCGGTACGAGGCCGGCGTCGAGAGCGTGCTGAAGCGCGAGCTGGTCACCGTGGCAGCCGCGAACTCCGCCATGGCGTGGAACGCTCCGCGCCACTACGTCTACTTCGGCGTCGACGTGAACTACGGGACGGCCGACCCCCAGACCTCGCAGTACCAGCAGTCCTTCGCCCCGTACTTCGTCCGGTCTCTCACCATCAATTTCAAGCGGTACGACCCCACGATCGGCGTCTGGCAGGTCCTGGCCGCCTCGCTCCCGTTCGCCTTCACGGACCCTCAGCCGACCTACTTCGGCCAGGCGCTGGCCGCCGCCACCATGACCCTCCCGGATCTGGTGCAGGTCACCGCGAACCGCAGATGGGACGCGGACGACGTCGTCTTCCTCCAGTCGATCGGCGCGGGCGGCCCCCGCCGCGGGGAGTTCCAGGGCCTCGTGGACCAGGCCGGTGCTCTCGGGGCCACGGAGTCCGTGATCCACACGTTCTCCCAGATGCCGTTCCGGCCGCCCAGGCAGGGCGGCCGGGGCCAGCAGCGAGGTGCCGTCACGTTCGCCGAGCGCATCAACAGCGACGCGCAGCTCGCCACCTTGGCCAATCTGATCGCTACCGGAAGAATCACCACCTGACCGGCAGCCGCCCGCATCGCAAGGGTGGCGCACTCACTCACGAGGAAGGGAGCCTTCGTTGGCGAGTCTGTGGCGGGTGCGCGTCACGCGCGTGAGCGACAACACCGTCGAGCTGACCCTGTCCGCGATCCATCCCGACGCCGGGGAACCGTCCGCGTCCGCCGCCTTCGCGATGCGACTGCTGGCCGACACCGACCCCGAACGCCTGGACCGCGAGGCCGGGCCGGGAGCGTACTGGGACCCGGTCGCCCTGGCCGAGTACGCAGACCGGGTGATCGCGGCGGTCTCCGTGACCGCCCGGCGCCGCCTGCCCTTCGACGAGGACGCGGCTCGGCGTGCTGTCGAGGCCGAACTGCGCGCACGCGGCCTCGACCCGGCCGACGCCACCGCCTGGCAGGCGGCCTTCCTGGACGCCTGGCGAGCACTGTGGCAGGACCCCGACCGAGTTCCGTCCGCCGACCTCGAGATCCGGGCGACCGACGTGTCGTGGCTGGCGGGAATCGTCCAGGGGCGGGAGTGGGACACGGCGGCGTACGGCTGAGCGGCACCGCAACCCTCGGGGGTGACTCCGAGGGAGGGCCCGAGGGAGAGGCTGCGCCCGGCCGGCCCCTGGAGGCTGGGCGCTGACTGAGCAAGGCTTCCGCTATGGGCGGATCACTGCCAGGGGTGGTTCGTACCCGACCCGCGCGCGAAGCCTGCTGCCATGTCCGCGACGACTTCGGCCTCCCTGGGCGTGAGAGAGAAGTGGTCCCCGGGGAACGAGCGCAGTTCGAAGCGGCCCGGGGCGGCGAGTTCGGACCAGGCGAGGACGTGGTCGAGCAGGCAGCTCGGGTCGTCCTGTCCGACGTACGCGGTGATCGGTGCCCTGACCGGAGTCGGATGCGGGGGCTGGTAGCCCTCGATGGGCGGTAGTCGGCCCGGAGGGCGGGCAGCAGCAGATCACGTAGCTCCGGGATGTCGTAGACCTCCGAGTGCAGATCTCCGAGGTGCCGGACGCGAGTGATCAGGGTTTCGTCGTCGGCACGGTGCAGCGCCATGCGTTCGGCCCGCCGGGGGGTTTCGTGGGCGGAGACCAGCAGGTGTTCGGGGACGATGCCGCGGGCCTCCAGTCGCAGGGCCAGCTCGTAGGCGACGCAGGCGCCAGGGTCGGCGCCCCCGGCCGCCGAGGCTCACATGCCAGTCGGAGCCTGGAATCCGCCACGCCGGTGCACCCGGAACCGCTTCTTGGCGTCGTAGCTCGTATGCGGTCTGCACGGTCTGGCGCTGTCGATCGGTCACGACGAGTCTGTAGTCGCTGCCTTCCTGCAAGTTCGGCCCCGCCGACCGCACCCGCACCCGTGGCACCCACGGCTCGGTCAGCCCCGACGCCCTGGGCCTGCCGGGCTCCGCGTCCGACGCAGCCAGGACGTCACCCGCCGTCACGTTCGCAAATACTTGGCCAGCCACATGATTGCTGTTACGGTTAATCATGTGGCCAGCCACACTCTTAGGTCACAGGAATGGAGTCACCATGAAAGCGATCGTTTTCGACCAGTTCGGCGGCCCGGACGTGCTGCACGAGGCGGACATCGAGGTCCCGCAGCCGGGCCCCGGCCAGGTCCGGGTCCGCGTGAAGGCCGCCGGGCTGAACGCGCTGGACGGCAAGATCCGCTCCGGGATGATCGAGGCCGTCCGCCCGACGACCTTCCCGGCCGTCCCCGGTGGCGAGTTCGCCGGCGTGGTGGACGCCCTGGGTGAGGGCGTGAGCGACGTGCGGGTCGGCGACGAGGTGGTGGGCTGGTCGGACACCGGCTCGTACGCCCAGTACGCACTGGCCACCACCGTGGCCCCCAAGCCCGCCGACCTCGACTGGCAGGACGCGGTCGCGCTGCCGGTGGCCGGCGAGACGGCCGAGCGGGTCCTGAACCTGCTGGGTGTCTCCGCCGGGGAGACCGTGCTGATGCACGGCGCGTCCGGGGCGGTGGGAACCCTGGCGGTCCAGCTCGCCACGGCTCGCGGAGCACGCGTGATCGCCACCGCGGGCCCCTCCAACCAGGACTACCTCGCCTCGCTCGGCGCCACCGCGACCGTGTACGGCGAGGGCCTGGTCGAGCGGGTGCGGGCGCTGGCCCCCGACGGCGTGGACGCGGTGTTCGATCTGGCCGGGAAGGGAGCCCTGGAAGACTCGATCGCACTGAAGGACGGCACCGAGCGCATCGTCACCATCGCCGACTTCGGTGCACGGCAGCTGGGCATCACCTTCTCCCAGGGGACCCAGGAACGTTCGACCGCCCACCTCGCCGCGCTGGCCCAGGACGCCGCGGCCGGCAAGCTCGTCACCACCGTCACCGCCTACCCGCTCGACCAGGCGGCCACGGCCCAGCAGGTCAGCGACGCCGGGCACGTGCGGGGCAACCTCGTCCTGACCGTCGACTGACCACGGCGTCCCCTTCGTCGCCCTGCGCCCGGGGGCGTTCCTCGACCAGGTCGCGAGCATGGCGGGCGACCCGGTCGACAAGGGCCGCATGCTGTGGATCGGCAAGGCCATCGTCCCGCTGACCTTCGTCCGCACCTCCGATCTCGCGGCGTACCTGGCGGCCGCGGTCGACGTCGCGGCCGAGGCCGGTGAGCGGATCGACATCGG
>NZ_MUBA01000560.1 GCF_002154575.1 Streptomyces bobili
CGCAGCCTCATCCACCCCGCGCGCGGGGTGGATGAGGCTGCGCGGGCACACCGTCGCGGCGGCGGCCTGCGTGGTCCTCGGACTCGGCCTCATCGGCGGTGCGGTGACCGGCAGTTGGCTCGTCGGCGACCCCGCGGACGCGGGCGAGCCCGGCGTGTACGCCACCGCGGGCGGCCTGTGGCACAACGTGCCCGTCGACCAGTTGTTCCCGCCCACCGTGGACGGACAGGGCGCGGGCCCCGGCGGCGCCGACCGCACCTGGACACGGATCGCCGTCGCCCCGGACAGCGGCTGCGCCGGCGCCTTCGACCCGCTGCTCGCCAAGGCCCTCGCCCCGGTCGGCTGCGCCCGCCTGCTGCGCGCGACCTACACCGACGCCACCCGCAGTCACGTCACCACGGTCGGCATGCTGTTCACCAAGGCCGACGCGGCCGGCATGCGCGCCCTCGACACCAGGTTCGACAGGGAGGGCCTGGCCCGCCGCACCGACCTGATGCCGCGCCCGTACGCGGCGAAGGGGACGGTCGCCGCCGCCTTCGGCGACGGGCAGCGTGCCTCCTGGACGGTGTCCGTCCTCACCGACGCCCCCGTCGTCGTCTACGCGGTCTCCGGCTGGGCCGACGGCCGTACGGTCGCCACCCCGCAGTCCGCCGCGGAGGCCACCGCGTCCGGCGCCGGCACCGCCACCGCCCAGGCGGGCGTGGGCCACGAGGCGAAGGGCCTCGCCGACCGCATCGAGCGCGGCCTGCGCAAGGCCGCCGTATCGCCCTCGGAGCCACCCTCATGAGCGGGCGCGGACTGTGCCGGGCCGGGGTGCTCAGCTGTCTGCTGGCCGCCGCGGTGGCCCTGGTGCCGCCCAGCACCGCCTACGCGGACGGCATCCGGGCCAAGCAGTGGGCCCTGGAGGCCCTGCACACCGAGGAGGCCTGGGGGACCACCAAGGGCAAGGGCGTCACCGTCGCCGTCCTGGACACCGGCGTCGAGTCCGACCACCCCGACCTCGACGGCAATGTCCTCACCGGCAAGGACATGGTCGGCTTCGGCGCCGGCCCCGGCGACCGCGCCTGGGCCCGCCACGGCACCGCGATGGCCGGCATCATCGCCGGTCACGGCCATGGCTACGCCGACGGCGACGGCGTCATGGGCATCGCTCCGGAAGCGAAGATCCTCCCCGTCCGGGTGATCCTGGAGGACGGCGACCCGTCCCGCACCAAGGCCCGCAACACCCGCGGCAACGCGCTCGCCGAGGGCATCCGCTGGGCCGCCGACCAGGGCGCCGACGTCATCAACCTCTCCCTCGGCGACGACTCCGCCTCGGCCCATCCCGAACCCGCCGAGGACGAGGCCGTCCAATACGCGTTGAAGAAGGGCTCGGTCGTCGTCGCCTCGGCAGGCAACGGCGGCGAGAAGGGCGACCACATCTCCTACCCGGCGGCCTATCCGGGCGTGATCGCCGCGACCGCCGTCGACCGCTACGGCACCCGCGCCTCCTTCTCCACCCGCCGCTGGTACGCCACGGTCAGCGCCCCCGGCGTCGACGTCGTCATCGCCGACCCGGACCACAAGTACTACGAGGGCTGGGGCACCTCCGCCGCCGCGGCCTTCGTCTCCGGTGCCGTCGCCCTCGTCAAGGCCGCCCACCCTGACCTGACCCCGGCGCAGATCAAGAAGCTGCTGGAGGACACCGCCCGCAACTCTCCCACCGGCGGCCGAGACGACTCCCGCGGCTTCGGCTTCATCGACCCGGCCGCCGCGATCAAGGCCGCCGCCGGCCTCGCACCCGAGGACCTGCGCTCGGCGGCGTACGGCGAGAAGTACTTCGGCCCCGGCCCGGACCAGGAGAAGGCCGACGACGCCGCCTCGGGCTGGGCCGGTCCGCTCGCGGGCGGAACCGGCGGAGTGCTGCTGGTGGCCGCCGTGGTCCTGTGGCGGGGCCGCCGCACCCGCGACCGCGAGGACCGGCAGCAGCAGTACGACGCCTTCTGAGCCCGCAGGGGCCCGGCCCGCTCAGGTGTCCGTGAACGCCGACATCGCCGCCTCGGCCGCCGCCTCCACCAGCGCGACGCCCTTCGCCTGCGTCGCGTTGCCGTCCGACAGCACCGCCACCAGGTAGTCGTGCCCGCCGGACGTCACCCGCCCGATGCTGTTGACGTCCCACAGCCCCGTCGCCGTCCGCGGCAGCCAGCCGTTCTTCAGAGCCCACGAGGACCCGTCGGCGACCGCCGACACACCCCACCGCTGGCCCGCCGCGATCCGCCGCATCAGCCCCTGGAGGTACGTGCGCGAGGCCTCGCTCAGTTCCGAGCCGGTCGAGTCGGTGCCGAAGACCTGTCGCAGCAGGGTCAGTTGGTCGGCGGCCGTGGTCCGGGTCAGCCCCCACAGCAGGCCGTCGCCGCCCTCGGTGCCGGTGAGCCCGAACCGTTCGTTCGCCGCGTCGAGCCCCGCCGCGCCGCCGACGGAGTTCCACAGGGCCGTCGCCGAGTCGTTGTCGCTGCTCTCGATCATGGCGGTCGCGTACGTCTTCTCGCCGGCCGTGAGGTGGCGGCCGGCGTCCTGCGCCTGGAGCAGCAGCGCCGCCAGGATGTCCACCTTGACGATGCTCGCCGTGTCGAAGGCACCCGTGCCGTGGACGGCGCTCAGCCCGGACCCGACGTCGAGCACGGCCACGGACACCCGCGCCGCGCCCGGCACGGTCACCGACGCCATCGCCTTCGCCAGCAGGGCGTCGCGGTCCACCACGGACACCGCAGCCTCAGACACTGCGGCCTCCGACTCGGACCGGGTCACGGACTCCACCGACACCTCCCCGCTCGCCGACGCGGAGGGCGTCGGCGCCGCCGACGATACGGCGCCCGGACCCGAGTGCGCCTGCGCCTTCACGTACACGGTCCCGGTCGCCGAGGCCCCCAGCACCGCCACCGAGGCGAGCGCGCAGTACAGGAGGGGACGACGGTGCCCGGAGGGACGAGCGCGGCTGCCGCGGCGTGCTCTGGAGGACTCCATGTCCGTGATGCTGGAGGTACCGACTGTGCGTCCCGTTAGACGCAGGTTAGATGTACGTCAGCGATGCCTGAGAAACCTGTGAAAGCGGTCACCGCCGTGTTTCCGGCCCCGCACAACCCCAGCAGTTTCCCCCCGATAGGGTCGGTGACCGTGGCGAACAAGAACATTCCCGACCCCGGCTTCTCCGACGACGACGGCTCCGCCGACCCGGCGCTGAGCGCCGCGCTCGCAGCCTGGGCCGAGGACCGCACCGCCGTGGGACCCGTGCTGGCGGCGCTCGAGGGCGCCCGGCTGCTCGTCCCCGTGGTCGCCGTGCTCGGGGAGGTCGAGGAGGACGAGAACGGGCTGCGCCGCGAGAAGACGAGCGACATGGCCGTACCGACCCTGAAGGCCGGTCACCGTACGGCCCTGCCGGCCTTCACCTCCACCGCGTCCCTGGCCCGCTGGGACCCGCAGGCCCGCCCCGTCGCCGTACCCCTGCACCAGGCCCTCCAGGCCGCCGCCCACGAGAAGGCCGACACGGTCGTCCTCGACCTGGCCGGGCCGGTCGCCTTCGAACTGACGGGGTCCGCCCTGCTGGCGCTCGCCGAGGGCCGGACCACGACCGACCCGCTGGCCGACCCGGCGGTCGTCGAGGCGGTACGGGCCGCGGTGGCCGCCGAGCCGGCCGTCCTGCGCGCGCACCTGGTGCCGGGGCAGGCCGACGGCACGCTGGCCCTCGTCCTCGCCCCGCACGCCGCTCCCGCCGAGGCCGCGCGGGCCGTGGC
>NZ_MUBA01000561.1 GCF_002154575.1 Streptomyces bobili
GGCCGTCCTCACCCCCGCCGCTGTCACCGCGAGGGCTCCCAGCAGCGCGAGGACGGCGGCGGGGGTGAGGACGGCCCAGGGGGCGCGTTCGGCGTAGGGCTGGTTCTCGGCGAGGAGGAGGCCCCACTCTGGGGTCGGCGGCTGGGCGCCGAGCCCGAGGAAGCTCAGCGAGGCGAGCGCGAGGGCGATGCCGGGCAGGCGCAGGACGGCGTGGCGGGTGACGGACGGCAGGACGGCGGGGAGGAGTTCGCTCCTCAGCAGGTACGACCGGCTGGCACCCAGTGCGCGGGTGGCGCTCACGTGGAGGGTGGCCCGCTCCTGACCGAGCAGCGCGGAGGTGTGCGCGGCCAGGGGTGCCCACGCCACGACGGCCACCGCGAGGACGGGCGTGCCGGCGCCGCTGCCCCAGACGGCGGTGACCAGGAGGGCGGCGAGGACGGGCGGGACGGCGTTGACGGTGTCGACCAGTGGTGCGGACAGTGCGGGCAGGCAGCCGAGGAGTACGCCGGCGAGCCAGGCGAGGGCGCTGATGGCGAGAGCGAGCAGCAGGGTGTCGAGGGCCCCGTGGGCGACTCGGGCGAGGACGTCCCGGCCGAGGGCGTCGGTGCCGAAGGGGTGGGTGAGGGAGGGTGCTTGGAGGCGGGCGACGGTGTCGAGGGCGAGAGGGTCGCGGGGCAGGCCGAGTGCGACGACGCCGGACAGCAGAAGACCGTATGCAATAGGCAGGATCCTGCGGACGGTCGGCGGTGGTGGCGGTGTCGGCCGGTGCAGGCTCCGCAGGGCGCCGTCGCGCAGAGCGGAGCCGATGAGCCGGCGGGCGGTGAGGCGGGCGGCGGCCGTGGTGACGGCGCCGAGGAGGACGAGCAGGAGGGTGCCGGCCTGGAGGACGGGCAGGTCCTGGGCGATGGCCGCCTGGAGGGTGGTGCGGCCGAGGCCGGGGATGTCGAAGATCTGCTCGACGGCGACGGCGCCGCCGGTGAGGCCGACGACGAACAGCCCGAGGTTGGGCAGCAGTCCGGGCACACAGCGGCGGAGCGCCTTGCGGGCGACGGTGCGGCCGGGCAGTCCGCGGGCGGTGGCGGCCAGAGCCCAGGGTTCGTCGAAGGCGCCGGGGAGTTGGTCGTCGAGGAGGCGTCCGAGGACCGCGCCGGCGGGCAGGCCGAGGGCGAGCGCGGGGAGCACCGTCCACTGGGGGCCGTACCAGCCGACGGCGGGCAGCCAGCCCCACCGCACGCCCACGACGGTGGCGAGCACGGAGGCGATGAGGAACTCGGGAAGGGCGGCGAGCACCGCCGAACCCGATCCGCCCGGCGGCCGCCCGGCGAGGCGGCGTCGCGCTCCGAGGTGGAGGGTGCGGGCGCACACGGCGGCGGCCGTGGCGAGGGCGACGACAAGGGCCACCGCCATCAGCAGGAGCGAGGCGCCGAGGGCCCCGAGCACGTCGGGCGCGACCTCGGAGCCGGATATCCACGAGTGTCCGGCGTCCCCGCGCGGCAGCCCGGCGAGCCACCGGCCGAGCAGGCGCAAAGGACCGTCCTCCAGGCCCAGTTGGGCGCGGATGTCGGCGAGCACCTCGGGTGTGGGGTCACGGTCGGCGGACCGGACCTTGAGCACGGTGAGTGCCGGGTCGGTGTGCGAGAGCCAGGGCAGCAGCCCGATCCCGCACACCAGCAGCGCGGCCAGTCCGGCGCGCCACAGCAGCACGCCCACGGTCTTCCTCATGGATCAGCGCCGGGTCCCGGTGCCGACGAGGGTGCGCTCGTAGGGGTCGAGGAGCACGCCGCTCACCTGGGGGGCGACGCCGGTGATGACGCGCTGGTGGACCAGGGGGACGACGGCGTCGGTGCGCAGGATCGCGGCCTCGGCGGCCATGGCGGCGTCCTGCCGTCGGGCGGTGTCGGCGGTGCGTTCGGCCTTCGCCACGGTCGCGTCGACGGACTTGTCGCAGAGCTGGGCGATGTTGAATCCGCCCGCGCAGGTGTAGTCGGCGGCGAGGGCTGCGACGGGGTCACCGGTGTCGACGAGGGTGTTGCGGGCGAGCACGAAGGCGTCGAATTTTCCGGCGAGGGCGTCGCTCTCCAGCCGCGCGTACTCGCTCACCTTCAGTTTCACCGTGAACCCGGCCTTCTCCAGCTGCTGCTTCAACACCTGGGCTACTTCGGGGAGTTCGGGCCGGTTGTCGTAGGTGGCGAGCGTGACGGAGGTGCCGGCGGGCTTGCCGGGCCGGGCATTCGTGGTCGGCGGTACGCGCTTGCCCGCTGCCCAGGTGACGGCGGGGCCGTAGATGCCGGCGCCGGCATCGGCGTGCTTTTCGTAGACGCCTTCCGCGAGGGCCGAGGTGTTGACGGCCGCGCGGGCGGCGGCGCGCAGCGAGGCGTCCTTGAAGGCGCCGGACCGTGCGTTGAGGAGGAGGCTCGTGGTGCGGGTGGTGGCGGTCTCGCGGCGGGTGTCGGCGTCGAGGGTGGCGGCCTGGGCGACGGGTATCGCCTCGGCGAGGTCCAGCCGGCCGCTGCGCAGCGCGTTGGTGCGGGCGGTGCCGTCGGCGATGAAGCGGGCGTCGATGCCGGAGGCCTGGGCACGGCCGCCCCAGTAGTCGTCGAAGCGGTCGAGGCGGGCGCCGGTGCTGCCCTCGACGTCGGTGAGTTCGAAGGGGCCGGTGGCGGTGCCGGCCGGGTCGGCGGCGCCCTTCGCGTCGTATGCCTTCGGGGAGAGGATCGCCAGGCTGGGGCTGGACAGGCGCAGCGGCAGGACGGGGTCGGGGGCGTCCGTCGTGACGCGGACGGCACCCGCACCCTCGGCCTGGGCGGTGAGGGTCACTCCGGAGAGGGCCGCCGGGGCGGGCTTGGCCTCGGTGGCGTGGGTGAGGGAGGCGGCGACGGCGGCCGGGGTGACGTCGGTGCCGTCCT
>NZ_MUBA01000562.1 GCF_002154575.1 Streptomyces bobili
CTCGAACGGCCGCCGCCCCGGAGAGGGCACCGGGTATTTTGAGCGCACCGCGCGCGGGAGCCGTATCCAGAGCGAGGCTCTCGCAGGGAGGAACAGGATGAAGGTGACCCGACCGATGCTCGCGGTGACGGCGGTGGCCGCCGCCGCGGCGCTGGTGCTGACGGGCTGTGGTTCCGGCGCAGGCACGGAGAAGAGCGTGCCGGCGACCGCGACCGGCAGCCTGGAGCACCTGGCCGCCGAGGTGAAGTGCACGCCCGACATGCAGACCGACGCCGACGAACTCCGGCAGGCGCTCTGCAAGAACGCCGACGGAAAGTTCATCCTGCTGACGTTCGCCACCGACCGCGGTCAGCGCGAGTGGATCAACGGCGCCAAGGACTACGGCGGTCACTACCTGGTCGGCCGCAAGTGGGTGGCCGTGGGTGAGGAGACCAGCACCGTCACGGCCCTGCGGGACACGCTCGGCGGCGACATCGAGGAGGGCACGGACCACTCCGTGCACGAGCCGTCGGAAGGCGCGACGCACTCCGGACATTGAATTTCCGGGCGAAGCACACGGAAACGCGGACGGAAACGCAGACAGCAACGCAGACGGAAACACCGGGAAACGGATACGGCAAAGACCGGCGGTGAGAAATTCTCACCGCCGGTCTTTCCTTGTGCGGCCGGACTCAGCGTGTGCTCAGGCCGAGGCCTACTTGCACTTCTTGCCGGTGTTGATGCAGTTGACCATCTTGTTCATCGTGTTCTGGGAGAAGAAGTTGATGAAGTCGTTGTGGTCGGTGATCGGCTTGTGCAGGTTCTCCGGGAAGGAGTCGACCGCGTACGGATTCACGACCTGCCCGTTCTGCAGCTTGGGCGCCGGGACGTTGTAGACCAGACGGACCTGGAGCTGGGGGATCGCCTTGAAACCGTTCGCACAGCTTCCGTTGGCCTGGACGAACGCCACGTGCGTGCGGTGGTTGGCGCTGTCGATGTTCTGACCGTCCCAGCAGCTCTGGAAGTTGGTCGTGCGGACGACCTGGCTGCCCTGCGGGCAGATCGGGTACTTGTCCTCCAGCTGCACCTTGTTCTCGAAGCCGGTGCAGCTCCAGTTGACGTTGGCGTTGGCGTTGCCGTTGACGAAGGCCTTCGCGTCACCGGTGATGATGCGCAGCGCCGTCGGCATCCCGACGACCTTGCCCCGCTTGTTGCCGACGAACTTCAGCTGGGCCTGGGCCGGCTGGAGGATCTTGCCGACATTGCCCTCCTTGCCACCGCCGTCGTTGTTCTGGTCGAAGTCCTGCGAACCGTCCTGGACACGCAGCACCGGCCAGAAGTACGACGACTTGTCGCCCTGGTTCTGGCAGCTGGTCTCGGCAGCCGCCAGCTCCTGGTCGCTGGCGAAGGCGTCGTTGTTCTGGTTGCCGACGTAGTCGTGCAGGTGGTGCGCGCCGTTGGTGACACCGGGGGCGACGATCACGTTGTCCGTGTTGTGGTTGTCGTTGCCGTTGGTGCCGCAGACGCTGGTGAAGGTGCCGCGCGATCCGCCGTTGCCGTTCGCGCGCAGACCGTTGGCGCCCACACCGGGCTGGGCGTTCTGCTGGACCTTGGTGATGTCGACGAAGTCCGCCGCGGCCGGGCCGTTGCCGGCCTGGCCACCGTTGCCCTGCTGACCGCCGCCCTGCTGGCCGCCGTCCTGGCCGCCGCCCTGCTCGCCACCGTTCTGGTCGCCGCCGCCCTGCTGGCCACCGTCCTGCTGGCCGCCGCCCTGCTGGCCACCGTTCTGGTCGCCGCCGCCGGCCTCGCCGGCATTGGTCTGCGCGCCCTGGGTGGTGCACGCGGCGAGCTGGCTCAGGTCCTGGACCTGGCCGCCCGAGCGCTGGATGTTGATGCGGATCCGGTCGATCGTGGCGGCCCTCTTGTCCTTGAGGGGGCCGACGATCGCGTTCTGGACGAAACCGGTGTCGTTGGTCTGTGCCTGGCGAGTCGAGGCGAGCCGGGCGTAGGCCTCGGTGATCTGCTTGTCGAGGTTCGCCAGCTCCCTGTCGACCCCCGAGCGTGCCCCACTGGGCACGTTCGTCAGCTTCTGCCCGACGTCGGGGCAGGAGATGGTGGCCACCTGCGCGGCGGCGGTGGCGGCCTTGGTCTGGTTCTGCGACGAGTTCTTCGACTCGTGCGCAGAAGCGTAGAAGTTCGCCCAGATCAGCCCGCCCCCACCGAGCGCTAGGGCCGCCGACGCGGCTATGGCCTTGTTGGCCATCGACGAACGGCGTTTACGTGTGTTGCGTCCCATGGAACTCCTCTGACTTCCTTGCGGGGTCGCATCGAGGCGCCCGACAGGAGTGAAGCGGCGACTCTTCATACGCGCGCCGCCCCCGAGGTGTTCAGCCGTCTCAGAAATTGATGAGAGGCCCGTGGGACAATTCCGCCTCAACGGTCGCACAGGGCACCGGTGTTGTGACGGTCACCGGTCCCGGTCCAGATAGGCCAGCACCGCCAGGACCCGCCGGTTGTCGTCGTCCGAGACCTCCAGGCCGAGCTTGATGAAGATATTGGCGGTGTGTTTCGCCACGGCCCGCTCGGTGACGACCATCTTCTGGGCGATCGCCGTGTTCGACCGGCCCTGCGCCATCAGCTCCATCACCTCCCGCTCGCGCGGCGTCAGCCGGGCCAGCGGCCGGTCGTCACCGCGCCGGGCCAGCAACTGCTGGATCACCTGCGGGTCCATCGCGGTCCCGCCCGCCGCCACCCGCCGTACGGCGTCCACGAACTGTTCCGCGTCGAAGACCCGGTCCTTCAGCAGGTAGCCCACCCCGCCGCTGCCGTCGGCGAGCAGCTCGCGCGCGTACAACTGCTCCACGTGCTGGGACAGGACCAGTACCGGGAGGCCCGGCCGCTCCCGCCGGGCCCGCAGCGCGCACTGGAGGCCCTCGTCGGTGTGGGTCGGCGGAAGCCGGACGTCGACGACGGCGACGTCCGGCTTCAGTTCGGCGAGGGCCCGTTCCAGTTCGGGTCCGCTCTCGACGGCGGCGGCTATCTCGAAGCCGAACGCCTCCAGGAGCCGGACGAGTCCGTCCCGGAGCAGGAACAGGTCTTCGGCTAGGACAACACGCACGGAATCTCCATGGTCACCATGGTGGGACCGCCCGCCGGGGAGCTGACGGCCAGGACGCCGTCGAATGTACCCAGTCGCCGCTCTACCCCGGCCAGCCCCGAGCCGGCCCCGATCGCCGCGCCGCCCCCGCCGTTGTCGGTCACGGAGATCCGCAGCCCGCCGTCCGCGTGGTGCAGGTCGACCCAGATCCGGTCGGCGCCGGAGTGCTTGACGGCGTTGGTGAGCACCTCGCTGACCGCGAAGTACGCCGCCGACTCCACGGGGGCGTCGGTCCGGCCGGGCAGCTCCACGGTCACCTCGGTCGGTGTCGGCAACCGCAGAGCCAACGCCCGTACGGCGTCGCCCAGTCCGCGTTCTGCGAGCACCGGCGGGTGGATGCCGCGCACCAGGTCGCGCAGTTCGGCGAGGGCGTCGGCGGAGGACCGGCGGGCCTGGGCGAGGAGCTGCTTGGCCTGCTCGGGGTCCTTGTCGACGAGCATCTCGACCGTCCCGAGGTCCATGCCCATCGCCACCAGGCGGGCCTGGGCCCCGTCGTGCAGGTCACGCTCGATGCGCCGCAGTTCGGAGGCGGAGGTGTCCACGGCGTCCCGCCGCGTCTGCGTCAACACGCGTACACGCTCCGCGAGTTCGGCCTCGCTGGGGGTGAGGACGGCCCGGGTCAGGCGGAAGTGGACCTGGAAGGCGCTCACCGCGTACCGGTGGGCCACGATGAGCAGGACGGCCCCCAGGGCGGCGGCGCCGAGCGCGGAGACCTGGTCGGAGACGGGCACGAACCCGTACCAGTAGGGGTCGTCGCCGTAGACCCGCCACAGCCCGAACGCCAGCGTGAACCCCTCCAGCGGGTAGAGGACCAGGATCGCCGGCAGCAGCGCCGTCAGGAACCCCGCCGTCATGTCCACCGGGAGCCACCGCAGATCCCGCCAGGTCGCCGGGTCCCGCAGCATCACGAAGGTGCGCGTCCAGGGGTTGGCGCCCTCGGGTATCGGCCGGTACGCCGACGGGATGGGCACCCCGCCCCACTCGGCGGCGAGCACCCGCCGCCGGTCCGCGAACATGCGCACGCCGGTCAGGACGTAGGGCGTGGTGACGATGCCGACGCCGATGGGGATGAGGGCGATCGACACGGCGGTGAGGGTGAGGCACAGGACGGCCAGTGGGAGGGAGGCCACGGCCAGCACGAACCCGCGCCCGGCGGCGCGCAGCATGCCCCGAGCCCTCGAACCGCCGCCGTCGCCCTTCGTGTTGGTGTTCATGCCCGTCAGTCTGGCCGACCGGCGGACCGTGGGCACGGGGCCGGACCCCCGGACCGGGAGGTGGTGCCAGGTACACCTGTGCCCGGCGTCCTTGACCCGGCGGGGGAATCCGAACGGCTCTACTCCGTCCCCGCCGCCAGTACCTTCGCCTCCACCTCCGGGTCCAGACCCTTCTGCGGCCGGTCCGGGCGCAGGGGTGCCTCGCCGCCGATCTCCTGGAGCCACCGCCAGGTGTCGGCGACGGTCTCCGCGACCGGCCGGCAGGTCAGTCCGGTGGCCACCGCCCGTGAGACGTCCGCCGAGTGCAGGGCGTCGTGCATGTCGCTGCCCGGCGGCACCCACACGGGCAGCTGCGTCCACGGCTCGATGCCCGCGTCGAGGACGGTCTCCGGCGCGGTCCAGCGCAGTTCCGCAGGGCCGCCGGTGACCCGCACGCACGCCTCCAGCAACTCGCCCATCGTGGCGTGTCCTTGGGGGCTGATCAGGTTGAACGGCCCGCTGAGGCCCTGCTCCACTGCGCCGAGGATCCACTCGGCGAGATCGCGGACATCGACGTACTGAAGGGGCAGTTCGCGCGGTCCCGGCGCCAGGACCGGGCCGCCGCGGGCCGTCCGGGACAGCCACCAGGGCAGCCGGCCGACGTTCTCGTACGGCCCGAGGATCAGCCCGGCCCGTACGAGCAGGGAGTCCGCCTCCCCGAACGCGTCGACGGCGGCCAGCTCGCCGCCCCGCTTGTCGCGGGCGTAGTCGGTCTGCTCCGCGTCGGGCTCGGCGCCCTCGACGAGCGGCGCGTCCTCGGCGTACCCGGCGGGCGGGGCCCACGTGTACACCGAGCAGCTCGACACGTACACATACCGGAGGGCGCGGCCCCGCAGCAGCCGCGCCGCCTCGTGCACCGCGCGGGGCGCCGCCGACCAGGTGTCGACGACGGCGTCCCACTCACCGTCCTGAAGCGCGTCGAGGCCGCCGGGCGCGGTCCGGTCGCCGACCAGGGTCCGCACACCGGGGACGGGCGCGTGCCGTCCCCGGTTGAGGACGGTCACCGCCCAGCCGCGCCCGAGGGCCGCCTCGACGACGGCCCGTCCCGCGAACTCCGTACCACCCAGCACCAGAAGTCTCATGCCGGTGACTCTGCCCGGCCGGGCGTCGGGAGGGAACCGTCCTCTGCCGTCAGCAGAGGCGTCGGCAGCGGATCAGGAGCCGGTCGGCGGGGTGTACTTGTAGCCGACCCGGCGCACCGTCTGGATGGCCCGGCGGTGCTCCGCGCCCAGCTTGCGGCGCAGCCGGGCGATGTGGACGTCGACGGTACGGCCGTCACCCACATGCCCGTAGCCCCACACGGTGGTGACGAGCTGGTCGCGGGTGTGCACCCGGTTAGGGTGCGCGACGAGGTGGGCGAGCAGCTCGAACTCCAGGTAGGTCAGTTCGAGTTCACGCCCGCTCACCCAGGCGGTGCGCTGCACGGAGTCGATCCGCACGAGGGCCTCGCCGCCGGGCGCGGCCTCGCTGTCGGCCGGCGGGTCGGGCACCGCCACCGGCAGGAACGGCGGCTGCTGGTCGGCCGGGACGAGCACCAGGTAGCCGATCATCGGCGGCTGTCCCGGCAGGGTGGGCAGGGTGTGCGGCGGAGCGGGCAGCCAGGTGGCACCCGGCGGGAGGAAGTCCGTCACGTCCACGACCTCGTCGCGGTCCACCGCACGCAGGCGGTGCCGGGCCGGGGCGGGGA
>NZ_MUBA01000563.1 GCF_002154575.1 Streptomyces bobili
GACCGGAGACAAGCAACCCGCGGGACTCCGCCCCCACAACCCCAGCGGGGACTCCGCCCCCTGCACCCCTGGCCACGGACCGGAGACAAGCAACCCGCGGGACTCCGCGCCCCAACTGGGGCTAGCGGAGGTGCTTCTTCGCGAAGGCCAGTTCCAGGGCTACCTGCTTGATGCGTTCGTCCACCACCAGGGAGCCGTGGCCCGCGTCGTAGCGGTAGACCTCGTGGGGGGCGCCTCTTGATTCCAGGCGGGTCACGTAGTTGTCGATCTGGCGGATGGGGCAGCGGGGGTCGTTGACTCCGGCCGAGATGTAGACGGGGGCCTTGACCTCGTCGACGTAGGTGAGGGGGGAGGAGGCCTTGAAGCGGTCGGGGACCTCTTCGGGGGTGCCGCCCAGGAGGGTGCGGTCCATGGCCTTCAGGGCTTCCATCTCGTCGTCGTAGGCCGCGACGTAGTCGGCGACCGGGACCGCCGCGATGCCCATGGCCCATGCCTCGGGCTGGGTGCCGAGGCCCAGGAGGGTCAGGTAGCCGCCCCAGGAGCCGCCGGTGAGGATGAGGCGGTCGGGGTCGGCGAGGCCGGAGGTGACCGCCCACTCGCGCACGGCCGCGATGTCCTCCAGTTCGATCAGGCCCACCCGGTGCTTCAGGGCGTCCGTCCAGTCGCGGCCGTAGCCGGTGGAGCCGCGGTAGTTCACGCGGACGACCGCGTAGCCGTGGTCGATCCAGGCAGCGGGGCCGGCCGCGAAGGAGTCGCTGTCGTGCCAGGTGGGGCCGCCGTGGATGTCGAAGACGGTGGGGAGGGGGCCGGTCGCGCCGGCCGGCTTCTGGACCAGGGCGTGGATGCGGCCGCCGGGGCCCTCCACCCACACGTCCTCCACCGGCACCGAGCCGGGGGACTTCATACCGGGCGGGTCGAGGACCGGCTCGCCCGTCGTCGAGCGGACGGTGGGCGGCTCGGCCGCCGAGGACCACAGGTACTCGACGCTGCCGTCGGGGCGGGCCGTCGCACTGGAGACCGTGCCCGGCGGGGTCGGCACGCGCACGAGTTCCCGGCTCGTCAGGTCGTAGCGGAACAGTTCGCCGCGGGCCTCGAAGCTGTGCGAGACGAGGAGCCCGGAGCCGTCCGGGTACCACTCCGCGCCCACGTCGCCCGGCAGGTCGAGGGCCAGGTCGGTCCGCTCGTCCGTCGCCACGTCCCACACCATCGGCTCCCAGCGGCCCCGGCGCTGGTGGCCGATGAGCAGGCGGGTGTCGCCGGCGACCGGGGCGAAGCCCAGCACCTCGAGGCCCAGCTCCCGCGTGCCGCCCTCGGTGTCGTCGAGTTCGGCGACCGTGGAGCCGTCGGGGCGCAGGACGCGCAGCGCGGAGTGCATCGCGTCGCCGTGCTCGGTGTGCTCGATCGCGATGAGCGTGCCGTCGTGGGACAGGTCACCGACGCCCGCCGACTCGCGGTGGCGGTACAGCTCCACCGGTGCCTCGGCGAACCGCGCGACGTGGATCGTCGTACCGTCCTCGTCGGTCGAGCGGCCCACCACCGCCGTACGGCCGTCTCTGCCCAGGGCCAGGCCCGCCGGGTACGAGGGGTCGAGGCCCGGTGTCGCCAGTTCGTCCTCGCCGCCCGCGAAGGGCTGGCGGCGCCAGACCCCGAACTCGTCGCCGTCCTTGTCGTCGAACCACCAGATCCAGGCGCCGTCCGGGGAGAGCACGCCGTCCGTCGTGCCGTTGGCCCGGTTCGTCACCTGACGCTGTTCGCCGGTGGACCGGTCCCAGGCATACAGCTCGTACGTCCCTGTCGCGTTCGACACGAACAGGGCGCGGTCCGGAGCGTCCTCCGCCCAGTCGGGCAGTGACACCCGGGGCGCCCTGAAGCGCTTCTCCCAGTCCGGCATCTCCTCGTACCGCTGCGGTGCGGCGGACCCGTTGCTCTCAGTCATGGCCCCATAGTGCCCGCCCCGGCGGACCTCGGAGCACCAAGGTCTCCAGCCTGTGGACAACCCGGGCCCTGGGGACAACTTCTTCACCCACCCCCGCAGGCCGACTTCCGTGTCCCGCCCCGTACCGTTGTGGGCGTGTACCGGTTTCTGCTGACGCCCCGTTGGTGGGGGATCAACGTCTTCGTCCTGCTGGCCATCCCCTTCTGTGTGTTCATGGGGTCCTGGCAGCTGAGCCGGTTCGAGGCGCGCGTGGACGACCAGCGCACCGCCGAGGCACAGGCCGACTCGGCCCGTACGGAGACACCGCGCCCGCTGGCCGAGATGCTGCCCGTGGACAAGGCCACGTACGGCAAGCGGGTCACCGCGAGCGGGCGGTACGGCGAGCAGTTGCTCGTCCCGGACCGCGAGCTGGACGGCCGGCAGGGCTTCTACGTGCTGACGCTGCTGCGCACCGACGGCGGCAGAACCCTGCCCGTCGTGCGCGGCTGGCTGCCGGGTGCGGCGGATGCCGCCAAGGCCCCGGCCCCGCCGGCCGGCGAGGTCAGCGTCACCGGCGCGCTCCAGGCGTCCGAGACGCCGGGTGATAACGGGGTGAGCGCCCAGGGCGGGCTGCCTCCCGGCCAGACCGGGGCGATCAGCACGGCCTCGCTGGTCAACCTCGTCGACGACGACCTGTACGACGCCTGGGTCACCCTCGGCACCGCCGACTCGGGGATGACGGCGGTGCCCGCGAGCGCGCCGAACGGCACCGGGCTGGACCTGAAGGCGTTCCAGAACCTCGGCTACACCGGCGAGTGGTTCGTGTTCGCCGGGTTCGTGGTGTTCATGTGGTTCCGGCTGCTGCGCCGCGAGATCGAGTTCGCGCGGGACGCGGAGCTGGGCATCACCGAGCCGGACGCGCCCACGTCACCCGAGGCGGCCCGGTCACCCGAGGCCGGATCGCCCACGGCCGAGGCCGAGGCCGAGGCCGAGGCCGAAACCGACGCCGCCGCGGACGCCGCAGCAGCAGCAGCAGCCCAGCCCGCTCAGGAAGCCGACGTGGAAGCCAGCACGCCCGTCCGGTAGACCGTCCCGGCGCACGCGTTCGACACCGTCGCGCTCGCGGTCGGCGAGCCGCCGTCCGCCGTGTACGTCACCAGAACACCGCCGTCGACCGTGCCGTCCGCGGTGAACAGCTGCGGGGCCGTGCCGGTGACGCCACCGGTGGTGCCGCTCGTGGCGCTGCTCTGCTCGCTCGGGGAGGGCGCCGGGGACGACGAGGGGCCGCCGGTGTCGCCGCCGTTGCCTCCGTCGGCCGGGCAGGTCTCGGAGGGAACCCAGGCGAACTTCACGTCGTACGCCGATCCCGGGGCGAGGACCAGCTGGGAGACGTAGAGGGACGGGTCGGGCAGGCCCGCCGCCGCGTCGCCGGAGGTGTGCTCGACGAGGCTGATCTTCGCGGGGTCGGCGGCACCCTGGGCGCCTGCCGTCACGGACACGCCGCCGCCGACGGTGCAACCGCTGTCGGAGACGTTGACGACGCGGAAGGTGCCGTAGACGATGCCGGCCGCGTCGGGGACATCGACGGCGGCGCTGGAGTCTCCGAGCTGGGACGGGGTGCAGGCGGGGGCGTCTGCCTGGGAGGTGGCGGCGGGGTCGGTGCCTTCGACCGCGCCGGTCGCGCTGTCGGAGTCCTTCTGGCCCGCGGTGTTCCCGGTACTGTCCGGGTCCGGGCTGCCGGTGGTGCCGGCGGAGTCGCCGATCTTGCCGGATGAGCCGCCGTCGGGGCCCTTGCCCGCATCGGCGCCGCCCTGGGCCTGGGAGGCCTGACCGGCGATGGAGGGGTTGGCGTCGGAGCCGCCGGAGTTGGAGACGTGCAGCAGGGCGGGGACGGCGGTGCCGACGAAGAGGGCCGCTGCGGCCATTCCGACGGCGGCCTGGCGCTTGCGGGCCCGGCGCGCGGGGACGGCCCGCCGGAGGTGGTCCAGCGTCCCGTCGACGGGCTCCATCTCCTGGACGGCCTGGTGCAGCATCCGGCGCAGTGCCAGCTCGTCCGAGTCGAGCCCTTCGGGGCTCTGGTCGTCGAGGTGGTGGTTCACAGTTCCGTTCCCAGCGTGTGGTTGCTTCGGTTCTTGCTCGTGCGGTTGCAGCTCGCGCAGCTCTTGCGCGGGCGGCTCCTGTGCGGGCGGCTTCGGTGCCGCCGTCGGGTCGTGCGACGCGTACGGCTCGTGCCGCTCACGCGTGTCCTCGCCGTCGGGTTCCTCGCCTCGCGCGCTCACGCCGCCGCCCCCATGGCGACGCGCAGGGCGGCGATGCCGCGGGAGCCGTAGGCCTTGACCGAGCCGAGCGAGATGCCGAGGGTCGCGGCGACCTGGGCCTCGGTCATGTCGGCGAAGTAGCGCAGGACGAGGACCTCGCGCTGGCGGCGCTGGAGGCCCTTCATCGCCTGGATGAGGGAGTCGCGCTCCAGCAGGTCGTAGGCACCCTCCTCCGCGCTGGCCATGTCCGGCATCGGCTTGGAGAGCAGCTTCAAGCCGAGGATGCGGCGGCGCAGGGCGGAACGGGAGAGGTTGACGACGGTCTGGCGCAGGTAGGCGAGGGTCTTCTCCGGATCGCGGACGCGCTTGCGCGCGGAGTGGACGCGGATGAAGGCCTCCTGGACGACGTCCTCGCAGGAGGCGGTGTCGTCGAGGAGGAGGGCGGCGAGACCGAGGAGCGAGCGGTAGTGGGCCCGGTAGGTCTCGGTCAGGTGGTCGACGGTGGTGCCGGCGGCGGCCACCTCGTCGGTGTCACGCTGGCTGGGTATGCGGGCGGGCCGCGCTGCGGGCATGGGCGCGATCACCGGCATGCCGCCGGGCGCGCCGGGCATGCGGGGTCGGAGGGCGCCGCGGGGCGGCCGTAGGGCCGTGCCGCGGATCGCCGGGAAGTCGAGTACCTCTGCCACGCCTGTTGGACACGCTCACCCCCCTCGGGGTTGTACGTGCCGACGGCGGGATTTGCGCCGGACGACGCGACGCCCGCCCGCGCCGGTACTCCGGACGCCCGTCTCGCACCCGCCGGCAGCCGCCCGGACGGCGTCTCCCATGCCCTCATGTGTCCCGCTCTTCCCCTGTATGCCATTTGAACGGGCGTCCCCACGCCCTGATCCCGGCGTCCCCAAACGCCGTGATCACCCGACCGCGCACCCGCGAAGGGTGACGACAAAGACGCTCCCCGCGCTCCGCGTGGTTGCGGAGGGCGGGGAGGAATCTCGGGACGAAGCTCCGGATGAATCTTCGGACGTCAAAGGTGTCCGATACAAGTGGTTGCGGCCATCGACCGCCTCACACCCGGTGCGACAGATCCTACAAACGCCGCAGCTCGTAGCCAGCGGATTTACGGCCGTCGGCCTCCGCAGCGTCAAGCGTTGCGCCCGGCGCCGACGTCACGCGTGCTCCGCCGCCAGCAGTTCGGCGATCTGCGCGGTGTTCAGGGCGGCTCCCTTGCGCAGGTTGTCCCCGCACACGAAGAGTTCCAGCGCCGTGGGGTCGTCGAGCGCCCTGCGCACCCTGCCGACCCAGGTCGGGTCGGTGCCCACGACGTCCGCGGGTGTGGGGAACTCCCCGGCGGCCGGGTTGTCGAAGAGGACGACACCGGGGGCGGTGGCGAGGATCTCGCGGGCGCGGTCGACGCTCACCTCGTCCTGGAAGCGGGCGTGGACGGTGAGGGAGTGCCCGGTGATCACCGGTACGCGCACGCAGGTCACGGCGACGGGCAGCTTCGGCAGACCGAGGATCTTGCGGGTCTCGTCCCGCACCTTCATCTCCTCCGAGGACCAGCCGTCCTCGCGCAGCGACCCGGCCCACGGCACGACGTTCAGCGCGACCGGTTCCGGGAAGGGTCCCGTCCGGTCCCCGACGGCCCGCCGTACGTCACCGGGGCTGGTCCCCAGTTCCGTACCCGCGACCATCGACAGTTGCCGGCGCAGTGTCTCCACCCCGGCCCGGCCCGCCCCGCTGACCGCCTGGTACGACGAGACGACCAGCTCGCGCAGGCCGAACCCGGAGTGCAGCGCGCCCAGCGCGACGATCATCGACAGGGTGGTGCAGTTCGGGTTGGAGACGATGCCGCGCGGCCTGTTGCGCACCGCGTGCGCGTTGACCTCGGGGACGACGAGGGGCACGTCCGGGTCCATCCGGAAGGCGCCGGAGTTGTCCACGACGACCGCGCCCCTGGCGGCGGCGAGCGGCGCCCACCGCTCGGCGACCTCGTCCGGCACGTCGAACATCGCGACGTCGACGCCGTCGAAGGCCTCCTCGGTGAGCGCCACCACCTCGACCTGTTCGCCGCGCAGGGCCAGCTTGCGGCCGGCCGAGCGCGGCGAGGCGATCAGTCGGATCTCGCCCCAGACGTCCGCGCGCTGGGACAGGATCTGCAGCATGACCGTGCCGACCGCTCCGGTCGCTCCCACGACCGCGAGCGTCGGTCGTCGGGTCATCGCCCGGTGCCCCCGTAGACGACGGCCTCGTCGCTGTCGGAGTCGAGCCCGAAGGCGGTGTGCACGGCGCGCACGGCCTCCGGCACGTCGTCGGCGCGGGTGACCACCGAGATGCGGATCTCGGAGGTCGAGATCAGCTCGATGTTGACGCCCGAGTCGGACAGCGCCTTGAAGAAGTCGGCGGTGACGCCGGGGTTCGTCTTCATGCCGGCGCCGACGAGGGAGATCTTGCCGATCTGGTCGTCGTAGCGCAGCGACTCGAAGCCGATGCCGCCCTTGTTCTTCTCCAGGGCGTCGAGCGCCTTGCGGCCCTCGGACTTCGGCAGCGTGAAGGAGATGTCCGTGAGGCCGGTGGAGGCCGCGGACACGTTCTGCACGATCATGTCGATGTTGATCTGGGCGTCGGCGATCGTCCGGAAGATCGTGGCCGCCTCGCCCGGCTTGTCCGGCACGCCGACGACCGTGACCTTGGCCTCGGAGGTGTCGTGCGCGACACCGGAGATGATGGCCTGCTCCACCTGCTTGTCCCCTTGCTCGATCGACTCGCTGCTGACCCAGGTGCCCGGAAGTCCGCTGAAGGACGAACGGACGTGGATCGGGATGTTGTACCGGCGGGCGTACTCCACACAGCGGTGGAGCAGCACCTTCGACCCCGAAGCGGCCAGTTCGAGCATGTCCTCGAAGGAGATCCAGTCGATCTTCCGGGCCTTCTTCACCACGCGCGGGTCGGCGGTGAACACGCCGTCGACGTCGGTGTAGATCTCGCACACCTCGGCGTCGAGGGCCGCCGCGAGAGCCACGGCGGTGGTGTCGGACCCGCCGCGCCCCAGCGTGGTGATGTCCTTGGTGTCCTGGCTGACGCCCTGGAACCCGGCGACGATGGCGATGTTGCCCTCGTCGAGCGAGTCACGGATCCGGCCCGGCGTGACATCGATGATCCGGGCTTTGTTGTGGACCGAGTCGGTGATGACACCTGCCTGGCTGCCGGTGAAGCTCTGGGCCGAGTGGCCCAGGTTTTTGATCGCCATGGCCAGCAGGGCCATGGAGATCCGCTCTCCGGCGGTCAGCAGCATGTCGAGCTCGCGCCCGGCAGGGATCGGGGATACCTGCTCGGCGAGATCGATCAGCTCGTCCGTCGTGTCGCCCATCGCGGAAACCACGGCCACCACCTGGTGGCCGTTCTTCTTGGCTTCCACGATCCGCTTGGCGACACGCTTGATGCCCTCGGCATCGGCTACGGAGGAGCCTCCGTACTTCTGCACGACAAGGCCCACGTGCGCTCCTCGCTCAGTTTGTCCTTTTCCGCACATACGCCCTTGTACTGCGGTCGGCTCAGTCTAACGAGCACCCGAAATCCGCCTCCGGGTCGCCGCATGGTGAGACTCCCGGAGGCGGTCCGGGCAGGTCGTCCAGGACACTCCCTGCCCACTGACGCCGAAGTGATAGCTGTGAATTAAGTTTCAAGCACTATCGTGCGGCTGTGCGTGTACTCCTGGTGGAAGACGACGAGCCGGTCGCCGAGTCCCTGCGGCGCGGGCTGAAGCGGTACGGCTTCGAGGTCGAGTGGGTCTCCACGGGCGCCGCCGCCCTGGCCCACCCCGGCCCCTACGACGTCGTCCTCCTCGACCTCGGGCTGCCCGACACCGACGGCCTCGACGTCTGCAAGGCCCTGCGCGGGCGCGGCGACGTGCCGATCATCGTGATCAGCGCCCGCAGCGACGAGACGGACCGGGTGGTCGGCCTGGAGCTGGGTGCCGACGACTACGTGTCCAAGCCGTTCGGCGTGCGCGAGGTCATCGCGCGCATACGGGCCGTCATGCGGCGCGCCCAGCCCCGTACGGCCGAGGCGGCGGGCCCCGACCGGTACGGCTCCCGCCTGACGATCGACCGCAAGGGGGCCCGCGTCCACCTGGACGGCGAGGAGGTCACGCTCACGCCGAAGGAGTACGACCTGCTGGCCTTCCTCACCGAGGAGCCGGGCGCGCTGATGTCGCGCGAGCAGATCATGGAAGCGGTCTGGGACGCGAACTGGTTCGGGCCGACCAAGACCCTGGACGTGCACGTGGCGGCGCTGCGGCGCAAACTCGCCGGGGTGATCAGCATCGAGGCGGTGCGCGGGGTCGGCTTCCGCCTGGAGATCACCGGCGGCACCGCGTCATGATCCGTCAGCTCATCCGCAGCTACGTCCTGCTGGTCGCCGTCGGCCTCGGCCTGTTCACCGTGCCGGTGGCCTTCACGCTCACCGCCCAGCTGCGCGACGACACCGAGCTGTCCGTGAAGCGCGAGGCCACGACCATGGCGCTGCTGCTGGGCAACGGCGACACCGCGTCCTGCCAGGCCCTGGAGGAGATGGCCAGGGCCTACGCCGAGGAGACGCACGACGAGGTGCAGGCCACCGCCACCGCCCAGTGCGCCACCGGACTCCCCCGGCCGCGGCAGGACGCGGCCCTCACCGACGCCCTGGAACAGGGCGAAGGGACCACCGACTGGGGCTCCGACTTCATCTGGGGCCGCGACCTGGTCATCACCGCCCCGGCGAGCCAGGACGGCCGGCCCGTCGGCGCCGTACGCATCGTGTACTCCACCGACAACCTCACCCACCGCCTGTGGACGATCTGGGGCTTCAGGGCCGGACTCGCGGTGGCCGTCCTCACGGTGGCCGCGCTGATCGGCGCGGTGGTCGCCCGGCGGCTCACCGCCCCGCTGCGCCAGCTCAACGACATGGCGAGCAAGCTCAGCGACGGGGACCTGACGGCCCGCGCCCCCGTCACGGGTCCCCAGGAGACACAGACGCTGGCCCGCACCCTCAATCAGGCAGGTGAGCGCCTCGACACCCTGGTCGCCTCGCAGCGGATCTTCGTCGCGGACGCCTCCCACCAGCTCCGTACGCCGCTCACCGCGCTGCGGCTGTCGCTGGACAACATCGCCGACGGTGTCGACGACGAGTTCGTGCGCGAGGACGTGGAGCAGGCGACCGCCGAGGTGGTGCGGATGAGCCGGCTGGTCAACGGGCTGCTGGTGCTGGCCCGTGCCGAGGCCAAGGTGGCGGCCGCGGAGCCGTTGCCGCTGCGGGACATCGTCAGCGAGCGCCTGTCGGTGTGGAGGCCGGCCGCCGACGAGCGCGGAGTCACCATCGCGCTCAGGGGGAGTGCCGACGACCGGCCGCTCGTGCTGGCCACCACCGGTCATCTCGACCAGGTGCTGGACAACGTGCTCTCGAACGCCCTGGAGGTGTCACCGGACGGCGGGACGATCACCGTACGGACCGAGGCCCGCGGCAGCACGGTGCTGCTGGAGGTCCTCGACGAGGGTCCCGGCATGTCCGACGCGGAGAAGTCCCGCGCCTTCGACCGCTTCTGGCGCGGCCAGGGCCTGACCGGACGCTCCGGCTCCGGCCTGGGCCTCGCCGTCGTCAAGCAGCTGCTGACGGACGACGGCGGCACGGTCACCCTCGCGGACGCCCCGGGCGGCGGCCTGTGCGTCCGGATCACGCTGCGGGCGGGGCAGCGTACGGGCTGAAGGGGGGACACCCCGAATGCGCCGTCAGCCCTCCGGCATCGCCGAGGAGTGGTGGTTGACGATCTTCCAGGTGCCGCCGCGCTTCTCGTACTCGTACGTGTAGCGGGCCTCGACGACGCTCTTCTCGCCGGTGTCGTGGTCGGTGAGGGTGAACTCGTAGACGCCGGTGTCGATCGCGGAGTTGTCGTCGAGGACGGTGACGATCGTCCGGACCTTCTTGCCGACGGGCTTGTTCTCCAGGAAGTGGTCCATGTAGTCGACGATTCCGGCGCGGTCGGTGCGGACCTCGTTGGAGAGGGTGGGCAGCAGGACCGCGTCCTTGGCGTACAGGTCGGCCACCTTGTCCGAGTCCCCGGTGCCGAGCGCGGCGTTCCAGGCGTCGAAGAGGGACGCGATCTGCTTCTTCGTGGGCCTGGGGGACTTCTCGGGGCCGGCCACACCGACTCCGACCGTCACCGTGGCAGCGGTGACGACAGCGGCGGCGGTCACGAGGGCGGCGCGTATGCGGGTCTTGCGAGTCATCGCAACTCCTGTGCGGGAAGTGCCTGTTGGGATGACTCAAGACTCGCGTCCGGCGGGTTAGTGCCCGTCCAGCCGTCGTACAGGGGACGTGCAAGTCCCCTCCAATTAACGAGGGGGCCGCTCTGCTCGACGAGGGGGCCGCTCTACCGCGTGACCGCTTTCCCGCCGCGGTCGCGGATCAGGCTGACGCCGGCGCCGAGTGACACGACGCCCATGCCGACCGCCGTCATCACCCCCTGCGAGCCCTCGATCGCGAAGGGGGCCACGGCGGCGACGGAAAGGTTGAAGAGGAAGAGGAACCACAGGGCGGGGCGGGAGGAGAGCAGCTTCTTCATGGCGGTCGTCCTTGGGGATCGGGATCTTCGCTTGCGAGATCAACGATCCCTTTTCCGGGCCGCCGCAACGAGGTGGCACCCTCCCCGAACGATGGTGTAGCCCGTTACACCCCACACCCCTGAGGCGGATCCCCCGACCCGCGGCGGCCGGGAAAAAGTCGTCGGGCCCTAGCCGACCCGGCCCGATCCCAGCTGGCCGCCGATCTCCTCGGCCATCACGCGGCCCGCCTCGAACTCCAGGGTGTCGTCACCGTCGCCCTGGTCGGTGTCCAGACCGTCCAGCTCCTCCAGGGGCTGGTTCAGGCGGACGTGCGCCAGGACCGAGTGGAGGGCGCGCAGGGTCGCCGAGGCCGTGGTGCCCCAGTTGGAGAAGTAGGAGAACTGCCACCACCACAGCGCCTCCGAGGTACGGCCGGCCCGGTAGTGGACCATGCCGTGGCGGAGGTCGGCGATGACGTCGGCGAGGTCGTCGGAGATACGGGCCGGGACGGGCGCCTTACGGGGCTCGTACGGGTCGAAGACCTCGGAGTAGACGTCGACCGGCTCCAGGAGACGGGCGAGGTTCTCGCGCAGTTCGTCGGCGTCCGGCTCGAATCCGGGGTCGGGCTCGTAGCGCTCGTCGGGGACGATGTCCTCGTGCGCGCCGAGACGGCCACCGGCCAGCAGCAGCTGGGAGACCTCCAGCAGGAGGAAGGGGACGGCCGAGTCCGGCTCGTCGCCCTTGGCGACCTCGGAGACGGCGACCAGGAAACTCTCGATCTGGTCGGCGATCTGGACCGCGAAGTCGTCCGGGTTCTGCTCGGTCGCGTGCAGCTTGGCGTCAGACATCTAGAAGTCGTCTCCCCTCGAAGGCGCGGCCGAGTGTGACCTCGTCCGCGTATTCCAGGTCGCCACCCACTGGGAGGCCGCTGGCCAGGCGGGTGACCTTCAGGCCCATGGGCTTGATCATGCGGGCGAGGTACGTGGCCGTCGCCTCGCCCTCGAGATTGGGGTCCGTGGCGAGGATCAGCTCGGTGACCACGCCGTCCGCCAGGCGGGCCAGGAGTTCACGGATGCGGAGGTCGTCCGGGCCCACACCCTCGATGGGGCTGATCGCCCCGCCCAGCACGTGGTACTTGCCGCGGAACTCACGGGTGCGCTCGACGGCGACGACGTCCTTCGGCTCCTCGACCACGCAGATGACGGAAAGGTCGCGGCGGGGATCACGGCAGATGTTGCACAGCTCCTCCTGCGCCACATTGCCGCAGGTCGCGCAGAAGCGGACCTTCGCCTTGACCTCCATCAGGCACTGCGCGAGACGCCGTACGTCCGTCGGCTCCGCCTGGAGGATGTGGAAGGCGATCCGCTGCGCGCTCTTGGGACCGACGCCGGGGAGCCGCCCCAGTTCGTCGATGAGGTCCTGGACCACGCCTTCGTACAACGGACTGCCGTCCTTCCTGGGTTTCTTGCAGTACGTACGGTAGTTGGCCGCCACCCGTCCTAGGAAGGCGGTGTGAGCCTCGCGCGGGCGACGAACACCAGAACGGCCGGGCCCGGACGGTGCCGGGCAGGGCCGCGACAGGGCGGAACCGGGTCAGAAGGGCAGACCCGGAATGCCGCTGCCGCCGCCGAGGCCCTGCGCGAGCGGGCCGAGCTTCTGCTGCTGAAGGTTCTGCGCGTTCTCGTTGGCCGCCTGGACAGCCGCGACGACCAGGTCGGCAAGGGTTTCGGTGTCCTCGGGGTCCACCGCCTTCGGGTCGATCTTCAGGGCACGCAGTTCGCCGGCGCCCGTCACCGTGGCCCGCACCAGGCCGCCACCGGCCTGACCGTCGACCTCGGTGTTCGCCAGCTCCTCCTGGGCACGGGCCAGATCCTGCTGCATCTTCTGAGCCTGCTGAAGCAGCTGCTGCATGTTGGGCTGGCCACCACCGGGAATCACGATCAGCTCCTCTTCCAGACGTCGGTCGGTGCGGGTTTTTCCCGCTCGGCACGAGCCTACGTGGTCTGTGCGGGTGTCGCCCCAGCACTCTTTCGAGTGAGTCTCGGGTGTGGCCTATACCTGATCAAGGCCCACTTCCGGGCGGAAAAGAGGCGAAACCTTCCTCTTCGCCACCCATTGGGAGGTAGGAAAGGGTCCGGCGCATCAGCATCGGGCGCATCGATGGGCATCGGGCGCATCGGCGTAGGCCGGCGGGCGTCGGCGTGCGTCGGCGTGCATCACCTGCGATCAGGTGTTACGTCAGGCGATCGGTCCGTATCAGTCGGGATCAGTCCGTATCAGTCGGGATCAGT
>NZ_MUBA01000564.1 GCF_002154575.1 Streptomyces bobili
TCCGCGCTCGCCCGGGGCGAGGCGCCGCGCGTCTTCGAGGACGGCCGGCAGCGGCGGGACTTCGTGCACGTGCGGGACGTGGCCGCGGCGAACCTGGCCGCCCTGGAGGCGCCGAGCCGGGCCGGCGCGCTGACGGCGTACAACACCGGCAGCGGCGAGCCGCACACGGTGGGCGAGATGGCGCGTGCGCTGGCCGCCGCGTACGGCGGTCCCGAGCCCGTGGTCACCGGGGAGTTCCGGCTGGGCGACGTCCGGCACATCACCGCGGACTCGGCGCGGCTGCGGGCCGAACTGGGCTGGAAGCCACAGGTCGAATTCCAGGACGGCATGCGGGAGTTCGCGGGGGCCGGGCTGCGAGAGCCCTGAGCCGCCCGCGCGCCCGGCCCGCTACGGCACCGTGGGCAGCGTCACCTCGAAGCGGCATCCGCCGGGGATGTTGCGTACGGTGGCGTGCCCCTGGTGCGCTTCCACGATGCCCCGCACGATGGCCAGGCCCAGGCCCGCACCGGCCGGCGGGGTACGCGCGTGCGTGCCGCGCCAGCCGGTGTCGAAGACGCGCGGCAGGTCCTCCTCGGGGATGCCGCCGCAGCCGTCGGTCACGGACACCACGACCCCGTCCGCCGAGCGTTCGGCGGCCACCGCGACCGTGCCGTCGGCCGGGGTCCGCCGGATCGCGTTGACCAGGAGGTTCCCCAGGACGCGGCTCATCTCCTTGCCGTCGACCTCGACCGGCACGGCCTCCACGGCGTGGCCGACGAGCCGTACCCCGTGCTCGCGGGCGAGGGGGTCGGCACCCGCGAGGGCGTCGCCGATGAGGTCGTACAGGGACATGCGGGAAGGGGTGAGCGGGAGGGTTCCGGCGTGGATGCGGGAGAGTTCGAAGAGGTCGCCGACCATCTCGTTGAGGCGCTCGACCTCGGTGCGGATCTGCCGCAGATAGCGGCCGGGGTCGGCGGCGACCCCGTCCTCCAGCGCCTCCGACATGGCGCGCAGGCCCGCGAGAGGGGTGCGCAGGTCGTGCGAGATCCAGGCGACCAGTTCACGCCGGGAGGTCTCCAACGCGCGCTCGCGGTCGCGGGATTCGGCGAGTCGGGCACTGGTCGACGCCAGCTCGCGGCTCAGCGCGTCCAGTTCGGCGGTCGTCGGTCCCGCGGGGACGGCGAAGGCGCCGCCGTCACCGAACGAGCGGGCGGCGACGGCGAGTTCGCGGCTGCGGGCGACGACCCAGCGGCCGAGGAGCAGCGCGGTCGCGAGGGAGACCACGGCCGCCATCGCCACCACGGTCGTCACCACGGTGAGGTCGTGCGGGGACAGGAACATCGCCCAGGCGACGGCGAGGGTGCCCGCGAGCATCGCGACCACTCCGACCGCGGCGACCACGGCGAGCGAGGCGGTGAGCGAGCGACGCCGGATCGGGCGCAGCACGGCCGCTCCGACAAGTCCGGTGGCGCCCGCGCCGGCGAAGGCGTACAGGGCGATGAGGAGGGTGTCGCGCATGTCAGCCGGCCTCCTGGCCCTGGGGGTCGAAGCGGTAGCCGACGCCCCACACGGTCTGGATCAGGCGCGGGCGCGCCGGGTCGTCCTCGACCTTGCCGCGCAGTCTGCGCACGTGGACGGTGACGGTCGACAGGTCGCCGAAGTCCCATCCCCACACCTGCTGCATCAGGTCCTCGCGGCCGAACGCCCGTCCCGGATGCCGCAGGAAGAAGGCGAGGAGATCGAACTCGCGCAGGGTGAGGGCGAGTTCGGTGCCGTTCTTGGTGGCGCGGCGGGCGGCGGGGTCGACCGTCAGACCGGCCGCGCTCAGCGGGGGCGTCTCGGTGGCGGGCCGGGCGCGGCGCAGCACGGACTCCACCCGCAGGACCAGTTCGCGGGGGCTGAAGGGCTTGGTGACGTAGTCGTCGGCGCCCACCTCCAGGCCGAGGATGCGGTCGTCCTCGTCGCCGCGGGCGGTGAGCATGACGACCGGGACGGGCCCGTGGCCGCGCAGCCTGCGGCAGACCTCCAGGCCGTCCATGCCGGGCAGCATCAGGTCGAGCACCACCAGGTCGGGCCAGTGGGCGGCGGCGTGGGCCAGGGCGCCGGGGCCGTCGTCGGCCCGGTCGACGGTGTAGCCGGCCCGGTCGAGGTAGCCGGTGACGACCTCGGCGACCGTGGGGTCGTCGTCGACGACCAGGACGCGGGCTCCGGCGCCCGGCCGGGGCCCGGCGGTGGGTCCTGCCTGCGGAGACTCGAACGGCTGCTGCATGCCTCCAGCCTCGCACCACCGCGTCGCCGACGGGGGCCGCGGGCGTGCTCCCGGCGTCGACGTCCGCGTTTCGTAAGGAGCCGAAGTCCGGTTTGCCCGGTTCACGTTCGTAGGGTGAACGGCGTGACCATCTCACCATCGCCGCAGGACGGCGTCGATGTCGTCCTCCCCTGTCTCGACGAGGCCGAGGCCCTGCCCTGGGTCCTGGCCAGGATCCCGGCCGGCTGGCGCGCGCTCGTCGTCGACAACGGCTCCACCGACGGTTCGGCGGAGATCGCCCGGGGGCTCGGCGCGACCGTCGTCCACGAGCCGCGCCGGGGTTTCGGCGCGGCCTGCCATGCCGGACTGTCCGCCGCCACCGCCGAGGTGGTGTGCTTCTGCGACTGCGACGCCTCGCTCGACCCGGCCCTGCTGGAGCCGTTCGTGCGGGAGGTGCGCGCGGGCGGGGCCGATCTGGTGCTCGGCCGGCGGCGTCCGCACGGCCGCGGCAGCTGGCCCGCGCACGCCCGCGCCGGGAATCTCGCCCTGGCCCGGCTGCTGCGCCGCCGCACCGGTCTGCCCCTGCACGACCTGGGCCCGCTGCGGGCCGCCCGCCGCGAGGCACTGCTCGGCCTCGGCCTCACCGACCGGCGCAGCGGCTACCCCCTGGAGATGGTGGTGCGCGCGGCCGACGCGGGCTGGCGGATCACCGAGCACGACGTCCCCTACCTGCCCCGCACCGGCGCCTCGAAGGTCACCGGCACCTGGCGCGGCACCTGGCAGGCGGTACGGGACATGAGCCGCGTCCTGAACGAAGTTCCCGTCCGCGAAGGGATCCCACGGTGATCACACCGAAACCGGTTTCCGCACCGGCCCCGGTGACCACGCTCCTGGTCATCGCCAAGGAGCCGCTGCCCGGCCGGGTCAAGACCCGGCTCACCCCGCCGTTCGCGCCGGCGGAGGCGGCTGCCCTCGCGGAGGCATCCCTCGCGGACACCCTGCAAGCCGTCGCCGCCACCCCGGCCGCCCGGCGGGTCCTCGTGCTGGACGGCGCTCCCGGACCGTGGCTGCCGCCCGGCTTCGAGGTCGTCCCGCAGTGCGCGGGAGGTCTCGACGAGCGGCTGGCGGACGCCTTCGCCCGCTGTGAGGGGCCCGCGTTGCTCATCGGCATGGACACCCCGCAGGTGACGCCGGAGTTGCTGACGGTGGATCTCGCCGGCTGCGATGCCTGGTTCGGCCCCGCCGAGGACGGCGGCTTCTGGGCCCTGGGGCTCGCCGAGCCGGACCCCGCGCTGCTGCGGGGCGTCCCCATGTCGACGCCGTTCACCGGGGCCGTCCAGCGCGCGCGGCTCGTCGCCGCCGGGCTGCGGGTGCGCGATCTGCCGCGCCTGCGGGACGTCGACGACGCCTCCGACGCGCACGCCGTCGCCGCGCTGGCCCCGCACGGCCGGTTCGCCGCCCGGCTGGCCCGGTGTGCGGCGGCGTACCGATGAGGACGCGGGAGGCGACCGCCGCCCCCTGGGCCGCCGCCGACCCGTACGCCACCGCCCTGCGCGCCGGTCGCGGCCCGCTGTTCCTGCGCCGCGCGGACGGCTGGCTGCTGCCGCTGGAGGTGGAACGCTGGTGCGCGCGGGCCGACCGGGCCGACCTGGAGGTACTGGACCGGTGCGAGGGCACCGTCCTGGACGTGGGCTGCGGGCCGGGCCGGCTGGCCGCGGAACTCGCCGCCCGAGGCCGTACCGCGCTCGGGATAGACGTGAGCGAGGCGGCCGTCGAGCAGACCGTCCGGCTCGGCGGCCAGGCGCTCAGGCGCTCGGTCTTCGAGCCGCTGCCCGCCGAGGGCCGTTGGGGCACCGTCCTGCTCATGGACGGCAATGTCGGCATCGGCGGTGATCCGCGCGCCCTGCTCGACCGCGCGGCCCGGCTCCTCTCCCCCGGCGGGCTGCTCATCGCCGAGACCCTGCCGGTGGACGTCGACGAACGCGCCGAGGTGCAGGTCGTCGACGTCACCGAGGCCCACGGAGGTACCGGCGAGCCGTTCCCGTGGGCGCGGTTGGGCACCCCGGCCCTGTCCCGGTACGCGGACCGGGCGGGCTGGGCGGCCGTCGATCAGTGGGCGGCGGGCGGCCGTCGCTTCGTCGCCCTGCGCAGCCGCAGCGCGAGCAGCAGGGCGGAGGCGCCGAAGAGTACGGCGGTGATCAGCAGCCAGCGGGCCAGGAAGCCGTCGGCGGGGAGCCCGGTGGCCGAGCGGTAACGCCGGGAGACCGACCCGCTGATCAGCGGGAACCACACCAGCAGAAGCAGCCCGGACAGGGCGGCCGGGACCCGGACGTACAGGATCCACGCGCCGCGGCCGGCGGCGCGCAGCCCCCGTACCAGCGCCCGGTCCGCCGTCGCGTACAGCGGCAGCAGCACCAGGTCGTGCAGCAGTGCCGCCCCCACGAACCACAGGGCCACGCCGAACCAGTCGCCGTCGAGGAGCCGCACGCCCGCGTAGCCGGCCAGCGCGAACGAGCAGGCCAGGAGGAGGAGTTGGAGGGGGTTGCCGAGGATGATCCGTCGTCGCGTCGGCATCTTCACAGGTCTCCGAACGTCATCCGGGCCACCCACTTGGTGTTGAGCACGCCGGGTGCGGCGGGCACGATGACCCGTGCGGGGTGGCCGTGGTCGGGGGAGAGTTCCTCGCCGTTGACGTACAGGGCGAGCAGGGAGCGCGGGTCGGCAACCTGGTTGGCGCGCAGGGCGGCGTGCCGGAAGGCCCCGCGGCGCTGGAGGGACTCCACGAACACGTCGGGCGGGTCGTCGTGTCCGACGAGCGCGGCCAGGTCGCGCAGCCGTACGCCGCGCCACCACTGGTCGGACGTCGACCAGCCCTCGACGCAGGCGATGGGCAACGACGCGCTGTGCAGCGGGAGTCGCAGGAGGTCGTCCCGGCTGAGGCGGACTGTGCCCGTACGGCCGGTGACGACGAGCCGCCACGCCTCGCGGCTCGTCCAGGCCGTGCGGATGCCCGCGTACCGGGCCGTCTTGTTGATCTGGAAGCCGTTCGGCCCGGTGCCCGGGTCCGGTCCGCCGTGCGGTGCGAGCAGGGCCGTGCGGCGCAGCAGCCCGTCGGCGTTCTGCCCGGCCGTCGTCAGGAACAGGATCAGGGAGCCTCCGCCGACGAAGGCCAGCGCGCCGCGCCGAGAGACGGTCGGGGTGTCGGGCCGCGGGGAGACCAGCGTGTCCGGCTCGGCGGCCGGCGCCGCCGTCTCGGGAACGGTTTTCCGCGATGTCCGTAGGTCGTGCGTGCTCCCTTCGCGCAGGCCGCGCAGATTGCGCAGCGCCGCCGGTGTCTTCAGGGCGGCGTGAACGACGAAGGCGGCGAAGAACACCCACGCCCCGTAGAAGTGCAACGGATAGAAGGAGCCCGGGAAGACGTACTCCAGTTGCACGTTGAGCACTCCGGTCACGAACTCGAACAGCGCTCCCCCGACCAGGAGCAGCAGGGAGATCCGCTCCAGGGCGTGCGCGAGCGAGCGGGCCGGCGGCAGTGCGAACAGGCGCGGCACCACGGACCAGAGCTTGGCCAGCAGGACCGGGATCAGGGTGATGCCGAGGGTGACGTGGACGCCCTGGTTCAGCCGGTAGAGCCAGTGCGGGTTCGTCGGCCAGGCGAAGAGGTAGAAGCCGAGAATGCCCTTGTCCGGTGTCTTGTCGTTGACGGGCGCCAGATCCGGGTTGTAGGCCGCGTACGAGAGCAGGCCCGTCACGAACAGCACGGTGATGCCGACCAGCAGGACGAGGCCCAGCACCGAGGTGAACCAGGGGCCGCGCAAGGGGCTGCGCCAGAAACCGGGCGCGGAGGGAAGCCGTGGATCGTCTCGCATGCCCCGACCGTAGGCCCGCGCACCCCGCGGAACGGGTGCGCGACCCATGACGAAACGCTGACGTCCGGCGCCGCGGGCGGCCCGGCGCACGCCCCCCGGCCTAGCGTGCCGGTGTGACCCGCACCCCTCGCTCCCCCGAGC
>NZ_MUBA01000565.1 GCF_002154575.1 Streptomyces bobili
CGGCCGCCGCGACCTGCGCGCCCTGCTCGTCTCGCGCGGTGGGCCCGCCCTCGGCGGAGCGGCCCGGGTGGGCCTGTACCGGATGCTGCAGAGCGAGTACCGCCACGTCCGCTCCCGCCACGTGGAGATCGACCGGGCCGTGACCGACGAGCAGCTGTGCCGCTGGGTCGCCGAGGAGCTGTCCGCCGACGGCGAGCCCGCTGAGGTCGCCTACCGCGGCGGAGTGCGCCACCTGGCGACGCTTGCCGAGGCCCCGCGGACACAGCGCGCCGAACTCGGCTTCCCGGCGGACCACGTGCTGTGGGTGACCGGCGGCACGCGCGGCCTCGGGCTGCTCACCGCGCGCCACTTCGTCGCCCGCCACGGCGTGCGCAAGCTGGTCCTCACCGGCCGTGAGGAGCTGCCGCCGCGCGCGGAGTGGGCGGCGCACATCGCCGAGGACGGCCCCCTGGGCCGCAAGCTGCGTCCGCTCGCCGAACTGGCCGCCCAGGGCGTCGAACTCGAGGCTGTCGCCGTGCCGCTGGACGAGAAGGAGGCCCTCGCCAAGGTCCTCGCCGACGTCACCATGCGACTCGGCCCGGTCGGCGGCGTGATCCACAGCGCGGGCTACACCGACTTCGAGAACCCGGCGTTCGTCCGCAAGCCGCAGACCGGCGTCGCCCGTGTCCTCGCACCGAAGGTGTTCGGCCTGGACGCCCTGCTGGAGTGCTTCCGGGACGAACCGCTCGGCCTGTTCGTGCTGTACTCGTCGGTCGCCGCCGCCGTTCCCGCCCTCGCGGTCGGCCAGAGCGACTACGCCATGGCCAACGCCTACCTGGACGCGGTGGCCGAGGCCCGCCCGTACGGGCTGCCCCTGGTCAGCGTGCAGTGGCCGAGCTGGAAGGACACCGGCATGGGGGAGGCCCGCAGCGCCGCCTACCAGGCATCCGGCCTCGCCTCGCTCACCGACGCCCAGGGGCTGGCCCTGCTCGACCGCGCGCTGGAAAGCGGCGCCCGGGTCGTGATGCCCGTACTGCCGCGGCCGGGCCTCGAGTTCAGCGCCGAGCGCCTGACGGCACGGCGCCTGGAGGCCACGCCGACCGCATCGGCGGCCACGCCCACTGCATCGGCGGCCACGCCCACTGCATCGGCGGCCACGCCCACCACTGCGGCGGCCACGCCACAACCGGTGGGCGGCGCGCGCGCGGACGTGCGCGCCGCCGTCGAGGCGGTCGCCTCCTGGCTGCTCGACCAGCTCGCGGCGGAACTGCGCTTCGACCGCGTCAAGCTGACCGGGGACGTCCCGGTCCATGACTACGGCATGGACTCGATCATGGTCACCCAGCTGGTCCAGACCGTCGCCCGGCGCCTCGACGTCTCGGTCGACCCGTCGGCCCTGCTGGAACACCCGACAGTGGACGGCTTCGCGGCATATCTCGGCGAGGAGCACCCGACCGCGCTGCTCACGGAGTTCGGCGGCTCGGCTCATGAGGCCGAGTCCGAGGCACGGCCGGAGTCCGCGGCCCCGGCACCGCCGCAGTCCTCAGCCCCGGCATCCGTCCGCGCCTTCGGCGCACCCGCCGTCGTCCCCCGGCAGGACACCACCTCCCTCACCCCTGATCCGCGAGCCGACGCCATAGCCGTGGTCGGCCTGTCCTGCCGCTTCCCCGACGCCGACTCCGCCGACGCCTACTGGGAGCTGCTGCGGGACGGCCGTACGGCTTTGCGTCCCATCCCGGCCTCCCGCTTCGGCCGCCACCTCGCTCACCACGCCGGGCTGCTGCCGGAGGTGCTGCGGTTCGCGCCCCAGCGGTTCCTGCTGTCCGAGGCGGACGTCGAGGCCATGGACCCGCAGGCGCTGCTCCTGCTGGAGGAGGTCGACAGGGCCATACACCACGCCGGATACCGCCCGGCGGACCTCAAGGGCCGCAGGGTCGGTGTGTACGTCGGCGGCCGGGCCACCCACACCCCCGACCCGGAGGCCCTGGAGCGGGCCAAGAACCCGGTCGTGGTCACCGGCCAGAACTACCTCGCGGCCAACATCTCCCAGTTCTTCGACTTCCAGGGCCCGAGCCTGGTGGTGGACACCGCCTGCTCCTCCGCCCTGGTGGCGATGGACATGGCCGTACAGGCACTGCGCACGGGTTCCGTCGAGTCGGCCGTCGTCGCCGGTGTGAGCCTGCTCGCGGACGACCGGGCGCACCGGGTGTTCGGACAGCGCGGACTGCTCAACCCCGGCCCGGAGTTCCACGCGTTCGACGGCCGGGCGGCCGGCCTGGTGCTCGGTGAGGGCGTCGGCGTCGTCGTCCTCAAGCCGCTGGACCGTGCCCAGGCGGACGGCGACCGGGTGCTCGCCGTACTGGAGGGCATCGCGATCAACAACGACGGCCGCACCGCCGGACCCGCCACCCCCAACCTGCGGGCCCAGAAGGACGTGATGGCCGAGGCACTGGCGCACAGCGGCCGTGCGCCGCAGGACGTCGGCTGGGTGGAGACCAACGCCTCCGGCTCGACCGTCACAGACCTGCTCGAACTGAAGGCGATCGAGAGTGTCTACGGCGCCGGCCCGGCCCGGCCCGTGCGGCTCGCGCTCGGATCGGTGAAGCCGAACATCGGTCATCCGCTGGCCGCGGAGGGCATAGCCGCGTTCATCAAGGTCGTCCTGATGCTGCACCACCGGCAGCAGGTGCCGTTCCGCTCGGGACAGCAGCCCCTGCCGCACTTCGACCTGGAAGCCTGCGCGATGTACTTTCCGAGAGAGCTTCGCCCGTGGCCCGCGGAGGCGGACCGGGCCGCGCTCAACTGCTTCGCCGACGGCGGCACCAACGCGCACCTGCTGCTCGCCCCGGCCCCGGCGGAGCACCGCGCCGCCCGGGCGCCGCTGCCGCAGTCCCCGCCGGAGCGCACGGTCGTCATCCGGGGCACCGCCGCGGAGGAGCCCGCCGTACCTGCCCGGCCGGCGGCGGCCGGCCTGTTCTGGGACACGTACCGATGAGCGCGGCCGACCGGACGCCCCCGATGACCGAGACGCCCACAGGGCGCCTGCCCGTGGTCTTCATGTTCTCCGGGCAGGGCTCGCAGTACTA
>NZ_MUBA01000566.1 GCF_002154575.1 Streptomyces bobili
CCGCCCCGCCCGCCGCGGCGGCCGACACCTGGACCGAGGTCGGCTCCGACCGCGCCGACCCGCTGACCGAGAGCCAGGGACTGGCCTCGGTCGAGGTCCCGGCGAACAGCGCCAACCGCTACACGGGCATCGGGACGATCCCCTTCGGGGTGAGCACCCGCGGCTGGAACCACGTCGGCGACCCCGACGCCTCCTACGACGGCTACTACGTCGAGCCCTACCAGCGCGACTCGGGCACCTCGAAGATGTACCGCGTACAGGCGCCGGGCGGCGCCTGGTCGGAGTACGTGCACGCGCTCAGCCCCGGCGAGGCCCTCAACAACTCCTGGGTGGCCATCGCGCCGGGCGGCCAGTGGATGCTCACCGGCGAGTGGGGCACCATGACCCGGCTGATCGTCCTGCCGACCCCCGGAGTCAACCCCTCCACCTCGCCCTCGGCGAACCTGCCGCAGGCCTCCACCGTCCGCCTCGACCGCGCCGTGCGCGACGTCCAGGGCTGCGACTTCACCGGCCCGACCACCCTGCTGTGCTCCTCCGACGACCCCGCGGGCACCCTCTTCGGCATGACCAAGCCGCTGCTCCAGATCGACCTGTCGGCCGAACCGGGCGGCTCCGGCGACGTGAACGGCCGGGTCACCGCCCTGCGACAGCTGCCGCTGCGCAGCTCCTGCTCGGGCTCCTTCGAGACGGAGGGCATCGACTACGACCGCCGCACCGGCACCCTGCGGGTGATCGTCGTCTCGCCCGGCTTCTGCGTGCTGACGGACAGCAAGACCTACCGCTTCACGCGCTGACCTCCGTTTCCCGGGACGGGCGTCCAAGGGGTGCCCGCCCGGGAAAGTGGTGCTTTTCTTGGGATGTGGCGTGGTTCGCGGGGAACCCGCGACCTCGCGCCACCGCCACGAGAGGAGCGATCACGATGGACCGCGAGCGACCGCATCCGGAGTCCGTCACCCTCGAGATCAGCGATTGCAGCAAGGAGGACGCCCGGATCGTGTTCGACACGCTGTGCGCCTGCTTCGAGTCCGACCGCTGCGCCGAGGACGTGCCCGAACAGCTTCACGAGACCCGCCCGATGGTGTGGCTCGGCACCTTCGAGGTCAGCGACGTGCACGACTGCGCCCGCCCGGCCCCGCTGGCGTCGTCCGTCACGGCCGACGTCCAGGGCGGCTACTGGGCGATCGAGCGTTTCCGTACGACGCTGGACTCCGTCTTCCGGGTGAAGGATCTCTCCTCCGCCTCCGGCGACCAGGAGACGGAACTGCACCTGCTGCTCGAAAGCCGGTGACGGGCCGGTGCCGTGGTGCTGCCCCGCGGGGAGCGGTGACGTGACGAAGGCGACGTGGAGCCTATTGTGCAACTAGTTGCATAACCCGTGCGCGGTCCTCTACAACTACAGGGGCACGACACCGCGCACGGAGGGCCCCGATGAGCCGATACCCGCACCTGCTGAGCCCGCTCGACCTGGGCTTCACCACCCTGCCCAACCGCGTCCTCATGGGCTCGATGCACGTAGGCCTGGAAGAGGCCGAGGACGGCTTCGCGCGCATGGCCGAGTTCTACGCCGCCCGCGCACGCGGGGGAGTGGGCCTGATCGTCACCGGCGGCATCGCCCCCAACGACGAGGGACGGCCGGGTGTGGGCGGCGCGAAGCTCACCACGGACGCGGAGGCCGAGGAGCACCGGACGATCACCGAGGCCGTGCACCGCGAGGGCGGCCGGATCGCGATGCAGATCCTGCACTTCGGCCGCTACGCCTACCACACCGACCTGGTCGCGCCGAGCGCGCTGCAGGCACCGATCAGCCCGCACGTACCCCGCGAACTGACCGACGCCGAGGTCGAGCGGACCATCGACGACTACGCCCGCACCGCTCGCCTCGCCCGCCAGGCCGGCTACGACGGCGTCGAGATCATGGGCTCCGAGGGCTACCTCATCAACGAGTTCATCGCCCTGCAGACCAACCACCGCACCGACCGCTGGGGCGGCTCCTACGAGAACCGGATGTGGTTCCCCGTCGAGATCGTGCGGCGGGTGCGCGAGGCGGTCGGCGAGGACTTCATCGTCATCTACCGGCTGTCGATGCTCGACCTCGTCCCCGGCGGCTCCACGCTGGACGAGGTCGTCACCCTCGCCAAGGCCGTCGAGGCGGCCGGCGCCACCCTCATCAACACCGGCATCGGCTGGCACGAGGCCCGCATCCCCACCATCGCCACCTCCGTGCCCCGCGGCGCCTACACCTGGGTGACCAAGCGGCTGATGGGCGAGGTCTCCGTCCCGCTCATCACCACCAACCGCATCAACACCCCCGAGATCGCCGAGCGGTTGCTCGCCGACGGCAGCGCGGACATGGTGTCGATGGCCCGCCCGATGCTCGCCGACCCGGACTTCGTCGAAAAGGCAGCGGCCGGCACACCGGAGGCCATCAACACCTGCATCGGCTGCAACCAGGCCTGCCTCGACCACACCTTCAGCGGCAGGATCACCTCCTGCCTGGTCAACCCGCGCGCCTGCCACGAGACCCAGCTGGTGCTCACCCCCACCCGCCGCCGCAAGCGCGTCGCGGTCGTCGGCGCCGGACCCGCCGGACTCGCCTGCGCGGTCTCCGCGGCCGAACGCGGCCACGCCGTCACCCTGTTCGACGCCGCGGCGGAGATCGGCGGCCAGCTCAACGTGGCCCGCAAGGTCCCCGGCAAGCAGGAGTTCGACGAGACGCTGCGCTACTTCCGCCACCAGCTCGACGCCCACGGTGTCGACGTACGCCTCAACACCCGTGCGGCGGCCGGTGACCTGGCGGACTACGACGAGGTCGTCGTCGCCACCGGCGTCAGCCCGCGCACCCCCGACATCCCCGGCGTCGACCACTCGAGCGTCGTCGGCTACCTCGACGTCCTGCGCGACGGCGTCCCCGTCGGCGACCGGGTCGCGATCCTCGGCGCGGGCGGCATCGGCTTCGACGTCGCCGAGTTCCTCACCG
>NZ_MUBA01000567.1 GCF_002154575.1 Streptomyces bobili
CGGCGACGTACTTCCGGCAGTGGGGCGTCGACATGGACTACCGGGCGGCCGGCGGCCTCGCCGCGCCCGAGCGGACCGCTCCGCCGCGCAGCGTCCACCTGCTCCAGCGCAAGACCGGCAAGGTCGGTGCCGGACTCGGCAGGACCACCGGCTGGATCCACCGCACCGAACTCAAGCACCGGGGCGTGCGCATGGTCCCGGGTGTGCGCTACGACCGCATCGACGACGCCGGACTGCATGTCACCGTCGGCGAGCAGAGCACGGTCCTGGAGGTCGACACCATCGTGCTGTGCACCGGCCAGGACCCGCGCCGGGACCTGTACGACGAGCTGGTCGCCGCCGGGGCGAGCGCGCACCTCATCGGCGGTGCCGACGTCGCCGCCGAACTGGACGCCAAGCGGGCTATCAAGCAGGGAACCGAGCTGGCCGCGGCCTTGTAGAGGTTCCCCGGCGCGTCCCTAGGATGAGCCCCATGTCACTCCCGCACGCGATCCTCACCGCCCTCCTCGAGAAGCCGTCGTCGGGGCTGGATCTGACCCGCCGGTTCGACAAGTCGATCGGCTACTTTTGGTCGGCGACGCACCAGCAGATCTATCGCGAGCTGGGAAAGCTGGAGGCCGAGGGCTTCATCCGGGCCCAGCCCACCGAGCAGCCGACCCGCGGGCAGCGCAAGAGCTACGAGGTCCTGCCCGCGGGCCGCGCCGAACTGGGGCGGTGGACGGCCGCGGCGCAGGACCCCAAGCCGCACCGGGACGCCCTGTTCCTGCGGCTGCGCGCCGCCGCCGTCGTCGGCACCGCGGGCCTCGAAGCCGACCTGCGCCGTCATCTCGACCTGCACCGGGGGCAGTTGGCCGAGTACGAGGAGATCGAGAAGCGGGACTTCCCGCCCGGCGACGACAGCCCGCAGGTCCGGCTCCAGCACCTGGTGCTGCGCGCGGGCATCGAGCTGGAGACCTTCTGGATCCAGTGGCTGACCGAGGCGCTGGCGGCACTGCCCGACCCCGCCGAGCAGGCGCCGTAACCGATCGGCCGCCCCCTGCCCTACGGCAACAGGTCCAGCAACTGCTTGGTGTGGCCGGGCAGTTCCATCTCCGCGAGGCCCGTGACGAGGGCCCTCAGCGGCACGAGCTGATCGACCTGGACCTGCCCGTGCGACAGCAGCAGGGTGGGCACGGGGGTGTCCAGTTCGGCCTCGCTCAACGGCGCGACGAGCGCGCAGAGCGCCTCGCCCTGGAGCCGGACGCGTTCCCGGAGCCCCGCCTCGCCACCGCCGAGCGCGATCACCCGCCCCAGGGTCCAGGAGTCCTGCGCCACCCGGTTGTCGTACGCCGTGACCGCGCCGGAGGCCGCGGAGACGACGGCGGTGACGGTGACGGCGTCGACGAGGCTGACGTGCGCCAGGATCTGCCCGGCGTTCCACTCGCCCTCGGGGGGCGGGTTCCCGGCGCCGGTCGAGGCCACGGTCGCGGCGGCCTCCAGCAGTGCGCGGTGGGCGTCGCGCAGCGGGGTGGTGTCCATGGCTCTTCTTCTCTCTCCCGTGGCACGGGATCTTCGCGGGTCGCTGGCGGGAAGGGCCGCGGCGGCTCAGCTGTGTGCCGCGCGGTTCATCTCCCAGGGCGCCTGCGGCAGGACCTCTCCGGTCTCCAGCAGCGACTTGAGGTTGGCCAGCACGGCCGGCCAGCCGTGCGAGATGCCGCCCAGCATCTCCCGGTCGGGGAGCTTCTCGTGGGTCACGGTGAGACGGACGATGTCCTCGTGGGGCTCGACGAGGAAGGTGACCACCGACGGCTCCCGCGGCTCGTCCGGCGTGTCCTCGAAGGTGACGACCAGGCGGGTCGGCGGCTCGCTCTCCAGCACCGTGCCCACGACGTCGACGACGCCTGATCCGTCGGCGCGGCGGTGCTCCCACGCGGAGCCGGGCTTCCAGTCGGACACGTTGGCATGCCCCCAGTAGCGCGCGGTCAGCTCGGCGTCGGTGAGGGCCTGCCAGACCTGCTCCGAGGTCGCGCGGATGTAGGTGACGTAGACGTAGTCCGGCACGGGTGCGGTGTCGGTGGGCATGGCGTACTCCTGGGTGCCGGCTGTCGGTCGGGAGACCGCTTCGAGGTTCACGGCTCCATTATGCAGGTAATTACCTGCATAATGTCAACGGCGTCCGGCGACGGGCCCACACGGCGGCGCGGGCCTGGTGGACAGCGCGTCTCCGCTGTCCACCAGGCCCGCGCCGAGTGGCTGCCGCGTCTTCGGGGAGGTCCCTGCGGCGTCCCTGAGGCGGCGTCCCTACAGCCGGTACGGCTTCGTCCGGCGGCGCAGGAACCAGACCGTCGCGATGACACCCGTGCCGACCAGCGCGCCGCCCGCCACGAGGGTGACCGTGCCGTAGTCGCGGGTCGCGCCGCCCATGCCGCCCATCACCCCGCGGGTGGGCGAGGCCGTCGCGGAGATCGTCGGCGTGGACGGGGGGGACACGATCACCGTCTGGGTACCGGCGGTGCTGCCGCTGGAGCACATCACGACGACCGTGTGCGTGCCGGGGGAGACGTTGGACCAGGCCGCGGACTGGCTGACAGTGGTGCCCGACAGGGCGACCTGGCGGCCCTGGGCGAAGTTCGCCTGGTTGCTGGCGAGCAGCGCCGCCGTGCCCCAGCTGCCGTTGATCTGGGAGCACGCGCTGGTCACCACGGACACCGTGGAACCGGACGTGCTGACGGAGATGCCCGAGACGCGCGCGGCGGCGGGCTGGGCGGTCACGGCGAGGGGCAGTGCGGCGGCGGCCGCCAGGGTCAGTCCGCAGCGGGCCAGAAGAGGGGAAGAGCGGGCGAGAAGCGGGGAAGTTCGCATCGGATGTCCTCCGGCTGCACGGTTGGCGACCTTGCGCCGCCGAGGGTCGGGTACGCCCGTGCTGCCTCAGGGGCAGCCAACGTCCCCCCGGCCCGGCCCGCACTCCGGCCGCGGCCGGGCAGGTGACGGATTCCTCCCGACGGCCCAGAACGGTGGCCCGCCCGCTTGCGCGATCCGGGCCGGACCCCTGCCGTCACCATCCGCATGCGCACGCGCTCTCACGGCTGGCCCCCCGTGGTCACCGCCCGCTCCGCCGAGAACGCCCCCCACGTCCCGTCCGGGAGCCGTGCGCGCAGCCGGACCCGGTGTCCGGCACCGGCCTCGCGCCCCGCGTAGAAGCTGTGGGTGGCTTTGTCCCGCGGTGGTGTGCCGCCCCAGACCAGCGAGGTGGCCGGCTGCCCGTCGAGCTGGATCTGGTACTCGGTGACGACCCCGTCCACCCGCGGTGGCACCCAGGCCAGGTCGATGTAGTACGCCCCGTCGGCGCGGTGGGTCGTCGCCCGGAAGTCCGCCGGTGCGGTGTCCCGTCCCCCGTCGTCGCCGGGCCCGGTGGTCAGACGTACGGCCGCGCCGGCGGGCGAGAGGTTGTCGGCCGCGTCCCGCGCCCGGACGGTGAAGGAGTACCGGGTGCCCGGCCGCAGTCCCGTGACGACGGTCGCCGTCTGGGCCCCGCCGACGCCGTGGATCTTCACCCCGCCCTGGAGGATGTCGTACGACACCACCTTCCGGTCGTCCGTGGCCGCCGTCCAGGACAGTTGGACCGCCCGGCTTCCGGCAGCCCGGCCCGTGACGCCGCCCGGTGCGGTCGGGGCCGAGTGGTCCGCCGCGACCGCCGCCGGAGTCGTGGCCCGCACCTCACGGCTGGGCGGCCCGAGCCGGCCCTCGTCGTCGCGGGCCCGGACGGTGAAGACGTACGCGGTGGCGGGCGTGAGGCGGGTGACGTCGAACATGTGTGCGGAGGCGGGCACGTCATCGACCTTCGCCGTGCCCCGGTACACCTCGTAGGCGCTGACCCCGGAGAGCGCGTTCCACATCACGTGCACGCTGGTCGCGCTGCCCGCCTCGGCGGAGACCCCCGTCGGCGGGCCCGGCGCCCGTCCCCCGTCCCCGCCGCCCGGTCCGGCGCAGCCGCAGCACAGGGCGAGCATCCATCCGCACAGCACGACGCGTCGCACGGCTTCGCCTCCCGGCCCGGCATGGCGGCAATGGTCCGGACCAATATGGCGTGCCGACGTGAGCACATCAAGAGGGCGACGGGGTATCACGTGGCCGAGGGGTCCGGGGCGTTACGTATGCTGGGCTTCCTCACGGCTGAACTGACTGTCTCGCAGGGTGAGTTCAGC
>NZ_MUBA01000568.1 GCF_002154575.1 Streptomyces bobili
GCCCGCCGGGCGGCATGGCGGGCGGGAGACACGAGGCCCGGGGGCGAGGTGCCGGGGACGGGTGGCCCGCAGGGCCTCCCGCCCGCGAGCGCCGACGTCGAGGAACACCTGCGCCTCGGCCCCCTCGGCACAGCCCTGCTGCCCTACGGCCGTCCCCGCGTCCTGCTGGTCGACGAGATCGACAAGAGCGACCTCGACCTCCCCAACGACCTACTGAACGTGCTGGAGGAAGGCCAGTACGAGATTCCCGAACTGATGCGTGCCGCGCGCGAGTTCACCGAAGCGGGAACCGCCGGGGTACTCGCCGACGGCACGGACGAGCCGGTCGCGGTCAGCCGGGGCCGGGTACGCTGCCGCGCCTTCCCGTTCGTGGTGCTGACCAGCAACGGCGAGCGCGAGTTCCCGCCCGCCTTCCTGCGCCGCTGTGTCCGCCTGCGGCTGCGCCGCCCGGACCGCGAGCAGCTCACCGAGATCGTCCGCGCCCACCTCGACACCCCCGCGGGTGACGCGGAACACCTCATCAACCGCTTCCTGAACCGCGCCGCCGACGGCGAACTCGCCACCGACCAGCTCCTGAACGCCCTCTACCTCACCGGCGTCGCCGGCCTGGACGCGGACTCCCGCGACGCGCTGGCGGACGAGCTGATGCCGTATCTGAGCGCGACGGCGGACGGCGATGGCTTCTGAGGACCCACCGGCGACCGAGGGGAAGCCGGTTTCCGAACGGGCCGCGCGGGAGCGCGACGGTACGGCCGTGGGGCGGCTCGCCGCGCTCCTGACAGCCGCCGCGGGGACCGCCCCGACCCCGCG
>NZ_MUBA01000569.1 GCF_002154575.1 Streptomyces bobili
CCTGGCCCACGACACGCCCGGTGTGGAGGCGCTCCTGGTCCGGGCGGCGGGCGTCCGTGCGGGAGCCGTCCTGGCCGGGCCGGGCGCCGGGGCGCGCGCCCGCTCCGCGGCGTCGACGAGTTCGCCGACGCGGGTGCCGCACCGGCGGCTCTCCAGGTGCAGTCGGCCGACGTTGACGCGATCCTGCGCGAGCACCGTCAGTACGGCGATCCCCCCGGCCGCGTACGTCGCGACGTAGCCGTGGACGCCGCGCACGAGCAGCTCACGGAAGGCGCCCTGGCCGGTGGTGTCCGCGAGCCGCACGGCGACGGCCAGCGAGGTCGCGGTGAGCGTGGCCACCCCCTCCGCCTCCACACCGGGCGTGTCGTGGGCCAGGACGAGCCCGTCCACGCCGGCCACGAGCGCCCCGGTCAGCTGGGGCACCCGCGCCCGCAGTCGTCGCAGCTCGGCGAGTATCTCGGGTTCCGCGGCCATCAGTACGCTCCTCTCGGCGCGCGGTCGCTGCCGTTCAAAGGGCCTCCAGCGCATCCCTGAGCCTCTTCAGCAAGGTGATGTCGGGGTCGTTGACCTGGGGCAGGGCGAGCGCCGGCGGCGGCTGCGCGACCGGCGGCGGGAACCGGGCGGTCACCAGCCCGGCCGCCGCCAGCCGCCGGACGTCCATCAGCGTGGGGAACGCCGGCCGGCCCAGCTCCCGGGCGATGTCCGACGCCGTGCGCACACCGTCCACCAGCGCCAGCACCGCGCGCTGCCGGGACGGCGGCTGCGGGGCGGCGGCCGGGTCGGCCCGCAGCAGCGGGGCGCTGTCCGGAAGCGGATCGGGCCACAGCCGGTGCAGCAGCTCGCGGCGGCGCAGCGTCTCCCGCTCCACCGCGTCGACCGGGACCGGCCGCAGCGCACCGAACCAGTGACCGGCGCCGTACCGGAAGCGGCCCGGAGCGCTGCTCGGCGCCAGCGCGAAGTACGCGGCGTCGTACAGCGCCCCCAGATGGCACATCTCCAGGGCGCCCCGCCCGATCCGGCCGGCGTCGAGCAGCAGGCGGGCGGCACCGCGCTCCTCGCCGGCCCGCTCCACCGCCTCCCACCACACGCCGGGCTCCAGCGTGCCGTGGGTCAGGAGGAGCACGTCGAGGCCCGGGGCGAAGGGACTCTCGGCGTGCACCACCCGGCCCTCGGCCAGATAGAGCGCTCCGCGCTCGCGCTCCAGGACACCGGTGGCGCGCTCGGCGGCGAGCCGGGTCAGCATCGGCGAGACCGCTCCGCTCCCGCGCTCCCGGCCCGCCGTCCGGTCGCGCACCGGCAGCCGGGGCGGCGGGGTGGTCCCCACGACGGTCATCCCAGCACCAGCCGTCCGGCCATCTCGCCCAGCCGGATGCGGGCCAGCGCGAGATTGCCGTCCGGCCGGGCCAGCCACACGTGCAGGAACACGCTGCTGTCGAAGGACGTGGGCACGAACCGCAGCACGTGGTAGCTGTCCCGGTTGCTGATGATCAGGTCCTCGACCGGGGGATCGGCGTCCTCGCCGCCGTCGTCGGGCGTGAACGCCCGCTGCTCCGCCGTGAGCCGCGCGACCTCCGCGGCCTCGGCGGCGGCGGCCTCGTGGTCACCGCCCGGGAACTCCCCGACCGTGCCGAGGGCCAGCCCGCTGGTCCAGTCGACCAGCGCCGCTCCCCGGGCTCCGGGCAGCCGCATGGCCTCCAGTAGACACTCGTCGATTCCGGGCACCGTTGGCTCCCCTCCTGCCTGCGGTTCGGCTGAGTGAGGAAGAAGCTACGCAACGTGTGCGCGAGGGGTGAGTCTTCTGGCATTTTCCAGCGGAACATGCGCGGCGGTGACTAGGGTGGGTCGACTGACCATGTTTTCCGGGCCGGTTCAGCTGGTTCAGCCAGTTCAACACCGTGTCGCCGGGCGCGCGTCAAGAGCGCGCGGGTGGCGAAGGGGTGGTGCGGCGCTGCTGCGCGCGCCCCTGGATCCACGCTGAGCGCGCGGCTGCCCCTGTCGGGTCGGCCCTCGTGGTGGCGTGCCCCTGCCGGGCGATCCTTCTCCCCCTGAGTGCCCCCTCCGCCCCTTTCCCTGAGCCCGTCCACACCCTTCGGTGTATTGACTAGCCCTATTCACCAGGTCAGGATGTGAATAACCACTGCAACTATCCGTCGGGATCGCCCACCCTCCAGGAGGCAGACCATGTCAGGACCCCGCCCCGTCCGAGCACCGCGCGGTACGGAACTGAGTGCCCTGGGATGGCAGCAGGAAGCCGCCCTGCGGATGCTGCAGAACAACCTCGACCCCGAGGTCGCCGAGCACCCCGACAAGCTCGTCGTCTACGGCGGCACCGGCAAGGCGGCCCGCGACTGGCGCTCCTTCGACGCGATGGTGCGCACCCTGCGCACGCTCAAGCAGGACGAGACGATGCTCGTCCAGTCCGGCCGCCCGGTCGGCGTCATGCAGACCCACGAATGGGCCCCGCGCGTCCTGATCGCCAACTCCAACCTCGTCGGCGACTGGGCCAACTGGGAGGAGTTCCGCCGCCTGGAACAGCTCGGCCTGACCATGTACGGCCAGATGACCGCCGGTTCCTGGATCTACATCGGCACCCAGGGCATCCTCCAGGGCACCTACGAGACCTTCGCCGCCGTCGCCGCGAAGCAGTTCGGGGGCACCCTCGCCGGGACGATCACGCTGACGGCCGGCCTCGGCGGCATGGGCGGCGCCCAGCCCCTCGCCGTGACCATGAACGACGGCGTGGCGATCTGTATCGACTGCGACCCGCGCGCCATCGACCGCCGCATCGAGCACCGCTACCTGGACGTGAAGGCCGACAGCCTGGAGCACGCCCTCCAGCTCGCCGTCGAGGCCCGCGACCAGCGCAAGCCCCTCTCCATCGGCGTCCTCGGCAACGCCGCGGAGCTGGTCCCGCAGCTCCTCGCCATGAGCGCGCCCATCGACATCGTCACCGACCAGACCTCGGCCCACGACCCGCTGGCCTACCTGCCCACCGGGGTCGCGTTCGAGGACATGGCCGACGCCGCCGCGAAGGACCCGGCCGGCTTCACCACCCGGGCCCGCGAGTCCATGGCCCGGCACGTCGAGGCGATGGTCGGCTTCATGGACGCCGGCGCCGAGGTCTTCGACTACGGCAACTCCATCCGCGGCGAGGCCCAAGTGGCCGGATACGACCGCTCCTTCGCCTTCCCCGGCTTCGTCCCCGCCTACATCCGACCGCTGTTCTGCGAGGGCAAGGGCCCCTTCCGCTGGGCCGCCCTGTCCGGCGACCCCGCCGACATCGCCAAGACCGACAAGGCGATGCTCGACCTGTTCCCGGAGAACGAGTCCCTCGCCCGCTGGATCAAGCTGGCCGGTGAGCGCGTCCACTTCCAGGGCCTGCCCGCCCGCATCTGCTGGCTCGGCTACGGCGAACGCGACAAGGCCGGTGAACGGTTCAACGACATGGTCGCGAGCGGCGAGCTGGCCGCACCGCTGGTCATCGGGCGGGACCACCTCGACTCCGGCTCCGTCGCCTCGCCCTACCGCGAGACGGAGGCCATGCTCGACGGCTCCGACGCGATCGCCGACTGGCCGCTGCTGAACGCCATGGTCAACGTGGCCTCGGGCGCCTCCTGGGTGTCGATCCACCACGGCGGCGGCGTCGGCATGGGCCGCTCCATCCACGCCGGCCAGGTGACGGTGGCCGACGGCACGAAGCTGGCCGGCGAGAAGATCCGGCGCGTGCTCACCAACGACCCCGGCATGGGCGTCATCCGGCACGTCGACGCCGGATACGACATCGCGGAGTCGGTCGCCGACGAGCGGGGCGTGCGGGTGCCGCTGCGCGAGGGTGACGGCGCGTGACCCGTCCGGGGATCGAAGCGGGCGGCAGCCGCCCGGCGGCGGACGAGATCCTGCCGCCGGACGCGGACGCGGACGGGGGTGGGCACGCGGGTGCGGCCGGTGCGTCCTTCCAGCAGATGTGGCGCGACCTGCGTCCCATCGGGCGGCACCCGGACTCCGGTGGCTACCGCCGTTACGCCTGGACGGCCGCCGACGCCGACTGCCGGGCCTGGTTCCAGGAACAGGCCGAGGCACGCGCACTGGCCTACGAGGTCGACCGCAACGGCAACCAGTGGGCCTGGCTCGGCGACCCCGCCGCCGGGAACGCCGTCGTCACCGGGTCGCACCTCGACTCGGTGCCCGACGGGGGCGCCTTCGACGGGCCCCTCGGCGTCGTGTCGTCCTTCGCCGCCCTCGACGAACTGCGCCGCAGGGGAGCGCGGTTCACCAGGCCCCTCGCCCTCGTCAACTTCGGCGACGAGGAGGGCGCCCGCTTCGGGCTCGCCTGTGTCGGCTCCCGGCTCACCGCCGGGCACCTCACGGTCGAGCAGGCCCACCGGCTGACCGACGGCGACGGCATCACCCTGCCGCGGGCCATGGAGGCCGCCGGCTACGACCCCGACGCCATCGGCCCGGACCCGGAACGGCTCTGCCGGATCGGCGCCTTCGTCGAACTGCACGTCGAGCAGGGCCGCGCCCTCGACCTCAGCGGCGACCGGGTCGGCATCGCCAGCGCCATCTGGCCGCACGGCCGCTGGCGGTTCGACTTCCGGGGCGAGGCCAACCACGCCGGCACCACCCGGCTGGTGGACCGGCGCGACCCGATGCTGCCGTACGCCGAGACCGTGCTCGCCGCCCGCCGCGAGGCCCGGCTGGCCGGGGCCGTCGCCACCTTCGGCAAGATCTCCGTCGAGCCGAACGGCGTCAACGCCATCCCCTCCCTGGTGCGCGGCTGGCTCGACTCCCGCGCCGCCGACCAGCTGAGCCTCGACCAGGTCGTCGGCGGTGTCGAGAGCGCGGCCCGCGAGTACGCGACGGCACACGGAGTCGACCTGGAGGTCGTCCGCGAGTCCTTCACGCCCGTCGTCGAGTTCGACCACGCCCTGCGCGACGAACTCGCCCGCCTCCTGGGCCGGGAAAGCGGCCGGGAAAGCGGCCGGGACACCGGCCTCAAGGTCCCCGTCCTCGGCACGGGCGCCGGACACGACGCCGGAATCCTCTCCGGGAGCATCCCGACCGCCATGCTGTTCGTGCGCAACCCCACGGGCGTCTCGCACTCCCCGGCCGAGTACGCGGCCGAGGACGACTGCGTGGCCGGGGTGCTCGCGCTCGCCGACGTACTGGAAGGGCTGGCCTGCACGTGACCCCCACGCAGCGGACACGGACGTACTGGCTGGAGCACGCCTGGCTCGGCACCCACGTCGAGCCGGGGGTGGCCGTCGAGGTCTCGGACGGCCGGATCACCGCCGTCCGCACGGGCGTCGACGCCCCGCCGCCCGGCGCCGAGATCCTGCGCGGGCTGACCCTGCCGGGCCTGGCGAACGCCCACAGCCACGCCTTCCACCGTGCCCTGCGCGGCACCGTGCAGGTCGGCTCCGGAACTTTCTGGACCTGGCGCGAGGTCATGTACTCCGTCGCCGACCGGCTGACCCCGCAGACCTACCACCAGCTGGCCCGCGCGGTGTACGCCGAGATGGCGCTCGCCGGCATCACCGCCGTCGGCGAGTTCCACTACGTGCACCACGCGCCCGGCGGCACCCCCTACGCGGACCCCAACGCGATGGGCGAGGCACTGATCGAGGCCGCCGCCGAAGCCGGTATCCGCATCACCCTCCTCGACACCGCCTATCTCTCGTCAGGCTTCGGACAGGCCCCCAACGCCCGCCAGCTCCGCTTCTCCGACGGCGACGCGGACGCCTGGGCCGAACGCTGTTCACTTCTCAAGGAACGGGATCACGCACGGATCGGAGCCGCGATCCACTCCGTACGGGCCGTGCCCGCCGGGCAGTTGGCGACCGTGGCGCGCTGGGCGCAGGAGCGCGGGGCACCCCTGCACGTCCACCTGTCCGAGCAGACCGCCGAGAACGACGCCTGCCGCGAGGCCCACGGCCGCACCCCGACCCAGCTCCTCGCCGAGCACGGCGTCCTCGGTGAGCGGACCACCGGCGTCCACAACACCCACCTCACCGACGAGGACATCGCCCTCCTCGGCCGCTCCCGCACCGGCACCTGCATGTGCCCGACGACGGAACGGGACCTCGCCGACGGCATCGGCCCGGCCGTCGCCCTGCAACAGGCCGGCTCCCCGCTCTCCCTCGGCTCCGACAGCCACGCCGTGATCGACCTGCTCGAAGAGGCCCGCGCGATGGAGCTGAACGAGCGGCTGCGCAGCCGCACCCGGGGGCACTGGACGGCCGCCGCCCTGCTGCGGGCCGCCTCCGCCGACGGTCACGCCGCCCTCGGCCGTGACGACGTGGGCGTGCTGGAGACCGGCAAGGCCGCCGACTTCACGACGATCGCGCTCGACTCGGTCAGGACAGCGGGCCCGCTGCCCAGGCTGGGCGCCGAGACGGCCGTATTCGCGGCGACCGCGGCCGACGTACGGCATACGGTCGTCGCCGGGCGGCACGTCGTACGGGACGGGGCGCACACGCTCGTCCCGGATGTGCCGCAGGCCCTCGCGCGGGCCGTCGAAGCCCTGCGCTCCCACTGACAGCACCCGCCGAC
>NZ_MUBA01000057.1 GCF_002154575.1 Streptomyces bobili
GGCGGCCAGCAGGGAGTCGGCGGCCGACTCCCAGTGGGCGCGGGTGTAGCCGGTACGCGGGCTGAGGGTGCGATCGGGCGGGGGGAGATGCATCGCGGGCTGCTTTCCTTCCGAACCGGGGCGGGGACGGGCCGGCGCCCGCGGCACCCCTGCGTCGGTGCGGGCCGCGGGCCACGGCCGGTGGGCGGCGGCGTTCCGCCGGCCACGGGGCAGGGCCTGGGCCTGGAGGCGCCCCGGTTCCGGTCGGGGCGCCCCCAGGGGTCTATCCCACCCTCACCAGGCCTTCCGGCACCAGATGCTGGGCGAGGAGTTCGTCACGGACCAGGCCCGCGTAGACGGTGGCGCCGTGTACGGAGGTGTGCGTGTTGTCCCGTTTCTCGTTGTAGAGGTAGAGGGCCTTGGAGCCCTCCGTCCCCAGGGACTCCACCAAGGACTTGGTCTTCGCCGTGAGGTCGATCAGCGGGACGTCCCGCGCCGCCGCGACCGAGCGGACGACGGCGGGGTGGTCGACGCCGAGGCCGTTGACCAGCAGGGCCGTGCCGTTGTTGAGCGTGCCGTCGGCGTTGAACCAGCGGCGCACGATCGGGGTGACGAGGACCGGCCGGCCGCCCTTCTCCCGGACGCCCGCGACCAGCGTCTCCAGGTTCGTGCGGTAGGTCGCCTCGTCGGTCGTCTTGTCGTTGTGGGCGAGCTGGATCATCACCAGGTCGCCGCGGTGGATCTGTGGCTGGACGGTGGCCCACAGCCGCGGGTTCCCCAGATAGGTGACCGTACTCTCCCCGGAGTCCGCGTAGTTGGCGACGGAGACGCCTTTGCGCAGGTACTGCGGGAGTTGCTGGCCCCAGCCGGAGTAGGGGTCGCCGGGCTGGTCGCAGACGGTGGAGTCGCCGACGAGGAAGACCTGGCGGGTGTGCCGGGCGGGGGTGACCCGGATGTCGGCGAGGGCGGGCGCCGAGCCGCCGAGGACGAGGTCCAGACCGGGGGTTCCGTCGACGCCGGTCGGCTCGCCCTCGGGGGTGCGGACGTTCACGGTGAAGGTACGTGCGACGCGCTCACCGGCCGGGACGACGGTCTCGGGCAGCAGGGAGCGCCGGGTCTCGCCGGCGATCGCGGTGCTCGACGCCGCCTCGCCACCGAGCAGGACCTTCACGTCGTACGTACCGGGCGGGACATCGAAGTGGCAGGCGGTGCCGGTGCAGGCGGCGACGCCGAGTACCGGACTCCCGCCGTCATGCGCCTGGGCGGCGGGCACCGCCGTCAGCGCGGTGGTCAGGGTCAGTGCCGCCAGCACGGCGGGGGTGAAACGTCTCACATGCGGCTCCTCGGTCACGCCAACAGGACCTGGCGGAGGACCGTACCGCCTCCGGCAAGCGCTTTCTAGGTTTCGGACTCATTTCACATGATTGCCAACCTCCAGCCAGTGAAAGCCCTTTCGCGAAATCGATTCAACTGCCACTCTGACGAATCACCCGCACCCCCCACCTCCCGAAGGAGGCACCCCCATGTCCGGATCCGAGAGCCACCACCCGGTCCGACGCCGCACCTTCGTCCTCGGCACCGCCGCCGCCGGCACCGCCGCGCTCGCCGGTCCCTTCGCCGCCCCCGCGTCCGCCGCCGCCTTCGGCTACACCGACGACGGCTCGAACTACGTCGTCGACACCGGAGCCGACCTCGTCTTCAAGGTGAGCAAGACCAACGGCGACCTGACCTCGCTCGTCCACCGCGGCGTGGAGTACCAGGGCTACGGCGGCATGAACTCGCACATCGAGTCCGGGCTCGGCACCTCCACGGTGTCGGTCAAACAGTCCGGTACGACGATCCTGATCTCCGTCACGTACGGCACGCTGAAGCACTACTACGCGGCCCGCAGCGGCGAGAACAACGTCTACCTGTGGACCAACAAGGCCGACACGTCCGTTTCGGCGACCCGTTACATCCTGCGCGTGAAGAAGGGCCTGTTCCTCAACGACGAGCCCGACTCCTACACGTACACCACCAGCACCATCGAGGCCTCGGACGTGTTCGCGAAGTCCGACGGCCAGACCCGCTCCAAGCACTACTCGAAGCTGCGGGTGACGGACTACGACTACGTCGGCTGGAGCGCCGGCGGCGTCGGCCTGTGGATCGTGCGCAGCAACCACGAGAAGGCCTCCGGCGGCCCCTTCTACCGCTCGCTCCTGCGTCACCAGAGCGCGGACGGCGGCGGCCTGTACGAGATCCTCTACTACGGCCAGAACCAGACCGAGGACCAGCGCTTCGGCCTCCAGGGGCCGTACGTCATCTCCTTCACGGACGGCGGTGCCCCCTCCTCGTCGCTGTTCCCGGGCACGCTGACCACGTCCTGGGCGGACTCGCTCGGCATCGCCGGGTACGTCGGCGCGAGCGGCCGGGGCCGGGTCGCCGGCGTCGGCATCACCGGGCGGAACACGGCGTACCCGTACACGGTGGGACTCGCCAACGCGGCGGCACAGTACTGGGGTTCGGCGCGGGCGTCGGACGGCTACTACTCGATCGGCGGGGTGCTGCCGGGGACGTACACGCTGACCGTCTACAAGAGCGAGCTGGCTGTATACAGTACACAGGTGACCGTGTCCGCCGGGTCGACGACCACCCTCAACTCGGTCGCGATCCCGTCCACGAACGACCCGGGCAACGCGAGCGCCATCTGGCGGATCAACGAGTGGACCGGCTCCCCCAGCGGTTTCAAGAACGCCGACCTGATGACCTACGCGCACCCCTCCGACGTCCGGGCCACCTCCTGGACCGGCAACGTGGTCGTCGGCAGCGGCAGCGAGACCTCCGCCTTCCCCTGCTACATCTGGAAGGACGTCAACAGCGGTCTCCTCGTCTACTTCAAGCTCACCGCGGCCCAGGCCGCCGCCGCGCACACCCTGCGCATCGGCGTGACGACCGCCTACGCCAACGGACGCCCGCAGGTCGTCGTCAACGACAACTGGACCTCCGCCATCCCCTCCCCGCCCACCCAGCCGAACACGCGGTCACTGACCAACGGGTCCTACCGGGGCAACAACCACACCTTCACCTACAGCATCCCGGCGAGCGCCTGGCAGACGGACACCAGCCAGTACAACGTGCTGAAGATCAACGTGGTGAGCGGTTCGGGGGCGACCGGATTCCTCAGCGCGGGAACCGCCTTCGACGCGATCGACCTGCTCGCGTGACGCGCTGACCCGAGGTCATGTTCCGCGCGTCCACTGCTGGTTCGTCCCTCCGTTGCAGGTGTAGGTGATGACGGCGGCCGAGTTGGCGGTGGACGCGCCGTTCACGTCCAGGCACTCGCCGCTCGCGCGGGACTTGACGCTGACGTAGCTGCCGGACGTGGTGAGCGACCACTGCTGAGCGTTGGACGAGGCGCTGCAGTTCTCCTGGGACACGGTGTTCGCGTTCTCCTGCACACACAGGGAGCTGCTCCGGACGACCAACTGGTAGTAACCGCTCCCGACCGACTTGAACCAGTACTTCTGGTTGCCGCCGCCGTTGCAGTCGTACTGCTTGATCTGCGCGCCCTGCCAGAGGGACTGGCTGGTGATGTCGGCACACCTGGCCGAGTGGCGGGCGATCAGCGTGTTGTACGTGGCGCTCGTGCCGGACACCGTGCCCGCGGCCGTGTCGAGCGTGACCTCCGGGGACCAGGTCATGGACATCGAGGTCGAGGTGGGGAAGGTCAGCGGCAGCCACACGTACCGGGAGTCGTTGACGGTCCCGCCGAAGGAGTTCCCCCACCGGTCGCCCAGGTAGAGGTAGGAGGTGCCCGAACTGCCCTGCACCGGCAGGACGTACGCCGTCTGCGAGTTGAATGTCGTCGAGTCGCCGACGTTCGTCATCGCCGACCAGGGGCCGGCCAGGGAGGTGGCGGTGGCGTACTGCTGCTGGTTGGGGTTCCAGCCGGTCGCTCCCGAGGTCAGCATGAAGTAGACGTTGCCTCGCTTGAACAGCGCGGGCGCCTCACGGTGTCCACCGTGCCAGGGGTCGGCGACGAGACTCGCGATACCGGTGTAGTCGGCGGTGAGCCGGTAGATCTGAAGGTCGTAGTTCTCGCGGGCGGCGGAGACCATGTAGCCGGCTCCGTCGGTGTCGACGTACACCGTGATGTCGCGGGACATGTGCTGGCCGAGCGGCCGGAAGCTGCCCTGCCACGCGTAGTTCCCGTCCACGGTGTCGGAGACGGCGACGGCGGCACGGGCCTCGCTGTAGTCGGTGCCGTTCTCCTTGTGCATCCACATGACGAACTTGCCGGTGGAGGCGTTGTACATGACCTTCGGCCGCTCGATGTTGGCGGTGGCCAGCTCGGGGTCGCTCGCCTCGGTCAGGACGTGGTTGCGGAACTCCCAGTTCTTCAGGTCGGTGGAGCGGTAGGCGTCCACGTACCGGAACGTGTTGTCGGCGTTGCGGTTCTCGCCGAACCAGTAGTAGTAGGTCCCGACCTTGAGCACCCCGCCGCCGTGGGCGTGTACGGGGTTGCCCGAAGTGTCGGTGAACTGCGTGCCGTTGGCGATGGTCTGGGGCGCGGCCTGCGCCGGGCCCGCGGTGGCGAGGGCGCCGGTCAGCGCCAGACAGAGGGTGAGCAGGATCGCGTACGCACGTCTCATGTCACGCACTCTCCTTCACGGTGCCGGCGACGGGGACGCCGCCGTCGGGGGTGCCGTCCGATGTCCGGGCGCAGGCCTGGAGGTGGGTGCGGCGGTGGACGTGGGCCTGGGCGGCACGGGGGCTCGGCTCGGCCGGGGACGAGGGGTGGGGCTGCACTCGGCTGCCTCTCGCCTGGGGGTCGTTCCAGCCATGAACACCCCTTGGAATGTTCGAGACTGCGAACGGCATGTGGAATGACGAACGCCGAAAAGGTAAGGGCGCGTTACGAGGAGGTCAACGGGTCTGGCGAGACAAGACAGAAAGCCCTTTCACCAAAGTTTCCGGCCGGGCGGCAAGTTTCTGTTATCGCGCCTGCCCAGGACCGTCTCCGAGAACGTGCGCAGCCCTCTCCACACCACAGCAGCCGCCGCCGGTGCACTCGCGGCGGTCGCCGCCCTCCTGGCCACCGCTCCCCCGGCCTCGGCCGCAGGCGTGCGGGACGTCACCGCCGACGTCCTCGCGAACCGCGACGTGACCCTCACCGGCGACACGGCCGTCACCGTGCCGCCGGGAACCACGACGTACGACGGCGTCCTCCGCGGGCAGGGAACGCTCACCGTGCGGGGCCGCGGGACGCTCGTCCTGACCCGGGACAGCGACTTCACGCTGCCGGACCCGCGGCAGCGGCAGACCGTGCGGACACTCGGCGGCAACCATCCTTACGTGACGGTCACCCGCCCCGATCCGCCCGCGATCACCGTCGAGCGCGGCGCGACACTCCAGTACGGCGACGGCGGGACGACCGGGCTGATCGGGCACTTCCCGTACGACACCCCGGCGTTCCGGCTCAACCAGGACAACATCCGCGTCGACGGAACCCTGCGGCTCGCCCTGAAGAGCGCCTTCAACCTCGGCACCATCAGCGGATCCGGGCTGATCACCCAGCCCCGGTTCCTCTGGGGCACCTGGGACCTCTCGGGCACCCACACGTTCTCCGGGGTGATCGACAACGGCACCCAGCTGAACGCCGGCCGCCCGGAGTACGCCACCTCCCTCCCCGGCGTGCGCAAGGTGCTCAACCAGGGCACGTTCACCGTCGACACCCCACTGGGCCGCACGGTCACCATGGGCATGGACTTCTACCAGCGCGAGTACGGCAGCGACATCAACGTCCAGTCCCGGCCCGGTGGCCAGGTCGTGCTCACCGGCCAGTACAGCTGGTCGGACCGGGGCGGCGACACCGACCCCTCGCTCAGCAACCCCGCCCTGAACTGGACTCCGGCCCGCAAGAACGTCAACAAGCGCGGCACCAACATCAAGGGCGCGGACGTGCGCTGGGGTGACGGCACCACGAGCAAGATCTTCATGCCGGGCACCGCGGAAACCGTGTACATCAACCTGCTGGCCGCCCGCTCCCGCTCGAAGCTGACCTTCGACTACAACGGCCCGGTGACACTCGGGGCGCCCATCGGCGGCGGCCGCTTCCACGACACGCTGGCCACACCCGGTGCCGGAGACATCGTCATCGCCGGCACCGAGGGAAACGACGTCACCTTCGCGGCCGCGCAGTACTACGACGGCTCGACGACCGTGCGGAAGGGCGCGGTGCTGCGGCTGGGTTCGGGCGCGGCCGGGGGTGACGGTTCGCTCCTCACCGGGACCGACCGGCGGCGGATCGTGAACGACGGCACGCTCGTCGTGCGCAACACGAAGGCCGCCGTCACCCTGTCCCGGCTCGGCGGGAGCGGCTCGCTCGTGCAGGAGGGCACCGCGCCCACGACGCTCACCGGATCGGCGGTCACCTACACCGGGGCGACGACCGTCCGGAAGGGGACCCTCGCCCTCAGGGACGGGGCAACACTCGTCAACAGCCGTTCCGTACAGCTCTCCTCGGCGGGATCGCTGCTCGACACGGGAGGTTCCGCACTGCGGGTGACCGGCTCCCTCGGCGGTCCGGGGACGGTGCGCGGGAGCGTGACGAACGAGGGCGTCGTCGCGGGCGGACTGACCGTGAACGGTGACTTCAGGCAGGCAGCCGAGGGCGAACTCGTGCTGCGGGAGCGGCCGTTGCGCGTATCCGGCAAGGTCCGGCTGGCCGGGACACTCGATCTGGCGGCGGCCGGCAACACCACCGCGCCGCAGATCACCGTCCTCGACCACACCGGAACAGCGCCCGTCTCGGGGACCTTCGAGGGAATGGCGGAGGGCGGCGAGGTGAAACTCGCCGACACTATCTACCGGATCAGTTACCGGGGCGGCGACGGCAACGACGTGGTCCTGGCGGCCACCACCGCGAGCCCCTCCACCAAGGCGGCGGGCCGGGCCTCGTCCGGCGAGGTGCCGACCGAGGCCCGCAGTACGGCGGCCGACGGCGGCGGCGGGCCTGCCTGGTGGCCGTACCTGCTCGCCGCGGGGATGCTGGGCGGCCTGGTGCTCCCGGTGACGTTGCGCGGCCGGCGCGGGGGTGGCGGAGGGGGCCGGCACGCGGCCTAGGACCCCGTGGTCGCTCGGCGCGGACAACGGCCCGGCGGTTCACGGAGGGGTTCGACGGCGGTCCGCCGGCCGGCGCCGGCGCCGAGGACCTCGCGGGCCTCGGCGTCCGGGGAGGCGGTGCCGGTCACGCACCCGGACCAGTCACCTCGGTCACCTCCGCCGGCTCCCGGCGCCCGCGCAGCCACACGTACACCGGGATGCCGGCGAAGAGGAACAGCACGCCCTGGTAGACGGCCGCGTAGCCGGCTCCCGCGATCAGCCAGAAGGAGAATCCGAAGGAGAGGGCGGCGACGATGAGGTCGCGGACCAGGCCTGCGGGACGGACTCGTTCGCGTGTACCGCGGGCCAGCCAGTACAGCTGCGCGGCGGCGGACAGCAGGTACGGGACGCAGCCGGTGAACGTGGTGATCAGGACCAGCACGCGGAACGTGGTGTCGGGTCCGGCGGTGAAGTTGAGGCCGATGAGCACCGTACCGAGGACGGCCACGGCCCACACGCCGAAACCGGGCACGCCGCCCTTGCCGACGCGGGCGAACGGTTGCGGGAACAGCCCGTCGCGGGCGGCGGCGTACGGCATCTGGGCGGCCAGCAGGATCCAGCCGTTGAGGCAGCCGAGGATGGAGGCGACGGCGACCAGGGAGATGGCGGTGCCGCCCCAGGTGCCGCCGGTGATCGCGTTCACGGCGTCGGCGAAGGGTGCCCCGGACTCGACGAGCCGGTCGTGCGGGACCAGGCCGAAGACGGCGACCGTGCCCAGCAGGTAGACCAACGCGGATCCCAGAGTGCCCAGGACGCTCGCCCGGCCCACCGTGCGCTCGGGATCGTCGACCTCGCCCGCGCTGACGGCGGCCGACTCCACGCCGAGGAAGCTGTAGAGCAGCAGCGCGGCGGAAGCGGCGAGCGCGCCGGGAACACTGTCTCCGGAAGCGTTGAACGGCCCGAAGTTGTCGGTGTCGATGAAGAACAGACCGATCGTGGCGACCAGCAGCAGCGGAACGAACTTCAGGACGGTGGAGACGATCTGGACCGTGCCCACCCAGCGGGTGCCGGCGAAGTTGGCGGCGGTCGGCAGCCACAGCGCGGCCAGGGCGACGACCGCTTCGAGTGTGTGGTTGCCGTGCAGCGGTATCAGCACGTCGACGTAGCCGACGACGGCGACGGCCAGCGCGGCGATGCTGACCCAGCACATCGTCCAGTACGACCAGGCGGACAGAAAGCCGGCGAAGGGGCCGAACGCGTCGCGCGGGTAGACGTACAGGCCGCCGGTGACCGGACTGCGGCGGGCGAGCTTGCCGAAGAGGAGCGCGAGGAGGAGCGCGGCCACGGAGAGGACGACGAAGGCCAGCAGGCTGACCGTGCCGTACGGGGCGACCGCGGCGGGCAGCGCGAAGATGCCACCGCCGATGATGTTGCCCATGACGAGAGCCGTGGCGGCGGTGAGGCCGAATCTGCGGCGGCGGGGAGTGGGGGCCGGGCCGGCGTCGGCGTCGGCGGCCTCGGTGGTGCTGGGGGCAGTCATGGGGATCCGTACGGTGCGGTGG